>CALBST010000119.1 GCA_937967425.1 uncultured Caulobacteraceae bacterium
GAGCGTCGACTTGCCCACGTTCGGCAGGCCCACGATGCCGCATTTGAAACCCATAATGTCCTCTCGATTGGCCGATCAGCGGACCAGGCCAGCACGGTAATTCGTGTAGAATGGCGCCCAATTCAATGCGGCTTTGGCGCGCGTATTGCGGACGCGGAAGGAGGGAAAGGCCGCCCGGCCGCCCGGTTCCGGCGTTGGAGCGCCGATGGATTGTGCGATGAAGCCGAAAACGTCACGCCATTGAGCCGGCTCGTCGTCGGCGATGATGAGTGTTTGGCGAGACGGCCATCGCTGCACGGCGGCCACCGTCGCGACCGCCATGTCAGAGACATGGAGCAGCGAAACGAAATCCGAGCCGTCGCCAGGGAGACGAAGTCTGCCTTCGCGAGCGCGGGCGAACCAATCGTCGTCGAAGCCCGTGCCCGGGCCGTAGAACAATCCACCGCGTAGAATGATCCAATCGAGATCAGATGCGCGGATGGCGTCTTCCATCGCCATCGTCGCGGCATAGGCGCGCCCAGCGACGCTGTCAGCAGCGGGCAGAACTGTGTCCTCGTCTGACCACGCATCGCAGCCGGAGCCGCTCAGCATGGCGATGCTTTGTTGGATCACGCGCGCGACGCCGGCTTTACGACACGCGCCGACCCAGATCGGCGCCCCCTCGCGGCGGACGCGGTCGTTTGCTTCATAGCTGCCGCGACCGCTTGGACCTGGAAGTGATGTGGCGAGGTTGATGCCAATGTCGCTGCCTTCGAGGCCCGCGATCAACGCTGCTTCGTCGAAGATGTCAGCTGTCCGCACTTCGGCGCCGGACGCAGTGGCGACGCCGGCGGCTTCTGGGCGGCGCACAAGCGCTCGCACTTTGTATCCCGCTTGGACAAGCCGCGGCGTGAGCCAGCGGCCGTAAACGCCGTTGGCGCCGAGGATTGCGACGGATTGCACTTAGCTGCGCCCCAGCGCACGCGCCGCGAGATCGCGCCATTGGCGCGCTTCGGCACGGAGCGGCGGGGCGATCTTGGCGAGGCGGCGCTCAATCTCTTGGAAGCCAATCTCCGCGTCTTCGCGGCGCCCGGTCTTGGCCATGAACGCTACATAGCGGCCGCCGGATTCTAGTCCAGGCACGCGATCCGCGGCAAAACGGTAAGCGTCGTCCGCTTCTTCGTTGCGGCCGAGGCCCTCATAAGCGCGGGCGAAGGCGAGAGCGACGGTCGGCGTTTTGCCCTCGGGCCCAAGCGCCTTCAGTTTTTCGAGCTTCTCTAGCGCCTCGGCGTGACGGCCGAGTTCGAGCAGAGAGAGCGCATGGCCCATGAGGATGGCGGGATCGTCGGCCCAGCCGCCTTCGCCCGCGAGCGCCCATTGTGCTTCGGCGTCAGTCCAGCGTCCCAACGCGGCGGCGGCCTGCGCCACCTTCATGCGCGCGCCGACCGTCGGCGTGTCTTCAAGCGCGCGCATCGCTTCGCGATAGTTGCGTTCGGGATCGAGCGCCTGGCGGGCGACTTTGCCGACGCTGCGCGCGCCGCGCCCGCCCATCCAGTCCGGCACGAGCACGGCGAAGAAGTAGAAGGCTGGCGCGATCAGCGGGCCGATGATGAACAGCCACAGCCAGAACATTTCGCGGCCCGTACGAACCACATGAATCCCGCATAAGAGCGAGGGCAAGTAAGTGAGAATGAGGGCCAACATCTGAGCCGCGTCTCTTAGGGAAATTCGTTCCGATTGCGAAGCAAAACAGCAGTTTGCTTGGCTTGTTTCGCGAACACTAGTACCGCGAATCGGTGACATATCCACAAGACGGGGGCCGGAGATGGCGCAGCACCGCTGGAATCGTCGCTTCTTGCAGGACGCAGAGGCAGCGCCCGACAACCTTCTCTATTTCGAACCCGACCTAGCCCGCCGCCGCCGCTACGCTGAGCGCAAGCGCGAGCGGAGCAGGGCCGAAGAGATCGATCGCTCCGGCTCCGCGCGGCATTTGGAGCGCGCGGCCAAGCGGCTGAAGCACGTCGATGCCGTGGATCGGGTTCTCTATGTCCCGCAATGGGATATGGCGAAGGCTGAAATGGCGATGCGCAAAGCAGGCGTCACCGGCGCCGTCAGCAATCTCTGCGGCACGCGCAGAAAGCTCGTGACCAACGGCCGCCGCTAGGCGTTCTCTGCACCGGGCTTCTTACGGCCACCTGCTTTTTCCGCGGGCGCAAGGCGCATCACTTCGGCTTGGAATTTCTCGTCCTCGCCGCGTGCAAGCAGCGGCGCTGACTTTGCGATTGCGTCGAGCAGCTTATCGACGCCTTCGCGCTCGCTCTTGGCGAAATCGCTCAGCACGTGGCCGTGAACGAGATCGGCATGGCCGGGGTGGCCGGTGCCGAGGCGCGCGCGGCGAAACGCGTCTGTGTCCAACCAAGCGGCGATGGAGCGGATGCCGTTATTGCCCGCGGCGCCGCCGCCGAGCTTCATGCGGAAGCGGCCGGGCGCAAGATCGATCTCGTCGTAGAACACGACGATCTCCTTCTCCGGGATCTTGTAGAAGCGCGCCGCCTCCGCAACCGCGTGGCCGCTATCGTTGTAAAACGTCTGCGGCTTCATGATCAGGGTGCGAACGCCGTCAATCGCACCTTCGCAGACTTCGCTGCGAAACTTCTTCTTCCATGGGCCAAACGAATACGCGCGCGCGATCGCGTCCACGGCCATGAAGCCGATATTGTGCCGGTTGCCCGCGTATTTTGCGCCCGGATTGCCGAGGCCGACGAGGAGCAGCATCTACGCCTCCTAAGCTTCCCGCTCCGGGAAGGGAAGCGGATCAGCTTACTTCTTCTCGTCCTTCTTTTCCGCCGCAGCGCCTTCGGCCGGAGCGGCGCCTTCGGCGGCATCCGGCGTCGCCGTCACTTCGGCTTCAGCCTTGCGGCCGACGATCGTCGCGATCGTGAAGTCGCGATCGCGGATCACAGGGCGCGCGCCATCCGGCAGCGTGATCGAGGAAATGTGGATCGAGTCGCCGATGTCGCGGCCGGCGAGATCGACAACGATCTCTTCCGGAATCTTGTTCGCCTTCACCTTCAGCTTGACGGTGTGGCGCACAATGTTGAGCGCGCCGCCGCGCTTCAGGCCGGGCGAGGCCTCGTGGTTCTTGAAGTGAACGACAACGTCGATCGCGATCTCAGCGTTTTCTTCAACGCGGTAGAGATCGACATGGATCGGCTTGTCGGTGACCGGATGGAACTGGATGGCGCGCGGAATAACCGGCTGCTTCTCGCCTTGGTGGTTGAGCTCGACCATGTGCGAAAGGAACTTGCCCGAGCGGATCGCCATTTCGACGTCCTTGGCGTTGATCTCGATCGGGATCGAGCCGCGCGCGCCGCCGTAAAGGACGCCCGGGATCAGGCCGGAATTGCGGGTCGCGCGGGCGCCGCCGGTGCCAATTTTTTCGCGCTTTTCAACGTTGAGAACAATGCCAGCCATGGCCAATAGCCTTAAATTCCGGGGCGCCGGGAAAAATGGAAGCGGGGCTTCTAGCGGAAGGCGGGCGGACCCGCAAGCCAGCCTCAGGGCAGATCTGCCCCTCAGGCCCGCTGTTTGAACAGGGTTAGCCGGATGCCCAGGGCCGAGCAGGCGTCCAGATAGTGCATCCGGACCAGCTTCGAGAGCGGCGGCGGGTCAGCTGGGATCGGGGGGGTCTTGAGGGCGGCAAAGCTCGACAGCCAGTTGTGAAGCCGCCGGCGGGGACCGTGCTTGATGAGAACGTTCTCGGCCAGGAGGTAGGGGATGCCGGCGTGGTTCAGGTCGCGCATGACCCGCCACTTCTTCCAAGCCCCAAATGGCGATTTCACGATGTCGAAGAAAATCACCAGGCTTTCGATATTCTTGCCGCCTTCCGCCAGGATGCTGTCGAGAATGGCGATTTCGGCGCCCTCGGCGTTGATTTTGACCCAAAGCCGGGCGTCGCCGAGATTGTAGTCTCTCAGGAACGTCGCCCAGTCGATCAGCTTGATCTCGCGGACGTTGCCGGTGCTGCCGCCGAATTTGCCGGCGATCATCGAGGCGCCGCCCTCGGTATTGTCGCCCATGAGCTGCGCCGTGCCGATGTGATCGGAGAGGCCAACGGGGGCGATCTGAAAGCGGCCCTCGGCGATCTCCTTGGCGTAACGCGTCTCGAGGGCGGCGATCATTTCCGGATCGGGCTCGACTGAGACCATCCGGTCAAATGCGTAGCCCCCTTCGACCACCTGGGCGATCGAGCCGCCATTGTGGGCGCCGACATCGATAAAGACGCGCGGGGCGTCGGCTGGAAGCTCAGCAGGCATGCGGCGAACGAATAGACGGAAGCACGCTTAAGGCAAGCGCGGGCCGCCCGCGGGGTCGGGATCGGCGGCTTGCACCACAGGCGGCTGTGCGTCTTCGCGGCCTTCGGCTTCGGCGATCGCCTGTTCGAAGGCGACTAGGAGGGCGGGCACGCAGCAGGCGTTGAGGAAGTGATCGCCGCCGGGAACGGTGATGAGCGTGTGGCCGTATTCGGCGGCGATGCGTTGATCTGCTTCGAGCGGCACGAACGTGTCATTGTCGCCGTGAACGAAAACGACGGGTTGCCTCAGGCTGCGCAGCGCGGTCCAGACACTTGGCAGCTGTTCGCTTTGCGCTGTGACTTCGCTGATCGAGTTTCGCAGGTCGCGCGGCAGGATCGGGCGGAAGAGGCTGCCCGCGCCGATCATCCGGCGCGCGGTCGGGCCGCGATCGCCAAAGAACGCTGAGAGGAGCACGACGGCATCGACTTGGTCGGGATAGCGCGCCGCCATCAGTGTGGCGACGGGCGCGCCGAAACTTTGCCCGACGAGCAAAACGCGCTGGCCTTCGCGCGCCTGCAGCATGGGCGACAACGCTTCGGCTTGTTTGGCGAGATCGCGAACCGCGTCCTCCGGCTCCGAGGTGCGGAAGCCTGGGCGATCGGCGACGATCAATTCGCGGCTTGGCGGCAGGCCGGCGATCGTCGGCGCCCAATACTCGCTCCAGGACGGCGTGCCGGTGATGATGACGACCTTCCACGTTGCGTCGGCGCGCGCCGGCGTTTGCAGCGCCGAGATGCGCCAACCTTCCGGAACGCCAGCTGTAAACTCGACCCGCTCCATCGTGCCGGGCGGGTAGGCGCTCGAGGTCGGAAAGCGGTCGTTCTCGTCCTCCGATGTCCCGATCGCGCACGCCGACAGCGCCAGGGCGAAGAGGGGAGCCGATAGCCGATTGATGATCCGCATGCGGCCATTTAGCCGCTTGCCGCAACGCCGTCATCCTCGCGGGCGCTTTTCGCTGACCGGCGCGGTTTCGCGTGGGGCCGAACTGTGTCTAATAGCGGCGAGGGAAGCTCACTCGGGGGGATGTTCGTGCGCGTCAGTTTCGCGGTTTTTGCTCTTGTGCTCGTGGCGGCCAGCGCGGTGGCGCAAACGCCCGCCAGTCAACGCTATGAAGGCGAGCTGACTTCACGCGCGCCGCGCGCTTCATTTGATCTGCAGCTCGAGGCCGGCCAGGTCGTAACGCTGACCACGGATTCGACGCAGAACCTCGATACGGTTTTGACGCTGAACGGCCCGAACGGGCGAACGGTCGCCGAGAACGATGATGTTCAGCAGGGCATCTTGTCT
Source organism: uncultured Caulobacteraceae bacterium (assembly GCA_937967425.1). The sequence continues at coordinate 5,622 of CALBST010000119.1, forward strand.
TCGCGCATCGTTTATGTGGCGCAGTCTACGGGCCGGCACCGCGCCGTTGTGAGCGGCTATGGCGGCGCGCGCGGCGTGTTCGAACTCAACGTGACGTATGGGCTCGATGTCGGACTTTCCTCCGAAGCGCGCACGCTGCGCGAAGAGCGCATTACGTTTGACTCACGCCGCACCGAAGTACGCTTCCCGGTCGATCTCAGCGCCAATGACACTTTCGTCGCCACCACCTATGCGGTCACCGCAAATCTCGATACGACGCTCGCGCTTCTCGACGCCAGCGGCGCCACGGTCTCGCAGAACGATGATCGCGGCGACGGCACGCTGAATTCGCAGCTTGTTTTCGAGGCCGCCGCGGCTGGCCGCTACCAACTCGTCGTCAGCACCTTTGGCGGCAATGGCGCCGGCGAAGCGATCGTCTCGCTCGCTCTCGATCCGAACGCGCAAGCGCCGTTCAATTTCGACACCATCGAACGCCGGCAGATCGCCGAATACGCAGGCACGATCAATGACAGCCAGCTGACGCGCGAATACCCGATCCGGTTGACAGCGGGGCAAACCGTGCTGGTCATGAGCGAAGCGACCAGCGGCAATCTCGACACCGTGCTGACCTTGAACGATCCGGATGGCTACCCGGTTGCGATCAACGACGACCGTGGCGACGGCTCGTTCAACTCCGCTTTCGCCTATACCGCCACGGCGGCGGGCACATACACGCTCGAAGTTTCGCGTTATGCGCAATCCAATACCAGCGGCGCCTATCGCGTCGTTATTTCGGAAGTGGCTGCGTCAGTCGTTGATGACCTGCAGGCGCTGGTCGAGAACGCGATCACGCTGAGCGGCGAGGTTCACACCATCGAAACCCGCGATTTCCGCATGCATTACACGCTCGAAGGCCGCGACGCGTCTACGCATGAATATGCGCGCCTTACGGCCGATGCGTTGCAGGAGGTGTTCGATATCCAGGTGAACCGTATCGGCTGGGCTGCGCCTGTGCGCGACCGCGACGGCCGCTACCGTGCCTATATCGGCGAAGCCGAGGGAAACATGGGCTATACCAAGCCCGTGCAGATCGTGTTCGATAATCCGAACACGCCGAACGCACGCGAACGCTCGGCGGCGCGCGCCGTGCTGATGATTGACAATGATTTCCGCGGCATGGGCAAAAAGGCGCCGCCCGAAAGCCTGATGCGCGCAACCGCGACGCACGAACTCAATCACGTCATCCAATTCGGATACGATGCGCTCGAGGGTCTCAATTGGCTCTACGAGTCGACCGCTTCTTGGACCGAGACGACGACAGTCGGCGCCGATCAGGACGCGACGGATTACGTCGAAACCGATTACGCCCAGCCAGAACGCTGCTGGACCACACGCTCGCCTGGGTTCAACTACGCGCAGTGGACGCTGTTGCAATCGCTCGCTGATCAATATGGCGAGCGCATTGTCGTTCAGCTCTGGGAAAATGCCGCTGAGTACGATGGCTTCGAAACCATGGAGCGGACGCTCGCAAGCGCGGGCACGACGATCCCGGAAGCGCTGCGGCGCTGGCGCGCCCAGAATTTCGCTCGCGACTACGATCTTGCGCCGCGCTTCACACGCTCCGTCCGTCTCGGCGGCACGATCAGCCGCGACGGCAATTGGACGCCGCGCGAGCGGATCGAGCAGCTCGGCGCCAGCTATCTCGCGCTGCGGCTCACCGGGCCGCGCATGTTCACGCTGCGTGGCGATGCCAACATGGAGCTGGTGGGTCTTGGCCGGCGCAACGGCCAGATCGAAGTGGTTCCTCTTGGTCGCGGCGGCGTGTTCGATCCGACCGTTTATCAGTACGCGGCGATGATGGTGTTCAACCGGGCAATGCCGACGGCGCCGGGCTCATGCAGCGGCGCGAACTATTCGATCCAGGTGACGAATGCCGCGGGTGCGGCCCCGGCCGCACAATATCAGTTCGACGCCCGGCACTTCTCGCCGCCGTCGTAAGGCGGCTATTCGAACAGTGAGCTGACGCTCTGCTCATTGGCGATGCGCCAGATCGCATCGCCAATGAGGGCGGCGACCGAGATTTCGCGCACCTTGGCGCTCTTATGCTTGCGCCCGTTCGGGTCGATCGAATTGGTGACGACCAGTTCCTTCAGCATGCTTTCATCGACGCGCTTGACCGCGCCGTTCGAGAGCACGCCGTGTGTGCAGTAAGCGGAAACGGACTTGGCCTTCTCCTTGAGCAGCGCTTCGGCGGCGTTGCAAAGCGTACCGCCGCTATCGACGATATCGTCGATCAGAATGCAGTCGCGGCCTGCAACGTCGCCGATGATGTGCATCACTTCGCTGACGCCGGCTTTCTCGCGGCGCTTGTCGACGATGGCGAGATCGGCGCCGAGGCGGTTGGCCAATGCGCGCGCGCGGACGACGCCGCCGACGTCCGGCGAGACGATCATCAATTTCGTCGTATCTTTGCAGTTCTCGCGGATGTCGCGCTCGAGCACCGGCGTCGAGAACAAATTATCCGTCGGGATGTCGAAGAAGCCTTGGATCTGACCCGCGTGCAGCTCAAGCGTCAGCACACGATTGGCGCCGGCCGTGGTGATGAGGTTCGCCACAAGCTTCGCCGAGATCGGCGTGCGGCCGCCGACTTTGCGGTCCTGCCGGCCGTAGCCGTAATAGGGGATCACCGCGGTGATGCGGCGCGCGGAGGCGCGGCGCAGCGCATCGATGCCGATCAGCAATTCCATCAAGTGGTCGTTGGCGGGGTACGACGTCGATTGCAGGATGAAGACGTCCTCGCCGCGGACGTTCTCCTGGATTTCGACGAAGATCTCATTGTCCTTGAACCGCTTGAACTCGGCCTGCGCCAGCGGCGTGTCGAGGTGTTCGGCGATCGCTTTGGCGAGCGGCGTGTTGGAATTGGCGGACAAGAGTTTCATCGGAGCGGCCCCGTCGCTTGATGGACTGGCTCCTTTAAGCGCCGACTCGGGCGCGGCGAAAGCTTTTGCTGCACTTTAATGACAGAGGCGCGGCGCGTGGCCGGGGCGCCACGATTTCAGGGCGCTTCCGCCCCGGCATAGAGCGCTTCAGGTTCGTTTCGGAGCTTGGCCCACATCTGATCGCCGAATGAGAAGTGCCACCACTCCGATGGATTGGAAGCGAAACCAGCGTCCACCATGAGCCAGTAGAGCAACCGCCGGTTGGCGCGCGCCTCTTCGTTGGAGAACGAGAAGGCGGCTTCGTCGGTCTCGGTTTCAAAGCGGTTGGTGTGGGCGAGCGGCGAGGCGTCGTCGAAAAGCGAGCCCATCCAAAGCGGATCGCCGCCCCTCCAGCGGATGGTGAGATCGACGGCGCCGCCGGTTGAATGCGGCGAGGGCGCGTCCGCCCCGCTGCTCGGCGCCGCCCAATAATTTGTGACTTCAGCGGCGAGGTCGTCCGCACTCAAATGCGGCTTACGCTTGCGCAGTTCCGCCGGGAGCCAGCGATCGTGGAAGTAGGCTTGTACGGCTTGCGGGCGCCAGGCGTCGAAGACGAACAGTTCGAGCTCGGCTTCGGCGAGGCGCGCATTTACATCGCCTAGCCGCTCGGCGGCGCCTTGGCGGAGCGAAAGCGTCGTGATCGCGCCAGGGATGACCGCATAATAGGGTGGGTTGCGCGGTTGCGCGTAGAAGTTTTGACCGCGTACGCCGTAATCACTGAGTGCGACCAAGGGCTCCTGATTGGCGGCGCCATCGAACGCGATCGGCAACTCGCGATAGCCACGCGCGCGATGCTCAGGCGGAGGCGGTATGGCTTTGTCGCGCAGTGCGCCGAGTGAACCGAAAATGCTCATCCCAGCATGATGACGCTGCAATTGCGGCCATAATCGCCCGCTTTCTCGTGCACCGAACGGCGATGCGAATGAAGGTGCGTGGATTCGGCGTAGGTATCGAGCGGCAGACTTTCGATGTTGCGTACGCCCGCGGCTTCCAAGCGCGATGCGCAAAAGCCGGGGAGGTCGAAGTGAAAGCGATCGCCCGCGCCGATAACGAAAAAGCGCGCAAAGCTTGGATCGGCGGCGATGAACTCGGCTTCAAACTCAGGGCCGACTTCGTATGAGTTTTGATGGATGCAGGGGCCGATAGCGGCGGCGACGCGTGCCCGCTCGGCGCCATGTTCTTCCATCAGCCGCACGGTGCTTTCGATGACGCCGCCAATCGCGCCGCGCCAGCCAGCGTGAGCGGCGCCGATCACGTTGGCTTCGCGGTCGGCGAAAAGGATCGGCGTGCAGTCAGCGGTGAGGATGGAGATGGCGAGGCGCGGCGTTGTTGTCACCAGCGCGTCGGCCCGCGGGCGTTCGCCTTCCCACGGCGCGTCGATGAAGACGGCGGTGGGGGAGTGAACTTGATGCACGCCGGTAAGCTGATCGCGTTGCACGCCAAACGCTGCGGCGATACGGCGGCGGTTTTCGAGGACATTGGTGGGATCGTCGTTCGAGCCTGTGCCGGCGTTGAGCGAGGCGTAGATGCCGGACGACACGCCGCCTTCGCGGCCGAAGAAGCCGTGCTTCACACCAGCGAGAACGCTCGCGCCCCAGGATGGAGGCGCGCTCAAAATCCCGCGGGCGGCGGCAGGTTGGGGCTCGAGAGACATATGACTTTGAACAATGCGCCCATTTCGTCGGCGTGGGTCAAGCGGCGGACTTCACGCTTCAGGCGCTCGGCGTGGGTTGGATTGGCGCGCGCCAGCGCTTCGGCGCGAAATTCGATGCCTAGCGCATGCAGGAATGCGCCCTGCGTGATCGGGCCGTGGACCTGCAGGCTGGCGTCGGACGCCAATTGCGCGATGCGGCTGAAATCGACGTGCGCGGTGAGGTCGGCTTCGCCCGGCGTTTCGATCGGATCGACTTTCTTGTGACGCTTCAGTGCTTGCAACGTGTCCGCGCCTTCAGGCTTGGCGTAGCCGTAATCGATGATGAGCACGCGGCCGGGCGCATCGTGTAGCCGGCGCTCGATGTCATAGATGATGCTGTCCAGTCCCGGCGCAATCTCGCGCACGGCGCCGACTTCATCTTCGCTGTCGGGAGCTGGGATTGCGGCGCTTAGGCCAAACGTCAGGTTTTCCGCCTCGTCGAGTCCGACAAGCTTTTCGTGCCAGCCATCTTCACCGCGCACGAACTGCCGGATCGGCAAACAATCGAAGAATTCGTTGGCGACGATGATGCAGGGCCCGGGCGAAACGTCCTCGATCCGCGATTCCCACTCGGCGTCTGGCACACGCTCAGCTTGCGCGTCGCGCAGCGGCGGGCTGGTTTCGACCAGCACCACGGTCGCGGCCTCATGCATGCCCTCGATGCGCTTGGTCGCGCGGATCGCGTCTTCCATCAGCACGCCGCGGCCGGGGCCCAGCTCGATCCAGTTGAACGCCGGCTTGCCGAGCACGTCCCACTCATGCGCGCACCAGAGGCCGATGAGCTCCCCGAACATCTGGCTCGCCTCAGGCGCCGTTAAAAAATCGGCGTTTGCGCCGCCAATGCTGGGGCGGGTGGCGTAGTAGCCGTCGTCCGGATCGTAGAGGCATGCGCCCATATATTCCGCGATGGTCAGCGGGCCGTTGTCGCGGATGTGTTCGATGAGCTTATCGCGCAGGCTCATGATTTGCGCCGCGGCGGCAGCGTGCGGTTCGCGCGCGTGCGCCGGCGCAGATGCACAGGGATTTCCCCCTCCTCTCGAGAGGAGGGGGGTAGGGGGTGGGGTGAGGCGACGGCGTTTGAGCTTTGTGCAATGTCATCGCCGCGCGCGTTCTGAGAGGTCGGAGTTCCACCCCGCCCCCTGCCCCCTCCCCTCAAGGGGAGGGGGAGCGCGGCTTTCACTGCGTCGATGATCGCCTTGCTATCGTGCGTCGCTTCACTGCGGATGCGCACCACTTTCCAGCCTTTGCCTTCAATGTGAGCTTGGCGTTGCGCGTCGTATTCCGGACGGCCCGGAAAGTCGTGGACGGCGCCATCGATCTCGATCGCTACGCGCGCGCGGCGAATGGCGAAGTCGACGGTGTAGCGGCCGATATGGTGCTGCCGCACGACGTGAATGCCTTCGTCGCGCAAGCTTCTAAGCGCTTGCCATGCGCGGTCTTCGCCCGAATTCACGCCGCCGCCAGTTTCGGTTGCTTCAGGGCGCGGTGGATGAGCCAGGCGCCGGCGAGGATCATCGGGATAGAGAGCAGCATGCCCATGGTAATGACGCCGCGCAGCGACTCCGGCATGTGCGCGTCCGGCTCGCGCACGGTTTCGAGGAGCGCGCGGAAAAGGCCGTAGAACACAAGGAACAGACCAACGTTCATCCCCGGACGGCGCAGCGAGTCAAAACGCAGCGTCGCGATGTTGATGATGGCGAAGAGTGCAATGCCTTCAAGCGCGGCCTCGTAGAGTTGGCTCGGATGGCGCGGATCTGTGCCGGCCGGGCAATAGCCGCCGTGCTGCATCATCAGGCGCTCGTTGCAGAACACCATGCCGAACGGGCCATCTGTTTGGCGGCCCCAGAGTTCGCCATTGATGAAGTTGGCGATGCGGCCGAAGAAAAGCCCGATCGGCGCGGCCGCTGCGGCGAGATCGCCGAGGCGCAGCAGATCGACCGTGTCGATCTTGGCTTTCTCGCGCGCAGCATCGGCCTCGGTTTTCAGGATCCACTTATCTTCGCTGAAGCGCGTGTACTTCGAGCCTTCGCCGTCAGGCGCTTTCTCGACGGCGTGTTTCGCCGCGAGCTTCGCGTACTGTTCTTCATTGACGTGCTTCTGGCGCGTGAACCACCAGGCGGCCACCGCAACGCCGATCAGGCCGCCATGGAAGCTCATGCCGCCTTGCCAGATCTGGAGGATTTCAACCGGGTTCAGCCAGATCATGTCTGGCTTGTAGAAGAGCACATAGCCAAGGCGGCCGCCGAGGATGACGCCGAGCGTCGCCCAGAATAGAAAGTCGTCGGTCTGCGGTACGCTCATCGCCGGCTTGCCTGGCGCCCAAAGGCCATCGCGGCGGATGAGCCAAACCATCCAGCGCCAGCCGAGAACCAGACCGACGATGTAGGCAAGCGCGTACCAGCGCAGATGGAACGGCCCGAGCGCCAGATCGCCGATGCTGAAGCCTGGAATAGTCAGCGCCGAGGGGTTGATATTGGGGAATTGGATCGCTTCTAAAATCACCCGCTCGCACCCCTAGCTGATTGGCCGCATTGTCCGGCCCCGCGGCGCTTCATAAGTAGGCCGAAAGGATCGGTCCACATGCAAACGACAAGCTCGGTGTTCGATGATCTGGCCCGTTTGATGACCGGGGCCATGGGTATGGCGCAGGGCGCCCAGCTTGAGGCCAAGAGCTTCATGCGCGCTCAGGCCGATCGTTTTGTTGCGGAAATGGACCTTGTGAGCCGCGACGAGTTCGAGGCGGTGAAGCAATTGGCCGCCGAAGCCCGGGCCGAAGCCGATGCCTTGAGGGAGCGCGTTACCGCGCTCGAAGCGCTGCTGAGAGACCGGGCATAACTTCATGTAATGCGAAGATACGGCGACGTTTAGTTTCGGGTAACCCACTCAGCCGTTACCTAGTCGTCGGGGTTTGATTCGACGCGTCCTCAAGCGCGCAACCAAGCGGAAGAGAACCATATTCTGGTCGCTCTCGGGGGAGCGGCGCTAGCGCTCGCGAAGAGGGGACGCTGATGGATCTCTGGCTCGACGACGAAGCTGAAACTGTTTCCGATCCGATGGACACCGTGGAGTCCGTGATTGGCTCCGATGACCGGTTCATGTGCGAACGCGCCGAGGACGGCGACGTGCACTTTTCCTTCAAGACGAGCTCCGGTGAGAGTGTCGGATACTTCTCTTATCGCCACGAACTGCCCGCGCTGTTGTTCACGCTCGGCTTCGAAATCCAGGCGCCGGTCTCGCGCCGGACAGAAGCGCTGAAGCTTGCTTCGCTGATCAACGAAAATCTGTGGCTCGGCCATTTCGATGTTTGGTCCGACGACGGCACCATCATCTTCCGCCATGCCATGCCGATGATCGGACGCGATGACATCTCCATTGGCGAAGTCCAAGCGATGCTCGCCGCCGCCTTGGACGCCGCCGAACGGTTCACTCCGGCGTTCCAATATGTGATCCTGGGCGGCATGTCGGCAGAGGATTCATCGGCCGCGGCGCTCTTTGAAACCTGCGGAGAAGCGTGAGCCTCGACGCGCCCTCGGTTGCTCTCGTCGGCGCGGGCGCTATGGGCGGCGCGCTGGTGCGTGGTTGGATTGAAGCTGTCCGCAAAGGCGGCGCGTTGACGCTCAGCATCGTCGATCCGAATTTCGATCCTGAGCTTGAACGCGAACTCGATGCTGTCGGTGCGGTGATCAATCCGCCGCAGCCGGGGCCGGTCGATATCGTCGTGCTCGCGGTAAAGCCGCAGACCTTCCCCTCAGTGGTCGAAAGCTCAAAGCGGTTCGTCGGCGACAACACGCTGGTGATGTCGGTGATGGCCGGCATTCCGATGGAAACGCTGTCGCGCGAGCTTGGCGCCCAGCGTGTCGTGCGGTGCGTGCCGAATACGCCGGCGCGGATCGGGCGGGGCGTGACGGCCTACGTCGCCTCGTCCGCATGCACGGCGGAGGATCGCCAACTGGTCGAGCAATTGCTGACGCCGCTTGGTACGGTCGAGCCCATCGCGGCCGAGCGCTTGATGGATGTGGTGACGGCAGTGTCGGGTTCCGGCCCGGCGTACGTCTTCCTTCTGGCGGAAGTTCTGGCGGCCGCTGCTGAGCAGGAAGGGCTCGACCGCGACACCGCGATGCGGATCGCCAGTCAAACCGTCGCCGGCGCTGGCGCGCTCATGCTGGAAACGGGCGAGGCGCCAGGCGTTCTGCGCAAACAAGTGACATCGCCGGGCGGCACCACCGAAGCGGCGCTGGATGTTCTGGGCGCCGGCGATGGACTGGGGCCGCTGTTGCGCCGCGCCGTGGGCGCCGCCGCCGCGCGCTCGCGGCAATTGGGCAAAGGCTAGCGCTTCTCAGCGCCGCCGCGGTTTGGCATGACAAGCGCGCATGCCTGTTTTCGATCTCGCACCAGGGCGCAACACGCAGCGCGGTTTCTGGGGGACGGACT
>CALBST010000120.1 GCA_937967425.1 uncultured Caulobacteraceae bacterium
CGCTCGGCGACGCCGACTTCAGCAGCACGGCGCAAGGCGGCGCCGCGTTCGTTAGCGAAGATCGCGAAAGCGACTGCGTAGGACACGATCACGGCAATGATGGTGACGAGCACCATGCGCCCGGTGAGTGTGTTGAGCGGGTTGGTCACGCTTTTTCGACGGGCGCGGTGAACACATAGCCGCCGCCCCAGACGGTCTTGATCAGTTTCGGCGCGCGTGCGTCAGCTTCGATCTTGCGCCGCAGACGGCTGACTTGCGTATCGACGGCGCGATCGAACACGTCCTTGCCGCCGTCAAAGGCGAGGTCGAGCAGCTGATCGCGCGAGAGCACGATCTTGGGGCGCTGCAGGAAGGTGAGCAGCAGGCGATATTCGCCGGTGCTCATTTCATGAACCTGGCCTTCGTCGTCGACGAGTTCGCGCTCGGCGAGTTTCAGGGTCCATTTATCGAAGCGGAGTGCTTCGCCGCTGGGCGCTTCCACATTCGGCGGCAGCGCGTGGGTGCGGCGGAGCACGGCGTCGATGCGGGCAAGCAGTTCGCGGGGGTTGAATGGCTTCACAACGTAATCGTCGGCCCCGACTTCGAGGCCGATGATGCGGTCGAGCTCTTCGGCGCGCGCCGAGAGCAGGATCACCGGGATATGATTGGTCTCACGGATGTGCCTGCAGAGCGAAAGGCCGTCTTCGCCGGGCATCATGATGTCCAAGACCACGGCGTCGATGCGGTTTTCCTTGATCGCCCGGCGCGCGGCCTCGGCGCTGTCCACTGCTGTCGCGCGGCGGCCGTTCTTGCGCAGGAACTGGGCGAGCGACTCACGGATCTCGCGGTGGTCGTCAACAACCAGGATATGGGGGTCCTCTGGCGCCATGGTTCATCTGATGTGCGGCGCCTGTTGACAAAAATCTACGGGGCGCGCGTGGCTGAGGCGTGCCAAACCTTGGCGCCGCGCGTGGGGCGACACACTTTGGCAAGAACGAGGGCTGTTCCGCCTTATCGCCGCCCAGGTCGGGCGGTTCCTGGGGCGGCGTTTTTCTAGGGGACTACGAATGAGAACAAGAACGGTCGCGGTTGTAGCGTGCGCCGCTTTGGGACTGGCGGCGTGCGGCGGCGGACGCGAGGCGCAGGACCGGGCGCCAATCCGCGCGCTGCTCTCCGCCGACGCCCTGATGCTGGTCAGCTTTGATACGAACGGCGACCTTAACGTCACGCGTGAAGAGGCCGAGGCCGGGTTTGCGCGCGAGTGGACGCGTGCCGATGCTGACGCTAACGGATCGCTGTCGCCGATCGAATTCTCAAACTGGTCCAACGCCGTGCTTGGCGGTTCGCAGATCGGGCCGTACCGGCTCGATTTCGACCGCAACGTCGACAACGTCATTACGCGTGAGGAATTCGACAGCGAGTTGCGCGCGCGCTTCTCGCAGTACGACTCAGACGAGAACGGCTCGCTTTCGCGCGCGGAGTTCGTGCGTTTGGTAGGGCAGGCGCGTCCGCCCGCGCAGCGCCGCCAAGTCGCGCCGCCGATCGGCGGCGCTGGTGGCTGACATGTTTTGACGCACTTGCGGCAAACGCGCGCCACACCACCTACCTATCATACGAACATACGGTGATACGTCTCTCCCCCCGTGCGTATCCCGTCATGCAGGCCCAGCGCGACCCTCCCCCCAGGCGCTGAGGCCAAATACAGCGGCCGGCGCCTCCCTGGCGCCGGCCGTTTTCTTTAATTTTCGATCTCCTGAGCGACAAACTTTGTCGCAACCGCGACGAACGCACGCAAAGGCGGTGCTGTAGCACCAGCCTGAGAGGGAGCGAGGCCGACTCCTCTAAAGCGGCCGGAAGGAGACATCTCACATGCGTAAGGTTTTTCTAGCGGCGGCGGGCGCTGCGGTTTTGGCGGCAGGTTTTGCTGGTGTTGCGGTTGCGCAAAGTGGCGCCGAAAACGCCGGCGGCAGGCACGGCATCTTTCAAGCCGACTCCAACAATGACGGCGTGCTGACGCGGGCCGAGTTCGACGCCGGCCGCGTCGCGCAATTCGCGCGCCTCGACGCCAATAACGACGGACAGTTGACGCGCGAAGAAATGCGCGCCCAGCGCGGCGAACGAGGTCATCGTGGCCACCGCGGTCATCGCGGCGGCGGCTTGGAACGCGCGGACGCCAACAATGATGGCAACATCACACGCGAGGAATTCCTGGCGCGGCCGACGGCGATGTTTGCACGGCTCGATGCCAACAATGACGGCGTGATCCAGGCCGCTGAACGTCCGCAGCGTCCCGAACGGCGCGCGGAAAACGGCGAACGCCGCCAGCGTGCGGATCGTCCGAACCCGGACGCAGACGGCAACGGCACGTTCTCGCAGGCCGAGTTCACGGCCATGGGCGCGCGCATGTTCGAGCACCTCGACGCCAACAATGACGGACGCGTGACACAAGACGAAGCGCAAGCCGTGCGCGGCCATCGCCGGGCGCGCTAACCGGCGGAACTTTTGGCGCGGTCAGGCTGAATTCAGCTTGGCCGCGCTGGGTTCGCCGGTGAAATCGTTTGACTTAGGTCGTGCGGGCGTGGGGCGCTTGCCCCGAGGCGCCACGCCGCCATGTGAGGTATGAGATGGATCTGTCGGCTGTGAAGGAACGCGTGCAGAGCACGGCGTCCGGACTTTGGGCCAAGCGCCCAAGGTTTCTGCGCGGCCGCAATCTGTTCATTACCGGCGGCGCGGCGGTCGTCGTGCTCGGCGGCTGGATG
>CALBST010000121.1 GCA_937967425.1 uncultured Caulobacteraceae bacterium
CCTTCCCGGTGACACACACGCACGCTCCGCATTGGGCCAACTTGGTAGGGTTGCTGGCCGTGCGTGTGTGTCACCCGGAAAGCAGCGAAAGCTGACGCGCCACTTTTCCGGCGTTTCGGGGAAGAAGTGCATCAGTTTGCGCGTGCGTTTGCGCGACGTGCGCAGCAGCGGGCGGGTATTGGGTTTGGGAAAAGCCGCGGCTTCGATGAGCAGCAGGCGCCGCATCATCGCTTCACCCGCGCGCAGCCACGACGCCAGCAACTGGTGCGCCTTGAGCGTGAGCGTGTGCTTGGCGGCGATTTGGCCCGGGCCGCCGAAGAGCGCGGCGAGAACGTGCATGAACGCCGCCGCGGCACGCCACAGCGCAAGCGGCGCTGTGCGGTCGAGTTGCGTGTCGGTGGTGTTCGGGGCGTTCATGCGGGGCGCAGTATGCAGCCGCTCGCGCCCCCACCGGATAGATTGCAATCTATCCCCGCTTTTTGACGGCGTGCGGGCGGTGTTATCAGCGATTTTGCGCGGTTCTGTGAGACAGGCGGGACGCCATCGGTCCACATTTTTCTTGCCTTGGACCCTGCCGCGCCCCATCTATGAAACAGACGCGCCGGCGCTTTTGCTCACGCGCCGAACTCCAAAGAAAGCACATCCATGGCGCAGACCAAGTTCAGCGCGGGCGCACGCCTGCGGATTACGCGCAGCGTCGTCGGCTCGCCCGCCGCGACCGTCAGTGTCGTGCGCGCGCTGCCGAAAGAGGCGGGGCCGCAGCAATATCGCGTGCGCGCCGATGGCGAGACGTTCGAGCGCGTGATCGAAGAGAGCCGGCTCGAAGCGGTGACGCTTGAATAGCGGCAAGGGCGCGCCGCGCCCGCCGCAGGCGATGAAGCTGACGCTGAAATATCAGGAGTCCGACGAGCACTTGCTGCGCCGCCTGGGGCAGGCGCTGGTGCTGCAATGGGACGAATTGCCGGACGAGCTGCAGGACGTGCTGATCGATCAAGCCGGCATGGTCGAAGATCGCGAAGACGCGCCGCACGGTGAAGCGGAGTTCGAGCGTTTTATTCGGAGCGTGAAGACGAAGGCGGTTTGAGTTTGCTCGGGGCGCCCGCTGGCGCCCACGTGCTCCCCCGATAGGGGGAGCTGTCAGCCGCGCGAGCGGGTGACTGAGGGGGCGGCGCTTGTGCTTGCAGAATGCGTCGCCCACCCCTCCGTCGCGTGCGTGCGCACGCGCCACCTCCCCCTAGCGGGGGAGGACGGGCGTTTCAGGCTGCGTTCTAGCCTTCCGGCTCGCGCTTCGGCGCGGTCACCTTGCCGGCGCCGGCGCCGAGGATGAGACCAGCGATAATCCCGATCGCGACTTGATCGAAGATGATGCCGAGGAAGAGGCAGAGGAGAAACACGCCGCCGGCGGAGAGCTTGTTCATGGTGGGGAGGATACGCGATTTACCTCTCCCCCACGAGGGGAGAGGTCGCGCGAGGCCAGTGAAGGCGGAGGTGACGGTGTGCGGCTAGTTTAGGGGCACCGGATGGATTGAGGCGCACCTTTGGTCTTCGCCGCTCCTTTGGTTGCTTATATATCGAGGTCGGAAGTGTTTGCCGTTCAGGAGAAGCGGGAGATGCAAGGGTTTTATGGCGTCTACTACACTGGCGCGAATGGAGCGGCAGCGTTTGGCTTCCTCCTTCGCGATGGTCGTGTCTATGGCATCGATCCCGCAGGCGGCGATGTCAGCGGTACCTATTCAACGACCCCAGATGGCGGGTTGGACCTCGCGCTGACGTTCAATTGGCCGGTCGGCGCCGTTCTCGTCACCGGTCAAACGCTGTCGCAGCCAATGACAGTCAACTCGAACGTAACGATCTCTGCGTCGACGCTGGCTGGCGGACACCAACTTGTGAATCTGCCCGTTGGCCCCGTGAATGTACGCATCGTGAGAAAGGTCACGCTCTAGGGCGCTGGCGGGAACGGCGAGTCGGGATCACCTGGCAGTGGTCCCGGCATTGGTGGTTGTTGATCGCCGGGGCGGACGACGCCCTCTAACGGAATTGGAGGCGAGATACGCCACAAGTGGATTGGGAATTGGCCGCGCCAATTCAGAATGTCGTTCAGTCGACGCATGTTGTCGAGTTGAAGAGTCTCGGCCTCAGCCCAACCGCCCGGATAATAGCCACCCTCGATGATGTCGTGACGATCTACGCGCCGTCCAAGCTTCCGTCCGATCACCTGGACAAGATTACCGAACGCTCGACGTCTGCGACGCACAAGATCCTCGTCGGCCTGAGTGTGGGCGCGTTTCACAGCGTCATCGCGTTCAAAGCGCGAGAGAGGAGAAATCTTCTCCTCCATCAAATTCATGTACGTTTTGAGCTCTGAGACGATCGCTGGGCTATTCGCAAACTCTAGCTCGATCCGGTTGAGCGCTTGAACGTGCTCGGGGGTCAGTTGCGCGCGTCGAGTGGACATTAGCGAAACAAAGACCGCGTTCTTGCGGTCTCTGTTGTCTCTCAGGGCATCGACGATTCGCGTCGCAAGCACCGCCAGAATCGGTCCAATTATCGCTCCCGCGAACAATACCCAGTCAGCAGACGTCAAACTCTGATCCATTTTTGATCCAGCGCGGCTTGTCCCATTTTGGGATTTCTTGAACGGGTCGCAAGAATTGGACCCAACATGAATGGCGAAACAGCTTTGCTTTGGGCGCAGGTCGCGATGGCGGGGGCCACCGCGCTCGCCACCGTTGGGCTTGTAATTTTCACATGGATGCTAGCGGAGCGCAGCTCACAGCCGCACGTAGTGGCAACACTCGAAGCCAATCAATGGTCGATTAGTCATGTGGACCTAGTGTTGGCGAACACCGGCAACGCGGCAGCATATGACATCACGTTATCGTTCAATCCGCCGCTCACGTCCGACCGAATTACAAAGCGAAACAAGGGCTTGCCATTTGCTGCCATGACCGTGCTCAAGCCGGGCCAATCGTTTTCCAGTTTTGTTGGCAACTACCAAGAATTCAAGGACGTCGAATACACGATCAAACTAATGTGGCGTCGTAAACCCAAAGGGTGGCGACACGAATCCAACGAGTACAAGTTTTGTATCGATCAGTTCGCTGGAATCGCCAACGAGGTCAAGAAAATTCGGGAAGAGTGGGGTCGTATCGCCTCTGGCTTCAAAAAGCTGAACGTCAATATCTTCTCTTCGGGAGATCGCGAGGATGAGCGTCGCGAAAACGAGGAGTTCTACCGGCGCATGCGAGAAGAGGAGGAGCCGACTGACTCCGCTACCGATAGCGCGCCGGAACCAAAAGAGGACTAAGGCCCCTTCTTTCGCCGTCCACGATACGGCGGCTTCTTTGCTCGCACTGTAGCCCCCGTCGCCGTCGAGCGATCGCTTTCGCGGCTGGCGCGGACGGCGGTGTCTGCCGCTTCGCGTAGGGCTTCTTGGCGGGCTAGGGGGTCGTCGGCGATTAGGAGTTCGGTTTCTTGGAGGCGTTTGATTTCGTCGCGGAGTCTGGCGGCGGTTTCGAACTCTAGGTCGGCGGCGGCGTCTTTCATCTGGCGCTCGAGATCGGCGATGTAGGTCTTGAGGTTGTGGCCGATGAAGGGGGCGGAGTCCTCGG
>CALBST010000122.1 GCA_937967425.1 uncultured Caulobacteraceae bacterium
CGATTTGCCTGTTCTGCATATGAATCGGGCGGCGGCGCTGGAGGTTTTGGGTCGCACCGCGGAGGCGCGGGCGATTTATGAAGAAGCGGGGCGGCGTTGGCCTGACCTGCCCAAACTGCAAGACCAGGTCGCGCAGGCACGCAAGCGCGTCTAATGCGGGCGCTTGCCTAGCGCGGGAGCGCCCGCTACCCCCTGACGCGAGAGATTTGCGCCGGGAGCCCTTGCGCCCATGAAAGACATTATCGCCAAGCTGGAAGAAAAGCGTGCAGCCGCGCGCGCGGGCGGGGGTGAGAAGCGTCACGCGGCGCAGCACGCCAAGGGCAAGCTGACGGCGCGCGAGCGGATTGAGCTTCTGCTCGATGAAGGCTCGTTCGAGGAGTTCGACATGTTCGTCGAACACCGCAGCCACGAGTTCGGCATGGAGAAGACGAAAATCCCCGGCGACGGCGTCGTCACCGGCTGGGGCACGATCAATGGGCGCCTGACCTACGTGTTCTCCAAGGACTTCACCGTGTTCGGCGGTTCGCTCTCGGGCGCGCACGCGGCCAAGATCTGCAAAGTGCAGGACATGGCGATGAAGAACGGCGCGCCGATCGTCGGCATCTTCGACGCGGGCGGGGCGCGGATTCAGGAAGGCGTGGAATCGCTCGCCGGCTACGCCGACATCTTCCAGCGCAATATCCTGGCCTCTGGCGTCATTCCGCAGATCAGCGTCATCATGGGGCCTTGTGCAGGCGGCGATGTGTATTCACCGGCGATGACGGACTTCATCTTCATGGTGAAGGACACGTCCTACATGTACGTCACCGGCCCCGAAGTCGTGAAAACGGTGACGAACGAGATCGTCACGCACGAGGAGCTCGGTGGCGCGCGCGTGCATGCGGCGAAGTCCGGCGTTGTCGACGGCGCCTACGAAAACGATTTCGAGACGCTGACGCAGATGCGGCGGCTGATCGACTTTCTGCCGCTCTCGAACCGCGAGAAGCCGCCGATGCGCCCGCACTTTGATGACGTGACGCGCGAGGAAGCCTCGCTCGACCGGCTGATCCCGGACAATCCGAACAAGCCCTATGACATGAAGGAGCTGGTCGAGAAGGTCGCTGACGAGGGCGATTTCTTCGAGATTGGTTCGGAGTTCGGGAAGAACATTCTGACTGGATTCGTGCGGCTCGATGGCTCGACTGTCGGCATTGTCGCGAACCAGCCGATGGTGTTGGCGGGCGTGCTGGACATTGATGCCTCGCGCAAGGCGGCGCGGTTTGTGCGTTTCTGCGATGCGTTCAACATTCCGATCGTGACGTTCGTGGATGTGCCGGGCTTCCTGCCGGGGACGAAGCAGGAGCTCGGCGGGCTCATCAAACACGGTGCGAAATTGCTGTTCGCTTACGGCGAGGCGACTGTGCCGAAGGTGACGGTGATCACGCGCAAAGCCTATGGCGGCGCCTATGACGTCATGAGTTCCAAGCACCTGCGCGGCGACGTGAACTATGCCTGGCCGAGCGCCGAGATCGCGGTGATGGGCGCGAAGGGCGCGGTCGAGATCATTTTCCGCGCCGATATCGGCGATCCGGAAAAGATCGCGGCGCGCACGAAGGAATATTCCGACCGCTTCGCCAACCCGTTCGTGGCGGCGTCGCTTGGTTATGTGGATGACGTGATCATGCCGCGCGAAACGCGGAAGCGCATCATCCGCGCGCTGGGGACGCTCAAGAACAAGAAGCTAGAGAACCCCTGGAAGAAGCACGACAATATTCCGTTGTGAGCGGCGTGTGGCCAGCAAGATGGGCATAGGCGCCAAAGCAATTGAGCTCTTCTGTTCGTCGTCGGAGCGATCTGCACGATCGGGCTTCTAGCGTCGCCTGTCATCTCAGGGGTGTGGTGGTTAGGTGGTGATCTGGAAAGTGCGCGTCCTCTGGGACAGTATTCTTTCCGTCGGTGTGTTTCTTGTGGTTGCGATTGGCCTGCTGCTGATTGCTCGTGAGGATGACTAGGCGAGGTTGAACCCTCTCCCTCCTTTGGGAGGGAGAGGGCAGGGTGAGGGTGGAGCGCGGGCGGAGCGTGATTAGCGCCGCGCCAATGCTTGCAGACTTCCGCGCCGCACCCTCACCTAGCCTCTCCCGCAAATGCGGGAGAGGGATCCGGCGGCGCTTGAAATCTCTCGAGCGCACGCTCACGGTGCAGACCATGCTCACGAGGGGGA
>CALBST010000123.1 GCA_937967425.1 uncultured Caulobacteraceae bacterium
GCATCTCGATCGCCGCAGACCGTTTGGCCGAAGGCCGCGACGGCCAATACACCAAAACCGAATGGCTCCGCTGCGTGTCGTTCGACGCCGATCTGAACGCCGAGATGCTGACCCAGCTCGACAAGGGCGACAGCGTCACCTTCGAGGGCCGCATCGTTCCGACCGTCTGGCTCAAAGGCGAACAGAAGATCTACGACAACACATTCGAGATCACCCGCTACCAGCGTTTGTCGCGGCCCAAAGCGAAGTCTGAGTCCAAGGCTAAGGCCGACCAGACCGCCGACGCGCCAGCTTAAGCACCTCCTCACCTCGTTCGGAGCCGCCTTCGGGCGGCTCCTCTCTTTCAATCGCGCACACGCGCGAACGCGCGTGTGCGCCTGGTTCAGGAACACACCGATGAAATCCGCGCTTTCAAAACCCGAAACTGCACTGAGACGCTCGGCTTACGACGCGCTGGCGCACGTCACCGCCGAAATCTCCGGCATGCTTGAACGCGGCGTGATGCCGTGGCGCGCGCCATGGGACCACGCAAAGGCCCTTGCGCTGACGCCTGGCCTGCCGCTCCGATCAACCGGCGAACCCTATCGCGGCGCCAACGTGATGCTGCTCTGGGCCGCGCAGATTGCGCGCGGCTACTCCAAACGCACCTGGCTCACCTTTCGCCAAGCTCTTGAATTAGGTGGGCACGTGCGCAAGGGCGAAAAAGCGTGTCCGGTCATCTACTACGGTCAGGCAAAACCGAAACAGAAGGACGCGGGCAAGACCGCCGCCGAAGATGCCGGCGAGACCGCGCGTGTCTACCGCTTCTTGAAGCTCTTCTACGTGTTCAACGTCGATCAGATCGACGCGCTGCCCGATGGCTTCGGGAGGGAAGTAACGCTCTTAGCAGCCGAGCCCGGCGCCATCGAGCAGTGGACTTCGCGCGCGGGCGTTGGCGTGCGCATCGGTGGATCGATGGCGTGCTACGCACCCGTCACCGACTTGGTGCACATGCCAGCGCATGAAGCCTTTCTCTCTGAGCAGCATTGGGCCGCGACTTTGCTGCACGAGAGCGTGCACTTCACAGGCCATAAGAGCCGACTCGATCGGCTCGGTGACTACGCCACGGATCGGAAGGCGCGGGCGCGGGAAGAACTCAGCGCCGAATTTGGTGCAGCCATTCTCGGCGCGATGGCGGGTTTGGCGCCTTTCCATCTCGAGGACCACGCCAGCTACATCGCCAATTGGCTGGAGCTGTTGCGCGACGAGCCTCGGGCGTTCCTGGCCGCGGGCGCCAAAGCGCAAGCCGCAGTGGATTGGCTCTTGCAGGAAGCCGGGCCCCTGCCAGTCGGTTCCGATTGACCTCACCACCTCATCGCAACGGCGCTGGCGTCAGCTCATCGAGAGGGCGCTGGCGTCGGTTCCGGCGTTATTTGTGGCGGCAGATCGACGCCAGCGTGCTCCCGCACAATGGAATAGATCTTCCTGTATTGCTCCGACGCGGTGTCCGGGCAAAGTTCAGCAATGAGCGACCACCAGCTGACCGGTATGGCCCCGCTCTGGACCATTCGATGAATCGCCGCCTGATGCGAGCGTTCGCTGACTCCGCCTCGACAAACGCAACGTCGCGCCGGCGGTTTCGTGCGGTCGTCACAGATTGCAGGAGGCTTGTCTCGGTCCACAGACCGCACATGATGAGCTTCTTGATTCCCGTCCGCTCGCCCGTCTCTTCGACAGCGCGACGGAAACGCTCGCTTCCAAACGCATCGAACGTAGTTCGCTCGATCACGTCGTCCTCGTCGATGACTACGTCCGGATAGATGAAGCGCGTGAGCTTCTCGAACAGCGGATCGGCGAGAGCGGCTTCCCTCGGCTGAATGCTCGAGATGACGACCGGCATCCCCAGCGCGCGCGCCACTTTCGCGAGACCAAGGACATTGTTCTCAAGCTTCAGCGGTTCAATCGAATGGACCGGAAATAGCGAGGGCGTGTGATCGAGAAAAACGACCGTACATTGATCCGCTTCAAACCGTGTGAGTGCTGACATGCAAATTGCCTTAGTCGCCTTGAGGACCCGACGGCCATTGGTTTCACCGATAGGATGTGGACCTTCAGGCCACTCCCGCAAGCCCCGCATCGCAGGAATTTCCGGACTGCGGACGGGCGCTTTTTGTTTCAGAAAGGGCTGGACTTCAGGACATGTCACCGAGATTAGCGAGCGGCTTCGTCCGCCATCTTCACCGCGGCGTCAAAGGCGCAAGCGATCGCCGACTGGACGCATGCCCAGCAAGGCGACGGGATCAATGAGCCTGCGGGGGCGGCGAGCGCTTGACGCTCGTTAGCATCAAGGCCGCCGCTGCTGCGAACACGACGCCGCCTAGGAACGTCGCCTGCGGACCGGCGAGGTCCCACAACACGCCGGCGGCGACGCTTGCGGCAAGGAGCGCGACACCGGTCGCCAGATTGAAGAATCCAAACGCCGAGCCCCTGAGTTCGGCCGGTGCGTTATCGGCGACAAGCTTGGCTAAGAGGCCTTGCGTCAGCGCCATGTGCGCGCCCCAGAGCGCGATGCCGACGAAGACGCCGATAAGCCCTGGGCCGAACGCCAACGCCAGATCGGCGGCGACCAGCGCGGCGATGCCCCAGAGGAAGAGCGTAGGCGCTGGCAGCCGATCGGAAAGATCGCCGGCGGGGTAGGCGCCGATCGAATAGACGACGTTCATCACCACCAAAACCAGCGGCGCCCACATCAACGGCAAGCCCTGGTCCGCCGCGCGGAGGATCAGGAAGGCTTCGCTGAACCGCGCCAAGGTGAAGACAACGCCCAGCGCGACGACGCGCCAGAATGCCAGCGGCAAGCGCTTCAGATCGGCAATGCGGACGGGCGGACGCGCATTCTCGGGACCAGCCGCGCGATCTTCAACCCCAACGACAACAAGAACCACGGCGAGCGTGGCGGGGATGAGCGCCGCCCAGAACACAGCGCGCATGTTGCCGGCGAAGAGCGCCATGAGGGCGATCGCGATCAGCGGGCCGGCGAAGGCGCCGGCGGTGTCGAGCGCTTGGCGAAGTCCGTAGGCGCGGCCGCGTATCTCTGGTGGCGTCACGTCAGCCACCAGCGCATCGCGCGGTGCGCCACGCAGACCCTTGCCGATGCGATCGGCGAAACGCGCGCCAAAGACCAGGAGCGGCGTGGCGGCGATGGCGAAGAATGGCTTGGAGAGAGCGCCCAGGCCATAGCCCAAGAGGATGAGCGGCTTCCGCCGCCCCATCCGGTCGGAGAGATAGCCTGAGAACACTTTTGAGATCGCCGCGGTGGATTCCGCTACGCCATCGATAATGCCGACCAGCAACACGCTCGCGCCCAAAGTCGTCGTCAGGAAGAGCGGCAACAGCGCGTGGATCATCTCCGACGAGATGTCCATGAAACAGCTGACGAAACCGAGCGCCCACACCGTGTTAGGGATCGGCGTGCGGCGGCGCTGTCTGGAAGAAGCGTCGGACATGCTCACTCACTTAGGGGCGCGCAGGCGACTGGTCCGCCTTGCGTCGTCTTTGAGCCAACGGAAGCGTTTGGCCATCTTAGACGAGCACCATGCGCATGATCGCCAAGCCTGCAAACAAACTGGCGATCGACACAATCACGGAGGCGCTGACATAGAGACCAGCCGTCAACATCTCGCCCCGTTGCCACAACACCGCCGTGTCGAGCGCGAACGCCGAGAACGTTGTGAAGCCGCCGAGGATTCCCGTCGTCAAGAAGAGCTTCGTTGACTGATCCATCCCGACCTCGCGGTAAGCAAACCAGCCCGCGACTAGGCCCATGAAGAGACACCCGACAATGTTGACGAACAGCGTACCCGCTGGAAAGCTCGGGCCGATCAAGGCGAACGAAGCGCGGCTCACGCCGTAGCGCAAGGCGCTGCCGATGCCGCCGCCGATGAACACCCAAACGTAAAGCCAGAAACTCTGTAGCATCGTCACCTCATCCGCGACTGTCGAATCAACGCTTCCAAATGCGCGATTATGCGATCACGAGCCATCACGGTCATGAGCTTTCCACCCAGCCGGCCTTGTGGCGCGCTTTTCAGCTAGAGTTGCAAATCGCGCACGTGCTCGTGTTGGAGTCTCGCATTGGTTAGGGCGCCTCGCCGACTTCGTCGGCGACCGGGCTGTCGTGAACCGAGCCCTATGGGTCTCGGCCCTTTGGGCTTCCGTCCCTGGCGCAATATCGGCCGAACCAATCTGCTTCGCGAAGTGAGTTTTCTTGATTCTGCGTGATCGATTGTGTGTGTGAGTGAAAGGTCGAAGGAAGGTGGGGTGGAAGGCAAGATAAAGAGAACCCCACTCTCTTCGCCAATCGCTTGCAAACACTGGCGCAAATGCGAGGTGCGCGCGATGATCACGAGGTGCGCACGAGGTGCGCGCACCTCACCTTGCAGAATGCAGCGTCGATGCAAACCGAAAGCATCAATCGACTCTTCCGCGCAGGAAAACTGCGGCGCGACATGTTCGGCGCTGAAGCGTTTCGGCCGGGTAAATCACTTGGCGTCACGCGCGCGTTGAATGCCGACATAATCGAAGGCAAGCGAGACGGCCGCGCCAAATCCTCGGGCGGCGCCACGCGCGCAGGCTACGGCAAGAAGCTCGCGAGCTTGATCGGATCATCGCGCAAGGTTGCCCGAAGCACCTCGTCGCGGGGTGCGCACGGTGCCTTCGATCCACGCCAACGCGCCATCGTGAAGATCCATTATTTCAGTCACGCCGGCGGCGGTGGCGCCGCCTTACGTGCGCATGCGCGCTATGTGGCTCGTGATGCAACTACGCGCACGAGCGAGATTAGCGACCACGGAGAAGATGAATCGTCCCCTGACCACGCTGAGGCGAAGGCACGGGCGCACAGCAAGTATCTCGGACGCGCAGAAGGTTCTGTTTTCTATGACGCCACCGTTACCGGCGTAAACGGTGGCGAACGTGCCGCTGCCTGGGCGCGGAGCGATCGCCGACATTTTCGCCTGATCCTGTCGCCCGAGAATGGGACGAAACTTGGCGACCTTAAGAGTTACACACGAGAGGTCATGCGGCGCGCCGAGATGGCCCTAGGCACAAAGCTCGAATGGGTCGCCGTCGATCACTGGGACTCGGACAACCCGCACACGCACATCATCCTCCGAGGCGTCCGCAGCGACGGCCGTGATCTCATCATCCCACGGGAGTTCGTACAGCACGGCTTCAGGTCAGCAGCGCGCGACGTCGCCACCGAGCGCTTGGGCAACCGCACCCGCGAAGACGATCGGCTGGCACTTCACCGCGAGGTGCGGGCGCATCGGCCAACACGGCTCGATCATTGGATCGCCGATCAGCTCGACAAAGATGGCAAGGTGCGCATCGCGGACCTGCGCTCACCCCACGGCGATCCGGCGGCAACCGACGCTTTGAAGGGCCGTGCGCTTGAACTGCGCCGCCTGGGCCTAGCGACCGAGGTGAAGCGTAACGTGCTTCAATTCGCACCGAACTGGCGCGACGGCCTCAAGGCGCTGGAGCTTCATCTCGACATTCGCAAAGCGCTGATGCAGTCGCGCGCGATCGATGCTGCTCGCGGCCAACAAGCTGGCAAATCGATCTCCACGATGCTTCGCGGACCGAGTCCGGACCGCTAGCACTCGTCAAGGCGGTCCTCCACAGCCGCGCGGGCGCTGCGTGCGTGGGAAGATCGCAACACCATGGCCTGCAAGTCGTAGCTTCGCCAATCGGGCGAGCACACCATTTCCCGCCGTTTCCGGCCCCGTTCCTCTCGTTCCGCCGCCGACATGCTTCCATTGTCATGGAGGCACGCTTGTCCATCTCCGCGCACTTTGCTCCGCCCGTCGTTGACGTGAACGGCACCAGTAATGACGCCGCCGCGCCGTCGGCCACGCTCGGGACGTTTACACCCGACGACTATCGCCATCATCTCGACGGCAGCGGGATGACTAAAGCTGAACAGGACGAACTCTTGAGCGCCCTGTGGAAAATCATGTGCGGGTTTGTCGACCTCGGCTGGAATGTCGATGCCGTCAGTCTCGTGCTTGGACCGGCCTCGCCTTCTGCGAATGATGCCACTAGAATCGATGATAACGAGCGCTCCGTGCCTTCAAACCTCGGAGCGCGCTAGCCAAGCGTTTGCTGAGGAATTGCGATGAAGCCAGTGCACGCCGCGATCATCTACTGTCGCGTGTCGAGCCAGAAGCAAGAGCTTGATGGTGACGGCAACCGAAGTCAGGAGCACCTGTGTCGCGCGCACGCTACCAAGCTCGGCGTGTCGGTCGAGGCTGTCTATACCGACAGCAAGTCCGGCTATGGCGACTATATGGAGCGCCCCGGCATGGTGCGCGTTCTTGAGCACCTAAAGAAGCATCGAAGCAAGCGCTACGTCGTCATCTTCGATGACTTGAAGCGGTTTGCCCGGAGAACACGCTTCTATTGGGAGCTGCGCGATCGTCTCGCCTCATTTAACGCCTCGGTCGACAGCCCCAATTTCCGTTTCGAGGACAGTCCAGAGGGGCGTCACCATGAGACCATCACGGTTGCCGGCGGCGAACTCGAACGCGAGCAGCTCCGACGGCAAGCCATTCAGAAAATGACCGCTCGGGTTGAACGTGGTTACGCCGTCACCTCGGCCCCTGTTGGCTACGAGTATCGCTCGGTCAAACGTAGCGGCCGCGTTCTATTCCCGAAGGAGCCCGAGGCGTCGATTGTGCGTGAAGCGCTCGAAGGCTACGCGTGCGGCCGCTTCGAGAGCCAGGCCGAGGTGCAACGCTTCCTTGAAAGCCGTCCGGAATTTCCGCGCGATCGCAAAGGCCGGGTTCACAATCCGCGCGTCACAGAGATGTTGAAGCGGGAGATGTATGCCGGGCTCGTCAGCGCGCCTTATTGGAACGTCTCGCTACGACAGGGCGTGCACGAAGGATTAATTAGCGTCGAGACCTTCAACACGATTCAAGATCGCTTGGCCGGAAAGAAACGCGCGCCCGCACGCGCCGACTTCAATCCCGATTTCCCTCTGCGGGGCTTTGTTGCCTGCACCTGCGGCACGATGCTGACTGCGGGCTGGACCAAGGGCCGCGAGCGGCACTACCCCTATTACTTCTGTTACAACCGGGGTTGCCCCCACTACGGACGATCCATCAAGCGCGACGCGCTGGAAGCTAAGTTCGCTATCATCATGTCGAGCGTTCAACCGCCCGCCGGTGTGTTTCGCGCCGCGCGCCAAATGTTCGAAGATGCGTGGAATGCCCGCATCGCCGCGAGCGATACGGACGCAAAGGCGCTGCAGACAACGCTCTCATCGGCGGATCGACAGATCCAACAACTACTCGATCGCGTCGTTGAAACTGAAAGCGCCGCGGTCGCCAAAGCTTACGAAGAACGCATCGAGCGTTTGCAGGCGGAGAAGCTCGCAATCGCTGAGAAACTGCAACGCGTGGACAAGCCGAAGCTCAATTTCGAATCCGCTGTTAGAACCGCGATGAACTTCCTAGAAAACCCAATGAAACTATGGAGTTCAGAGCGTATCGAGCAGAAGCGTTTGGCCCTACGACTAACGTTTGCCCAGCACCTGGAATTCGACCGCGAGACAGGTTTTAGAACCGCCCATTTGTCTTTGCCATTCAAGGCTTTAGCGGCGATCTCAGAGCCGTTTTTGGGGCCGATTCAGGCAATGGTGGGCGCGACAGGGATTGAACCTGTGACCCCTCCCGTGTGAAGGGAGTGCTCTCCCGCTGAGCTACGCGCCCGAAAGCCAAGCTTCC
>CALBST010000124.1 GCA_937967425.1 uncultured Caulobacteraceae bacterium
ACAGGAGCTCGCGGATCTCGGCGAGCGCGAAGCCGAGCCGCTGCGCCTGGCGAACAAAACGAATGCGCAATGCAGCGTCGCGGTCGTAGACGCGGAACCCGCCGCCGGCAGGCCGCGCCGGCCGCGCGATCAATCCCGAGCGCTCGTAGAAACGTACAGTCTCGACGCCGACACCGGCTTCGCGCGCGAGCCGTCCGATCGTGAAGCCAGCCATCCTTCGCATCCATGCTACTGGGATCATTGACTCCGTACCGTCATACGGAGTCAAGGATGCGGGCCGCTACACACATGCGACGGAGACCTGCGTGACCGAAATCGAAGCGATCCTTGGCCAGATCGCCGGATTGACCCCCGCGAGCATCATGTTGATGGCGTTTGCGGGCGTCGTCGTCGGCATCGCGCCCAGCTCGTATCCCCTGCTGGCCGTGGCTGCTGGGTTTTCCGCCGGAGGGCAGGCCGCCGTCGCGGCGCGGACCCGCTACCGGGGCATCTACCTTGCCTCGGGCTTCGTGCTTGGCGTGGCGCTGGTCGACGCGGCCCTCGGGGCGCTATTCGGCTTGTTCGGCTTTGCGGTCCTGCGGATTATTTCGCCATACATGCCGCACACGTATTTCGTGCTTGCCGCAATCCTGCTTTTCCTCGGCCTCGCGATGCTGCGGGTCATCCGCATCAACATGCGGATTCTCTATGCTTCCCCCAGGAGCGCCGGCAGTTTCGGCGCGGCGCTGCTGCTCGGTATCCCATTCGGCCTCTCCACCTGCCCGGCGTGCACGCCGTTGCTGCTTCCCGTCCTGATGACTGCGGCGGGAAGTGGCGACGCTGTGATGGGTTCTCTGTTGCTGTTCGTCTTCGGGGTCGCGCGCGGTTTGCCAATCCTGGTCGTCGGCGCGGCAGCGGGTGTGCTGACTCGACTCGGTTCGGCGATGCTCTGGGTGCCGTTCATCGAGCGCGCCGGGGGGCTGTTGCTGTTGATCGCTGCCGCCGCCTTTGCCTATCAGGCTGGGATCTACGCCGGCTGGCTGCCGCGAATTGCGCAATGACACCATTCACGCAACTCGCCTCATTTGTCGGGAACGCGTTCTGCGGCTCAGACGTATGTGTCCGATGTTCGGTGCGCTCTTAAGGCTTCCATAACCGCTGATGCTTCATCTAACAGGAAATTGAGTCGATTGCGCAAATCTGCAGGATTGACATTCGCGCGCGTCCTGACTCAATTGTCGCGCACTCGGGGATCCAAAGCCTCCACGCATGTTTCGGTCGAGTTTCATTTTTGCGCTGATGGTACTGCTGACCGCCGCACTGTTTGCGGCGCCCGCCAATGCGCACGGCTCTGCCCGACAGATTAGTTCAGCTACTACAATCGTTGTGACCGGTGCGGCAAATCGGATCGAGGCGACCGCCGGATTCTTGACGAGTGAGGGTTCGACGGCTGCGGTACCTCTAGGCAATTTCACCGGATACTTTGTAACTGATGGCTCATCGCAGCTGCCGGAAGGTGACTGCCCCGAAGCCATCGGCGGCTGCTGCAGTGCCCAGTGCTGTGTTGGCAAGCACTTGGTCTTTGGAATTCCGGGCGTCGGATCAGTTTTTGCGGCCGCATCGTTTGCGATGCCTGGCACTCGGTCCCCGGCCGACGCCACGCCCGAGATTCGAATAAAGCCTCCCCGTCGTTAGCGAACGTCTCCCAGTCGGGAGACCGTCGGCGCACGCCAGTTGCCCCGATCCGGCTATGCCTAGGCATTTCGGTTGCCAGGCAGCTCGCAACGATAGGTCAAGGATTCCATTCGTGTTTTTCCTCCTCCGCTTGCCGGCCGCAGCGCCGGTGGCCGCAGCGCTTCTGGTCGCGAGCTGCAGCTGGACACCACCCGCGCCCTTCACCGGCCCTGATCCTGCCGACGTAAACGTACCGGTAGATCCGGTCACTGACGTATCGGTACGCGGCGCCTATCAAAGCATTCGTCCGGTGGCGCCGCGTTCATGGCGCGAGCAGAACGAGCGGGTCGCCCCGCAATCGCGGCCATGAGCGTGCGCATCCTCGCCGCCATCGTTGCGCCGCTGGCGCTCGCCGCATGCCAAACCTTTTCGCCCGATGGCGGGATGGGCGCGGTCACGCAATTCGCCAGCTCCGAACTGCAGAAGGAAGCCGTCGCGCTGCGCACCGAGGCGGAAACAAAGGCGGCGCGCGCCAAGATCGAAGAGCTGCTCACGCGCCCGTTGAGTGCGGACGGCGCCGTGCAGATCGCGCTGCTCAACAACCGCGGACTCCAGGCAGCGTTCAACGACCTCTTTTTTGCTGAGGCCGTAGCGGTAGAAGCGAGCCTGCCCCCTAATCCAACATTCTCGATTGCCCGGCTTGTAAGCCGCCCTGAAATCGAGCTTGAACGTCAGATCGTCACTAGCCTTCTCGCATTGGCGACTTTACCCGTCCGGACCGATATCGCGCGCGAGCGATTTCGAGCGGCACAAATGCGGACGGCCGAGAAAGTTGCCCTGATCGCCGCAGAGGCCCGGCGCGCTTACTATCGTGCCGTCGCGGCACAGCAGTCGGTCAATTTACTCGCTCAGTCGCAGGCCGCGGCTCTTGCAGCGACGCAGTTGTCTCGTCGTCTCGGCGAATCTGGCGCGCTGAACAAACTCGATCAGGCCCGCGAACAGGCATTTTACGCAGACCTGACTGGCCGTCTGGCGACCGCGCGTCAGCGTGCGCGCACGGAGCGCGAGCGCCTCATTCGCCTACTGGGCCTTTGGGGCAGCGATCTAAGCTTCAAGCTACCCGGGGTGTTGCCGTCTCTGCCACGCCAAGCGCGTGCTTTGCCATCGGTCGAGCAGGAAGCGATCCGGCGTCGCATCGATCTCCAGATAGCCCGAATCGAACTGCTAACGCTCGCGAAATCGCTCGGCCTCACGCGCGCAACCCGGTTCATCAATCTCCTCGAAATTAGGGGCCGATTCGATTCCATTCGCGAACGCGAGACCGGCGAGCGCTTTTCGCGCTCCGGCTTTGAGATCGAGTTCACAATCCCGATCTGGGATTTCGGTGAAGCGCGCACGCGCCAGGCCGAGCAGACCTATCTCGCGGCGCTTAATCGCCTCGCCGACAAGGCGATATCGATCCGCTCCGAGGCGCGCGACGCTTATCGCAGTTATCGCGCTACCCATGAAATTGCGCGGCACTACTTCGGCGAGGTACTGCCGCTGCGCAAGATCATCTCGGACGAGACCCTGCTTCGCTACAACGCGATGCAGATCGACGTGTTCGAACTGTTGAGCGAAACGCGTCAACGCATCGGCGCACATCTTTCAGCGATCGAAGCCTTGCGCGAGTTCTGGCTCGCGGAAGCCGAATTGGGTGCTGCGATCATTGGCGGCGGTGACGCAT
>CALBST010000125.1 GCA_937967425.1 uncultured Caulobacteraceae bacterium
GTGCTCACCGGGTGACCTTGTCCCCGAACAACACCGGCACGGAGCGTACCAGAATTTCGAGATCGAGCCAGAGCGAGGCGCGCGCGACGTATTCGAGATCGTAGCGCACACGGCGGCGGACGGACGCTGCCGATGTCACCGGGCCGCGCGAACCGTTGACTTGCGCCAGGCCGGTGATGCCCGGCTTCACGCGATGGCGATGGGCGTACTCGGCGACAATCTCAGTCAGTTCACGCTCGCAGGTCTTCATGCCGATTGCGTGCGGGCGTGGGCCGACGAGGCTCATGTCGCCGCGCAACACGTTGAAGAGCTGCGGCAGCTCATCGAGGCTGGTGCGGCGCAGGAACGCGCCCACGGCGGTGATGCGCGGATCGTTTTCGCGCACCTGCTGCAGCGGCGCCTCAGGTGCGTGGTGCATGGTGCGGAACTTCAGCACCGTAATGACGCGGTTGTTGAAGCCATGTCGGCGCTGGCGGTAGAGCGCCGGGCCGGGCGTATCCAGTTTCACCAACGCCGCGATGATCAGCATCGGCACGGCAAAAATGATGGCGAGCACCGTGCCGAGCACGAGATCTTGCGTGCGCTTCACCAGCGCTCGGCGATGATTGTGCGGGCGGCCGGAGACGCAGGCGACGGCTGCGCCGCCAAAGCGCTCGACGCGGCGCCCGCGGACAGCCTGAGTTTCGAAGTCGAGCAGAAGATCGACGCGGTTCGGCGCAACACGCAGGCGCTCGATCATCGAGCGAACTCGCGCTTCAGCCTTCTGCGTAACGGTGATGACGATGCGGTCGACATTGGGCAGGCCGTCCCAAGCGAGCAGGTCGTCAACCGTGCCGATCACCGGCGCGGCGCCAACCTGCGCAGGTGAGCGGCGCGTGCGGTCGTCGACAACAGCAACGATTCGCGCTTCGCCCGATTTGGCGGCGCGCGCGACAAGGCGCTGTGCTGCGTCGGTGGCGCCGATCAGCACGATGTTTTCAGCGAAGAGGCCGCGGCGGTGTGCGGCGGAAATCCAAACCGCGAGCGCTGCGTGTACGCCAGCAAGCAGCATCGCCGCGAACGGCAGTGTCGCTGCAAGCGCTGCGGCGCCGCGCGCATCGGGTGCGAACGCGTTGGCGATGAGAACGCCGGCGATGGCGCCCAAGGCCAAACCGCCCATGCCGCGCTCCGGCCTAATCCGCGCTGGCGAGAAGCGATAATAGTCGGTGAGCCAGAGGCCGCCCTTCAAGGCCAGCGCGGCGGCGATGAAAGCCGAGGCTTGGCCGATGGACAGTTCGAGCAGACCCGCGCCCGCGCCCCACATCGCCGCGAACTGCGCCGCGGCGGCGACGATCAGCCAGTCCGTGACCTGAATAAGCTTAACCGGCAGGCCCGGGTCGACGTGGAGGCCCCGGCTTGGGAGCGAGGTCCGGCGGGGTTCAGCCCAGTCATTGGCCGGCGCATCCGGCGCGATTTGGTGAGCGCGGTAGGCCAGATCGGCCGTCGCCAGCGGAAATTCTGGGTCGCCCGGCTGCTCGACAGCCAGGCCAAAGAGGGCGAACGCGGCCGCCAGCTCGGCCATCCGCTCAGCCTCGGACTGGACCAAAGCCGCTTCCGGCTCAGCTTGGGCCGCAAGCCCGTGATTGTCCGCGCTCGTCTGGTCCAAATCGGCGCCGACGAGCTGCAGTGCGGCCTGAGACATGGTTAATTCGCCCTTCAGACTAAAAATCTCGGAAGGGCTCGCGCAAAGGCGGCGCCAGTTAAGGATGTGGAGTCGGGGTCAAAGACGCCTTGCCGGGGGCGGGTTGCCGGGATAAGCGGGCGCCTCGCCGGAGACGTGGCCGAGTGGCTGAAGGCACTCCCTTGCTAAGGGAGCATACCTTAACCGGGTATCGAGGGTTCGAATCCCTCCGTCTCCGCCAGTAGCCTAGTTAACGCCGCCGCGCTTGCGGGCGCAGGGTATGTGCCGCGAAGAACTGCCAGATCGTCTCGCTGG
>CALBST010000126.1 GCA_937967425.1 uncultured Caulobacteraceae bacterium
CACTTCCACGAATTCATGCTCCAGCAGCATGCCTTCCTGCGTAAAGCGCGCGAGCGCGGTGGCGTGCAGGATCATCTGATTGCCGATGCCGCCAAAGCGATCGCCAATGAAGCCAGGCTGCTTTGCTTCGACGAAATCCAAGTCACCGATATTGCCGACGCGATGATCCTCGGGCGTCTGTTCGAACGGCTATTCGCAGAGGACGTGGTGATCGTCGCGACATCGAACCGTCTGCCGGACGATCTCTACAAGAATGGCATTAACCGCCAACTCTTCCTACCTTTCATCGATCTGCTGAAACGCGAGCTTGATGTGGTCGAGATCGCGGGCCCCCAGGATTTTCGCTTGCGCCAGTTGATGGCGGCGCCCGTTTATTACGCGCCGCTTGGGCCAGCCGCCGAGGAGGCGATGGAGCGCGCCTGGAAACGGTTGACGGCCGGAGCCGTTCCGCATCTTGTTGTGCTCGATGTGAGCGGGCGCACATTGCGGGTGGAGCGTCAGGCCGCCGGGGTCGCGCGTTTCAGCTTCGAAGAACTCTGCGCCCGCGCGTTGGGCGCGGCGGATTATCTCGAAATCGCCGAGCGCTTCCACACCGTGCTGCTGGAACACATCCCGCGCCTGACGCCATCCATGCGCGAAGAAGCAGCGCGGTTTCGTACGCTGATCGACGCGCTTTACGAAGGCAAAGTGAAACTGGTGGCCTCCGCCGAGGTCCAGCCGCAGGACCTTTATCCCGCCGGCGATCAAAGCTTCGAGTTCGAACGCACGGCCTCACGCCTCATGGAGATGCGCAGCGAAGCCTACCTCGCGTTGCCGCGGCGCGATGCAGAGTGGAAGAGCGGGATTGTGGATTAGAGGGCGTTGAGCGCGCCGATGAGCGCCCAACCGGTCATGAAAATCAGAATGAGCGAGCCGATCGTCCAAAGCGTTGCGCGCACGTCGTGGGTCTGCGCGGTCAGATAAGCCAGGAAGTGCAGGAAGCGGGAGACGACGTAGCCGTAGAGCAGCCACTGCGCCAGCACGAGCGATGGTGACGTCGCGATGAAAAGAAGCCCGGCGACAAGGAAGAACGGCAGGTTCTCGAGATCGTTCTGCTGAATGCGGCGTATGCGCTCGACGCTTTCGTTCGGCGCGAGTTGCGATGGGTCCGGGTTGGGATTGA
>CALBST010000127.1 GCA_937967425.1 uncultured Caulobacteraceae bacterium
GACATCAAAGTTGTGGTGAACGGCGCCGGCGCCGCCGGACTGTCTTGCATTGCGCTCATCAAGCAGCTCGGCGTGCCGCATGAGAACGTCATCGCGCTCGACCGCGAAGGCGTTGTCTATCGCGGCCGAGAGAAAGGCATGGATCAGTTCAAATCCGTGCATGCGATCGACACCAAAGCGCGCACGCTCGCTGACGCGATGAAAGGCGCCGACGTCTTTATGGGCCTCTCCGTCGCCGGCGCGGTGACGCAAGAGATGGTGAAGTCGATGGCGAAGAAGCCGATCATCTTCGCCATGGCCAATCCCGACCCGGAGATCACGCCGGAGGCCGTGCACGAAGTACGCAAAGACGCGATCGTGGCGACGGGCCGCTCGGACTATCCGAACCAGGTCAACAACGTTCTGGGCTTTCCCTACATCTTCCGCGGCGCGCTCGATGTGCGCGCGCGGACGATCAATGAAGAAATGAAGGTCGCCGCCGCGCGCGCACTTGCGAACCTGGCAAAGCAAGACGTGCCGGACGAAGTGGCGGCCGCATATCATGGGCGGCGGCCGAAGTTCGGGCCGGACTACATCATCCCGGCCCCGTTCGATCCGCGGCTCATCTCGGAAATTCCGCCCTATGTGGCGCAAGCAGCGATGGATACGGGCGTGGCCCGGAAGCCCATTCCCGACATGCAGGCCTACAAGCATAGCCTCGCGCAACGCCTCGATCCGACTGCGGCGATGATGCAGCGCGTCCAGACGGTCGTGCGCCGTAAACCAAAGTGCATCGTGTTTGCCGAGGGCGAAGAACCTTCGGTCATCCGCGCGGCCTATGCCTTCCGCGAGCTTGGGCTCGGCAACCCGGTGCTCGTCGGGCGCGAGGAAACAGTGCGCGCGAACATGGCGAGCGTTGGCGTGCCTGAGAACGCCGAACTCCAAATCGTCAATGCGCGCCTCTCGGAGAATAACGGCCTCTACGCGGACTTTCTCTATAAGCGCCTACAGCGCTTCGGCTTCCTGCATCGCGATGCGCAGCGCCTGGTGAACCTCGATCGAAATGTGTTCGGCGCCTGCATGGTGGCGATGGGCCACGCCGACGGCATGGTCACCGGCGTGACGCGCAACTATGCCACCGCGCTCGATGATATCGTGAAGGTGATCGACCCTGCCCCGCGCGAGCGCGTCATGGGTATGTCCGTTGTGCTGATGAAGGGCCGGACGCTGTTCATCAGCGATACGGCCGTAGCTGAGTTTCCCGATCCGCCGGAGCTGGCGCAAATCGTCCTTCAATCGGCGGCGATGGCGAGGCAGTTCGGCGTGACGCCGCGCGTGGCGCTGATCTCGCATTCGACCTTCGGCAATCCGAAGATGGAGCGCTCGGAGAAGATCCGCGAGGCCGTGACGCTGCTCGATCGGCGCGAGGACGTCGAGTTCGAGTACGAGGGCGAGATGAACGTCGATGTCGCGCTCAACCCGGACATGCGCGAGCTCTATCCGTTCTCGCGGCTAACGGATGTTGCGAACGTGCTGGTGATGCCGGCGCTACACTCAGCCTCTATCGCAACCAGCCTGCTGACCACGGCCGGCGGCGCCACCGTGATCGGGCCGGTGCTGACCGGGCTCTCCAAGCCCATCCAGATCGCGCCGCTCGGCGGCACGGTATCGGACATCGTCAGCTACGCGACCCTTGCCGCGTTCCAGGCGGCGGAGGCGAAGGGCGAGACGAAGCCCTAAGCCGGCGCGGGCTCTTCCCTCACTTCCGTCACCGGCGGCGTTTTACGCATCACGGCCAGCGCGAAGATCAGCGCAAAGACGCCGATCACTGCGGAGTAGATAAAGAAGGTCATGTAGCCGACGGCGAAGGCCTCGGCGGGCCTGTTATACTCCTGCGCGGCGTGCGCAAACGAATCCGGCGCAATGTTTGTGAACCAGCTGCGCAACCAATTGCTCTCGCCAGCCGCCGCGGCCGCTGTCCCGCCTTCAACGATGCGGCCAGAGATCGCCGCAAGAATCTTGCCTGGAAGCGCGTAGAGCGACGAGAAGAGCGCGTACTGCGTGGCTGTGAAGCCCAGGCTTGTGAGGCTCGACATATAAGCTATGAGCGCCGTGCCAGCGATACCGGCGGAGATATTGTCGATCGCAATGCACGCGTAGAGACCAGGCAACCACGGACCAGTAAAGATCAGGCCGCTGAATGCGATGTTGGACAGTGGCTGAACGATAGCGCCGACGAGCAGCGACTTCAGCAGACCGAAACGTGCAACCATCCAGCCGCCAAGGCCCACGCCCAGCATCGACATGACAACACCGAACAACTTGCGCGCGCCGGCGATTTCATCGAGCGAGAAGCCGACATCGACGTAGAATGCCGTCATCAAATTGAGCACGAAATCGGCGATGCGATAGACGCAGATCATCGCGAGAATGAGCATGCCGGTGCTGCCGTGGCGCTTGAAGAAGTCCTCAAGCGGCTCCTTGAGCGTGCCGGCGAAGTAGGCGCTCGGTCGCGACTTGAACATCGGGTAGGTGGCGAAGCCGACGATGCCAAGACCGATCGCGACACCGAACACTTGCCAAACCGCGCCCCAAGGCCTGCCGGTCCACCACTCGCTAAACCCGGCCACCGCCCCTTCCATACCGATCCACGGCAACATGAAAGCGAGTGGTTCGGCTTTGCCTGAAATGCCCGCGCCAATGAAACACGCGCCGAAGAGGACAAGCGCAATGCGAAGCGTCCATTCCAGCGCCTCGGCCCAAACCGGAGTCTGCTGCGGCGGAAATGGCTTGGGTTCAACGCTTTTTTCGCGCGGCGCGAACATCACACCGAGCACGCCGATGCCCATGACGATCGCCATGGCAGAGTAGGAAGCGGTCCAGCCAATGCGGGAAGCAAGGAAGAGTGGCGCGGCGCCCGAGACGATTACCGCGAAGCGATAGCCCCACTGATACATCGCAGCCATAATGCCCTGCCGCTCGACCGCAGCGACTTCGATCCGCCATGCGTCAATAGCGATGTCCTGCGTCGCGCCGAAGAACGCCGTCATGGTCGCGAATACCGCGACCATGACAATGAGA
Organism: uncultured Caulobacteraceae bacterium; assembly: GCA_937967425.1. The sequence continues at coordinate 3,061 of CALBST010000127.1, forward strand.
TTCAAATCCGGATCCGGCTGCACGGCGCCTTCGACGCCGCCGGCGACGGCGGCGGAGACAGCCGGCATGCTCGCAGCAATCATCCAGATGCCGAAGATCACGCCGGCTTGAGCCAGAAGCATCCACGAGCGGCGCTTACCAAGAAGCTGGTGCAAGATCGGTATCTTCACGCGGTCGACGATCGGCGCCCAAAGAAATTTGATGGCGTACATGATCGTCACCATGCTGAAGAGCGTGATGACATCGAGCGGCAACTTCGCCTGGCGCATCCAGGCGGACATGGTGTCGTAGAGCAGCAGGTTCGGCAGGCCCGCCGAGAACCCAAGCAGCAACATGATGATGCTGCGCCTCTCCAGGAAAACGCTCAGCGCTTCCCAGGTTGAACGCTTTGGCGCCGGCGCGGCTTCGGTTTCGGACATGCGTGCTCTCCGCCGCTCTTATGTGCTGGCGAACGTGGCGGGGTTCGGGCGCTCGGTAAAGCGGGCCGCGACTTGTAGCAGCCGGTTCGCGTCGATCGGTTTGGTGATGAAATCGTCCATGCCGGCCTTGGCGGCATGAGCGCGCTCTTCATCGCCGGCGTCGGCTGTGAGCGCGATTATCGGCGCGGCGGCGGAGGGCCCTCCCCCGGCGCGGATGCGCTGGGCGGCCTCGAAACCGTCGAGCCGCGGCATGCGAATGTCGAGCAAGATGAGATCAAAGGCGCCGGCCGAAGCCGCCGCTACCGCCTCCTCGCCGTCCTGTACGCTAGTGACGTTACAGCCCGCCTTGGTGAGCAGCGTGCGCGCGAGCAACGCATTGATCGGGTTGTCCTCCGCCAGCAGCACGCGAAGGCCGAGCAGCGGCCGCTCCACCGGCGCCTCCCGTATCACCGCAGGCGGCGGGCGCGCGGTCTCATCGCCAAGCGCGGCACGGACACGTTCGGCGAGCGAGCCTCTGCGCACTGGCTTTAGCGTATAGTGTTCGATCCCGGCTGCGCGACACGCCTCAATGATCTGCCGCTGCTCTTGCGGCGCCAGGGCTATCACGGCGCGCGAACTGCGGCGCAGCGCGTCGATCTCCTCACCGTCGACACCATCATGCCAGTCGAGCAGCACGATGTCGGCGTAGTCGCCGCGCTCGACAGGGACGGCGCCGAGCGAGGTCGCTACGGCGCGTAGCGTTTGCGTGAGCAACAAGGATGGGCTGACAACGCACATGCGCACGCCGCTGAGAGACGGCGGCGGTTCGCTGTTTGGCGCTACTGCAAGCGGCAGCTCAACCCAAAAGCTCGCGCCAAACCCCGGACGCGACACCAGCCCAACCTCGCCGCCCATGGCGAGCGCCAGCTTCTTCACGATGGCCAAGCCGAGGCCCGCGCCGCCGTGGCGGCGGTTCACGCCGGCATCGGCTTGCGTGAATTCCTCGAAGATCAACGCCTGCTTCTCCGGCGCAACGCCTGGGCCTGTGTCGCGCACATTGAAGCGCAACCGGCCATTGGGGCGCGGCGCCATCTCAATAACGACGCCGCCCGTCTCGGTGAACTTCACCGCGTTACCGGCGAGATTGAACAGAATTTGGCGCAGCCGGCCATCATCGCCGATCACGCGCGTTGGCGCGTCGCCGCGCACGGATACGGCGATCTCCAGATGCTTGTCGCGCGCGCGCGGCGAGAGCAATTCGGCGACGCTTTGCATCGTCGCTTCCGGATCGAACGGCGCGGACTCAAGTTCGACCCGTCCCGCTTCTAGACGCGAGTAGTCCAGAATTTCCGTGATCAATTCGAGCAGCAGCTCACCCGATTGCTTGATCGCATCGACATAGCTTTGCGCGTTCGGCTCCAGCTTTCCGGTTTCGAGCAAGCCGGCCATGCCAAGAATGCCGTTGAGCGGCGTGCGCAATTCGTGCGTGAGCGTTGCGAACAAGGTGGTCTTGGCGCGCAGCGCATCTTCAGCGGCGCGGACGTGACGAGTTATGTCGCGGGCGATGACAAGGCTAGCGCCATCGGGCAGCTTGCGCTCGGCCCATTCGAACTGACGCCCGTCCGGCGCGGGCGCTTCGAAGCGGCGTTCGCCGCCCGCGAACTCTGGCGCCTGCGCCCTGCCCCATGGCGGCCGCTGTGGACCGATCCAATGCTTGAAGGTGGCGCGGAAGGTCGGATTGGCGCGCAACAATGAGCCATCCGCCGCAAGAATTGCGACGGGATCGGGCAGTGCGTCGAAAGCATCGAACGCATGTGTGGCCGCCGGCTGACCCATGGCCCGATCAGAAGCTGCGGCGGTTAAGAAACCTTAGCGAAACCGCTCTGATCTGCGCTTGCCCATTGGCGTTTCAGGCTGAGCGCTTCGGCGATGTGGATACGCCGGAGCGCATCTGAACCGTCTAGATCGGCAATGGTGCGCGCGACCTTCAGTGTTCGATGGTAAGCGCGCGCCGATAGCGCCAGCGTTTCGGCTGCTTTCGAAAGCAGGGCCGCGCCAGGCGCATCCGGCGCCGCCACCCTCTCCAACGCCTCCAGATCAAGCATTGCATTGAGGCCGGCGCCGCGTGCGGATTGCGCGTCACGCGCACGGCACACGCGCGCGGCGGCTTCGGCGGTGCCTTCCACGGGCGGTGGCAGGGTGAGATCTGCGGCGGTGACGGGCGGCACATCGAGCTGAATGTCGATCCGGTCGAGTAGCGGGCCAGAGAGACGTGCTTGGTACTCGATAGCGCAGCGCGGACCGCGGCGGCACGCGCCCGCGCCCGGCCCTCCTCCGCACCGGCACGGATTCATCGCGGCGGCGAGCAGAATGCGCGCTGGGTATGTGACGTGATGGTTGGCGCGGGCGATCAGAACTTCACCCGTCTCGAGCGGCTGGCGCAAAGCATCGAGCGCCTGCGACGAGAACTCCGGCAGCTCGTCCAGGAAAAGCACGCCTTGGTGCGCGAGGCTGATTTCACCCGGCTTTGCACGCAATCCGCCGCCGACAAGTGCGGCCATCGAGGCGGAATGATGCGGCGCACGGAACGGCCGCGTGCGCGTAAGACGGCCGCGCTCAAGCAATCCCGCAACCGAATGCAGCATCGAGACTTCGAGCAATTCTTCTGATGAAAGCGGCGGCAAAAGACCCGGCAAACGTTGCGCCAGCATCGATTTGCCGGCGCCTGGCGGGCCAACGAAGAGAATGTTGTGAGCGCCGGCCGCTGCGATTTCGAGGGCGCGTTTGGCTTGCTCCTGCCCGCGCACATCGCGCAAATCAGGCACGCTTGCGCCTGAAATCAAATCACCGCGCTCCGGCGGCTTGATCGAGGCGCCGCCGCGGAAGTGGTTGACGAGCGAAAGCAAAGAGGGCGCGGCGATCACTTCGCCACCCGCCCAAGCCGCCTCCGCGCCGCACGCTTCGGGGCATATAAAAGCTGAGTCCATCGCATGTGCCGCCATGGCGGCGGGCAGCGCACCCGGCGCCGGCGCAAGCGAACCATCGAGACCAACTTCGCCGAAGCACACCACGCCATCGAGCGCGTCATGCGGCAGCGCGCCGATCGCGGCCATCATCGCCAGCGCGATCGGCAGATCGTAGTGCGTCCCCTCTTTCGGCATGTCGGCGGGCGCGAGATTGACGACGAGACGCCCAGCCGGAATCGCGAGGCCGATCGAAGCAAAAGCAGCGCGGACACGCTCGCGCGATTCAGAGACGGCCTTGTCGCCCAGGCCAACAATGACAATGCCAGGCGTGCCGCCCGTCATCTGCACTTGAACCTCGACGCGGCGCGCTTCGAGTCCGGCAAAAGCTACGGTGGTTGCGTTGGCGCAGGTCTGCATCGCGACCGCCCTTTATCCACAAGCGATGCGGGATATCGTACAGAATTAGAACAAAAGGGCAACAGAAAATGAACGCGATCGCGCGCTGCGCGAAGCGATACCCAGATTTACTCCCAGCCGCGGCGCGACGCCATCCAAATCGAGGGAATTTAAGAGAAAATTAGTTCTGGCCGCCGGCGAGGTCGGGGACGCCATCGTAGCCGCGATACTCAGGGCCCGTGTTTGGCGCCTGCGCGTAATACGGCGTGTTCGGCGCGCGCACCTGCATGAACGAGACGACGCGGCGGACGCCGCCAACAACGCTGGCGATCTCGGCGGCGCGTTCAAGTTCGTGCTGCGAGCGGGCCGAGCCCATCAGGTACACGTTGCCGTGGAACGTCTCGATATTGACGTTGATCGCGCGCACGGCGGGACTCGCGGTGAGGCGCGCGCGGATTTGCGCCGTGATCAGTTCATCCTGGGCGCTGCGTACAAAGCTCGAAGGCTCACCGATCACGATTTCGTTGTAGACATTCTCGACCGTGCGAATGCTGCGTGCGATGGTCTCGGCGGCCTGACGATGCTCGGCCGTCGGCGCTGTTCCCGAAAGCAGCAGGTTGCGATTGGCGACTTCGACGTCGACTTCCTGGAACGCGACGCTATCGGCCGCCATTAGGCGCATCTTCACTTGCTGTGACGCTGACGCATCGTCGATGCCCTCGCCGATGGTGCGATCCTGCGCGGCGTACACGCCGACGCTGGCGGCGGTGCCGAGGGCCGCAGTCATGCAGCCGCTCACGCTCAGCGAAGCGGTGGCGGCGAGGAGAAGAGCAAATGCACGCATAATGCGCGGATTTTGCGCGCTGATCGTTTCGGCACGCTTAAGATCAGGCGCGCGAACGCTCATCAAACCAGGCGCCGCGTTCATGCCTCGGCAATAGACCTGAACCAACCACTACTAGATCAAAGCGGATGGGCGCCGATGTCAGCCGCCAGCGGCCGGCGAGCGTTCGCGCGGCGCGCGCGATGCGCTGCTGCGCCATCGGCGTGACCGCATTGGCGCCGGCGTCATACGTCTTACGCGCCTTCACTTCAACGATGACGAGAACGTTGTCCTTCCACGCCGCAAGGTCGACTTCGCCATACGGCGTGCGCAAGCGGTGACCGAGAATCCGATAACCTTTGCACATGAGAAAGAGCATCGCGGCCCACTCCGCCGTGCGTCCGCGACGCTCGGCCTGCCGGCGGCTCACGCGCGGTCCTTCAGTTCGAGTGCGCGCGTGTAAGCGCGTTTGCGCGGCACGCCGAGGTCGCGCGCCGCTTCACTGGCGGCTTCCTTCACGCCGCGCGGCAGCGCGCGGATCAGGAATGCATCGAGCGCCTCATCGCTCACCTCCCCCTTTGCCTCAGGCGGGCCGATAAGTACGACGATCTCACCTTTCGGCGCGCCGGCCTCCGCGTAGTGCGCCGCCAAATCCGCCAGCGGGGCGCGACGCGCCTCCTCGAACATCTTGGTGAGTTCACGCGCGACGACCGCCGGGCGCGCGCCAAGCACCTCGCTCATATCGGCCAGCGACTCCGCCAGGCGCGGGCCGGTTTCGTAGAAGATCAGCGTCGCGTCGACGTCCGCCACGTCGCTGATCGCGGCGCGGCGCGCCCCCTGTTTGGGCGGCAAGAAGCCAGCGAACAGGAAGCGGTCGGTCGGCAGGCCGGAGACGACGAGCCCCGCGAGCAACGCCGAAGCGCCGGGAATAGGAAACACACGGTGGCCCGCCTCGATCACGGCGCGCGCAAGTTTGAAGCCCGGGTCGGACACAAGCGGCGTGCCCGCGTCAGAGATGAGCGCAACGCTTTCACCCTTGGCCAACGCTTCGAGGATCGTCTCGCGCATCGCTTCGGCGTTGTGCTCGTGATAGGCGCCGAGCTTGGGCTTCAGCCCATAGGCGTCCATCAACTTCATGGCGACGCGCGTATCCTCGGCGTAGACGCGGCTGGCTGTGGCTAAAATGTCGAGCGCCCTCAACGTGATGTCGCGGAGGTTCCCGATCGGCGTCGCCACCACATAAAGGCCCGCTTCCAGCGGTGGACTGGATTCGCGGGCGCCGATACGTTCGCGCGCATTCTTTTCGGGGTTCGACGAAGGGTTATTCATGGCTTCCGCCAAATCATCGGCGCGTACGCTCGCTGCGCCAAGCCTGAAGACGACGGTTGCGGTCAGCTTTGCGGCTTTAATGGCCGCCTGCGCCACCGCGCCGAGCCC
>CALBST010000128.1 GCA_937967425.1 uncultured Caulobacteraceae bacterium
CCGCGCCACCCCGAACGCGGCGAGGATGTCTCTCACCTTGCGGGCGGCGCGCCGATGCGCTCGCGCGGCGGGTCGTCGGCGAATGTCCCCGTCTATGTCGCCGATACGATGGGCGAGCTTGGGACGCTCTATGATCTCGCGCCCGTATCGCTGGTGGCGGGGAGCCTGATGCCGACGTTGAAGGGGCACAATCCGATTGAGCCTGCCAAGCTCGGGTCGGCGATTTTGACCGGCCCCTACGTCGAGAGCTTCCAGGATTTGTTCGAGGAGATGTTCGCCGCCGGCGGTGCGGTGCGCGTCGAGGACGCTGAAAGCCTCGCGGCTGAGATCGCGCGCTTGTGGCGCGACGAGGCGGCGCGCGCCAAGCAACTTGAAGCCGCGCGCAGCGTAACCGCGCAAGGCGCTGATGCATTTGAACGAACCCTCGATGCCGTGAGCGCTCTCATCCCCAACTCTTCAACACGGCAGAGCCCCGCCAATGCGCCCGCCTGAGTTCTGGAAGGCCGAGGTTGGCGGGCGCGATTCAGCGCTGGCGCTGCGCGCGTTGCTGACGCCGGTCTCGTGGATTTATGCGGCGGTGGCGGCGCATCGCTTTCGCACCACCGTTTCGCGCCATGCGCAGGCGCCGGTTATTTGCATCGGCAATCTAACTGTTGGCGGCGCCGGCAAGACGCCGATCAGCCGCGCCATTCGCGCCAAGCTTGGGCCGCACGCGCATACGCTGTCGCGCGGCTATGGCGGGCGCGCCATCGGACCGCTGCGGGTGACGCCGGACATGGAAGCGTCCGAAGTCGGCGACGAGCCCTTGCTGCACGCGCGCGATGGCGCCGCCTGGGTTTCGCGCGATCGCTACGCCGGCGCACAAGCAGCCGTGCAAGCAGGCGCGCATGTGATCATCATGGATGACGGCTTTCAGAATCCCTCGCTCGCCAAGGACCTTAGCATCGTCGCCGTCGATCCCGCTTATGGTATCGGCAACGGGCAAGTGTTTCCGGCGGGGCCGTTGCGCGAGCGCTTGCGCGATGGACTCGCACGCGCGGACGCCATCGTGATGCTGCACAATACCTGGAGCGAGGAAACGCCCGAGCACCCAGATTGGCTGCGTGGCTTCACCAAGCCGGTGCTGCAGGCCTCGGTCTCGCCGATCGGCGAGGCGCCGGCTGGGCCATTGGTGGCGTTCGCCGGCTTGGCGCGGCCTGAGAAGTTCTTCGATACGCTTGAAGCCGTCGGCGCCGACCTTCAGGAGACGGTGCCTTATTCGGATCACCACCCCTATTCCGAGGGTGACCTCGCCTGGCTTGCGCAGTTGGCCGAGGAACGCGGCGCCCAGCTCATCACCACCGAGAAGGATGCGGCGCGGCTTTCGCCCGAATGGCGGGCGCGGGTGGCGGTGTTGCCGGTGGCGGCGCGATTTGCCGACGAAGCAGCGCTCGACGCCTTGCTTGCGCCGATCCTTTCGCGGATTACAGCGGCGCATGGCGAAGCCTAAACCGCTCAATCTCGGCTTTCAGCTCGAAGCGCTGGCGTGGAACGCCTATGTCGGCGCGCTTGGCGCGCTTGGGCTGGAGCGCGCCTCACGCTGGGGCGGCGCCATCGTGCCGGCGATCGCGCCGATCAACAGCGCCTGGAAGACAGCGATCCGCAACATCCGCATGTCGTTCCCGAATGAGAGCGATGCGTTTCACAACGAGGTCCGAAAGGAATCCTTCGTCGAGCTTGGGCGGATGACGGGCGAGTTTCCGCACATGCCGAAGTTCCTCGATCTTTACAATCAAGGCGTGGTCGAATTTCGCGGCAAGGAAATCATCGAGGCGACACGCGGCAAGGGCGCGGTGTTCATCGGCGGTCACTTTTCGAATTGGGAGATCACCTCGCTCTGCCTGGCGCAGGTCGATCCGGATTCGCACTTCACCTACCGGCCGGCGAACAATCCGATCATCGATAAGTATATCGTCGATACGCGCGCACAGTTTGGGCTGACATTGCAGGCCGCGAAGGGACGCGAAGGCGGCATGGGGCTGCTGCGGTCGCTGAAACGTGGCCGTTCGGTCGCGCTGATGAACGACCAGAAGTACAATGCCGGCCTCGCCGTGCCGTTCTTCGGGCACAAGTGCATGACTGCCGACGGACCGACGCGGCTGGCGCTGAAGTTCGGCGTGCCGCTGATCCCGATTACAGGGCGGCGCATCGAGGGTTCGCGGTTTGTGGCGACGGCTTACCCGGCGATCGAACTGGATTATTCGAAGCCCGATGACGAGCAGACCGTGTTCGACGGGGTGACGCGGGTGAACCAGTTCATGGAAGCGCGGGTGCGCGAGGCGCCGGGGCAATGGTTTTGGTCGCACCGGCGCTGGCCGAAAAGCGCCTGGGTCGAGGCAGGCGTGATGTGAAACTCATCCCGTATCACCGCTTCGAGATCACCTCGGCGCTGCCGCAGATAGAAGCGTTGCACGCAATCGCGTCGCGGATCGAGGAGCGCAAATGGTTCCGCATCACAGCCATGAGCGCAGCCAATGACGAGCGCTTCTCGGGTACGGTGGCGGACAACAAGTTCAGCATCTCGCGGATCATGGGGTATCGCAATTCGTTTGCGCCGGTGATCGAGGGGGAGATCAGCGAAGGCGGCCGCTTTTCGCGCATTCAGATCACGATGCGGCCGTCGATCTCCGTGGCAATTTTTCTGGGATTCATCTGTCTCATCTTTTTGCCGATCTTCATGGTGATGGCGCCAGTGGTTCTCGTGGCGGTGTTTGTGTACGCGATGGTGATGCTCGGTTTCTGGGTTGAGGCGAACAAGATCGAACAGACGTTGCGGCGCATCTTCAAGGCTATGTGAGCGGGGTTTCGCCGCGGAGCATCGCGCGCTAGGAGTGGCCGCGGAGGATTAGGGCATGTGGCGTGCAGTGTTGGCGGCTTCACTCTTGGCGGGGTGCGCGACGATAGATCGAGCGGCTCAAACCGTTGGGTTGAGCGATGGGCGCCCGCCTCCGCCGGATACAGCACTCGAAGCGATCATGTCGGCGAGCCCGCGCACGTGCCCAAACGGACGCACGCTTCAGGGCGCCCATCATGAAGCCTTTGGCCCACAGCATGGCGTGACCGCGGCCGATATCGCGCTCGTCCCGGTGGCGAGTGATCCGACACGTGCGGTGCGGTTGCGGCGGCTGGTGATTGAACCAGGCGGCGTAATTGCGTGGCACACGCATGAGGCGACGCAAGGCATGGCGATGATCGTCTCCGGCCAGGCGACCGAGATCCGCAACACCTGCATGGACCCGATCGTCTATCTCGCCGGCGATGTTGCGATCGAGGATGCGGGCACGGCGCATGGCTGGCGCAATGACGGCGATGTGCCCGCTGTGGTGCTTGTCGCGCACTTCGTGGCGCGGCCGGCCACCTAGTTCGCGGCGAGCAATTCCGCCCGCGCTTGCGCTAATCCCTCGATGGCGATGCTCGGATCAAGCTGCTGGGTGTTGCGGAGCTTCATGCGCCAGCAGAGGTGAGGCCCGGTGGCGCGGCCGCTTGAGCCAACGGCGCCGATGACTTGGCCCTGTTCGAGTCGGTCGCCGACGCGCACATCGACGCGGCTCATGTGCAGGTACATGGTGATGAGGCCTTGGCCGTGATCGATGAACACCAGGCCACCCTCGTAATGCATGTCGGCTTCAGCGAGCGTGACGATGCCAGCGGCGGGCGCGCGGATCGGCGTGCCGGTGGGCACGGCGATGTCGTAGCCGAAGTGCGGCGTTGATGGCGTGCCGTTGAGAATGCGTTGATTGCCCCAGCGGCCCGTGACCGTGCCGCCTTCCACTGGGCGAATAAAGCCGTCGAGGAACCCCTCGATATTGGCGTTACTCTGGAAGGCCGTCTGCTTCAGCGCACTTTCGCGTTGGATGCGCGCAAGCACGGCGGGATCGGTGGGTGTAACGGTTTGCGGCGGCAAGCCGTTGATGCGCTGAATGTCGAACTCGCGTGGCGCGATGTCATAGCTTTCGCGGACAACAGCGTTGTGCATGCTGGCGCTAACCTCGGCGCGCGCGCCGTGCTCGCGCGTAAAGCCGAGAACAATCCAACCTTGCGCATCGGCGGCGCCGACGCGGGCGCCATCGAGACTGACAATAGCGCCGGGCATGGTGCGGCAAAGCGCGATACCGCCCTGCGTGAATGCGCCGGCGCAGCGGAGCGATGGTTCTGTTGGCGCCGGCGGTTCCGGACTCTGCCAATCGACCGGCGTCACCGACTCGGCGGCTGGCGTCTCTACGGCAGGCGCCGATGCTCCGGGTTGCGCGGGCGCCTCGGCCGCGGCGCACGCCGCGAGAAGCACAGCGATGAATGCGCTCACGAACAGTCTCACGACTTCTTCTCCGCATGAACCTGCTTCCAGCGCGCCGTGGCTTCGGCGGGCCCGCGATATGCCTCTTGCAGATCGACGCTCCAATAGCGCAGCGCGTCGAGCGTGATCGGCTCCCCGGTTACCGCGCAGCGGACGTGCGTGCCCTGGCGCAGGATGGTGATTTCGTTATCGCCATAATGGACCTTGGCTTCCGGCCCGCCGGGATCGTGCTTGTTCATCTGAGTCTTTTAGCCCCTGGGGGCCGGGTGGCCAACCGCTTGAAACCTGGGGAATCCGAGGATTGGCGGCCGCGCTCCAGCGCCGTCCCGCATTGGGCTAACCCCACGACGAAGTGCGGGCATCACGGTTTGTGGGCGGCGCGGGCGGCCAGGATTTGGACGCGGCGCGCCTGGTATTCGGCGCGATCGGGGGCGCGGGCGAGCGCGGCGTCGATATCGGCGAGCGCTTCGTCAAAACGGCTGAGCCGGGCCAGCACGTAGGCGCGCGCGGCGCGGATAGCGATCTGCTTGGGTGCGAGTTTCAGCGCCACATCAAACGCCTCGATCGCCTCGCGCCAAAGTTCGAGACGCGCGAAAGCGGCGCCGCGATGGTAGTGCGCGTCCGGGTTATTCGGATCGATGCCGCAAGCGCGCGCGGCGGCTGTCAGCGCATCCTCGGTGCGCTGGAGCGCGAGCAGTGACGCGGCGCGGCGGGCGTGAACATCGGCGCGGTGTTCGTAAGTCTGATCGAAGGCCGACAACGCGGCTTCGTGCTGTCGCAGCGCTTGAAGCGCCACACCCTGCATCAGCAAAGCCTCGGGATCGCCGGGGCGGAGCTTCAAGAAGGCGGCGCAGGCTTCGATTGTTTCGGCGTGGCGCGCGAGCGTTGATAGGATGACGGCGCGGTTGAAGGCGATTTCGGCGTCGTATGGCGAGGCTTGGTGTGCGCGCTCGAAGTAGATGGCCGCGCCGGGAAGATCACCCTTGGCGTGATGAATGCCGGCCATGACGTGAAGCGCGTCGGGATCTGCGGGCGCGCGCTCCAAAATGGCGGACACCCTCGCTTCCGCGCCGGCGAGATCGCCACGCTGCATGAGTTCGAAGGCTTCGGTGATAGCGCTCATCGTGGTGCGCTTTTTGCCATCGTCGGCGCCGGGTGCAAGTGGCGGCTGTTCATGCCTCGCTGCTGCGGCGCGTTACCGCTTTGCGCCGCGGGCCGGTTCGCGCGATCCTCGCGACCGACTCAGATGACAAGCCAAGCTGGAAATTCATCCCAACGCGCGCCCTCGCGCGATTGGCGGCTGTTCATTCCAAAGTCGATCACGGTGCCGGCGCAGGAGGGCTATTCCTGGGCGAAGGCGCGCGCCGACGCGACGGCGGGGCTGACTGTCGCGATCGTTGCCGTGCCGTTGGCCATGGCGATCGCCATCGCGTCGGGGGTCACGCCAGCGCAGGGGCTGATCACAGCGGTTGTGGCCGGCTTCCTGATTTCGGCGCTTGGCGGATCGCGTTTTCAGATCGGCGGACCGACGGGTGCGTTCATCGTCGTCGTCTACGGCGTCGTGCATCAGTTTGGTTATGACGGGCTGGCGCTGGCGACGATGATGGCTGGCGCCATCTTGGTCGTGGCCGGGCTGCTGCGGGTCGGCGATTGGATCAAGTACATACCTGAGCCGGTGGTGACGGGCTTCACCGCGGGCATCGCGGTCATCATTTTCACCAGCCAGATCCGAGATCTGCTCGGGCTTTCGATGAACGAAGTGCCGGCTGAGTTCATCGAAAAGATCGGCGCGTTCTGGGCGGCGCGCGAAAGCGTCAATTTTGTAGCGATTGGCGTCGCCGGCGGAGCGCTGGCGGCAATCCTGCTGCTGCAGAAATATCTGCCGCGCTGGCCTTCCCTGTTGATCGCCGTGGGCGGAGCGACGCTTGCGGTGTGGGCGCTGAAGCTGCCGGTGGAGACGATCGGCTCGCGCTTTGGCGCGGATGCGGCGGCGGCGCTGCCGGCAATGCATGTGCCGGAGATAAGTTGGACGCGCGTGCAGCAGCTTTTGCCTTCGGCGCTAACGATTGCATTTCTAGCAGGCGTCGAGAGCTTGCTCTCCGCCATGGTCGCGGACGGCATGACAGGGCGGCGGCATCGCTCGAACTGTGAGATCGTGGCGCAAGGCGTCGCCAACGTCGCCGCGCCGCTGTTTGGCGGCATTTCCGCGACAGGTGCGATCGCGCGCACGGCCACGAACATCCGCGCCGGCGCGCAAACACCGTTTGCGGGTATGTTTCATGCGCTGTTTGTGTTGGTGTTTATGCTGGCGCTGGGGCCCTTGGTGGCGCTGGTGCCGCTCGCGAGTTTGGCGGCGGTACTCACGGTCGTCGCGTGGAATATGAGCGAGCGGGAGCGCTTCAAGCATCTACTCTTCGGCTTGGCTGGCGACCGCCTGGTGCTGTTGGCGACGTTCCTGCTCACGGTGCTCGTCGATCTAACCGTGGCGATCGAAGTCGGCGTCGTGCTGGCGGCGATCATCTTCATGCACCGGATGAGCGAAGCGACGGCGGTGTCGCGCGGGGTTTCGCTGATCGAGCGCGACCAAGATGATTTCGCGCAGCCGCGCGCCGAATATGAAGCGCGCGCGGAGTTGCCGAAGGGCGTTGAAGTATTTGAGCTGCGCGGTCCGCTATTCTTTGGCGCCGCGAGCCGGTTGATTGATGCGCTTGAAGCCGCCTTCCCGCCGCCGCGCGCTTTCATTTTACGTTTCCGCGACGTGCCCTTGGCGGACGCTTCCGGCGTGAATGCGCTGGAACGTTTTCTAAAGCGCTGCGAGTCACATGGCGTTACGGTAGTGTTCTGCGAACTGCGGCCGGAGGTGCGGACTTCGTTGGCCAAACTAGGCGTGATGGTGCGCGTGCAGGAAGCGCCGAACTACGAGGAAGCGATCACGCTGGCGGCAGGCTCTTTCAGCTAAAACAGATCGCCCTGATTGCCGGCAGACTTGGGTTTCGTCTTGGGCTTGGGCAGCTCTTGCTCCCCGCGCGGCGCGCGCGCGGGGTCGATGACGGCGCGTTGTTTTTCGTCGGCGAAGGTGAGTTCGACTTCATCGCCGGGCGAGAGATCCTTGGCGGCGCGCACGAGTGAGCCGTCTTCGCGATGGACCATGACGAAGCCGCGGGCGAGCACGCTTTTGTGTGAGAGCGATTCAAGCATGCGCACGGCGCCGTCGAGGTGTTTCTTATGCGCTTCGAGCGTGCGCTTCATCGCCGGCGCGAGGCGCGCGGTGGTGCGCGTCAGCTGTTCGCGGCGGCGCACGATGTCTTGGCCGAGCGCTTCAGGACGCAGGCGCGCGGCGACGCGGTCGAGCTTCGATTGCGCTGCGCGGGTGTTGGTGACGAGCGCGGCATTGAGGCGTTCGGCGGCGCGGTCGTAACGTTGTTGCGGGATTTGAAAGAGTGTTTCGAGGCGCGGCAGTTTCGCGGCGGCGGCGCGCAGTTCGGTGCGGCGGCGCTCCAAGCCGCGCATGAGGCCGTTCTTGAGACGGCCATCCGCACCCGTCACGCGCTCGATCAGTTCGGCGCGCACAGGCACGGCGCGTTCGGCGGCGGCGGTGGGCGTCGGCGCGCGATGATCGGAGGCGTAGTCGATCAGAGTCGTATCGGTTTCGTGGCCGACGGCGCTGATCAGCGGAATGTCGCTCGCCGCGGCGGCGCGGACGACGATCTCTTCATTGAAAGCCCAGAGGTCTTCGATCGAGCCGCCGCCGCGCGCGACGATCACCACGTCGGGGCGATCGCGGCCTTGGACGGCGTTGAAGCCCTTGATGGCGCGCGCGACTTGGCCGGCGGCTTCGGGGCCTTGCACGAGCACCGGCCAGACGATGACCCGGCAGGGAAAGCGCTCCCGGAGACGATGGAGGATATCACGGATGACGGCGCCTGTCGGCGAAGTAACGACGCCAATGGTCCGCGGCAGATACGGGATCGGCTTCTTGCGCTCGCGCGCGAACAGGCCCTCGCCTTGCAGCTTCTGCTTAAGCTTTTCGAGTTGCGCGAGCAGCGCGCCGACGCCGGCGGGCGACATGCGTTCGCAGATGAGCTGGTATTGCGACCGGCCGGGATAGGTGGAGAGCCGGCCTTCGGCGACAACCTCAAGCCCCTCTTCCGGTTTGAAGCTAAGCTGCTGGACATTGGCCTTCCACATCACCGTGGAGATGGTCGCGCCTTCGTCCTTCAGATCGACATAGAGGTGGCCGGACTTCGCGATCAGTACGCGGCCGAGTTCGCCACGCACGCGAACGCGGTCGAAGTTCGTCTCCATCGTGCGCTTTACCGCCTGCGCGAGTTCGCTGACCGAAAGTTCGGGCAGGTTGCTCTGGGTGGTGGCGGCCGCGGCGTCTGACATCAGTTTCATATAAGGCGACTCGCCTGCCCTCGCGCGGGATGGTTTAAAGGTTCCTGGCTTGGGGGAGCCGGGGGATCACGCATGGCGTTTGACGCCAACGACCTGTCGCCGCACGAGCATTTCGTGGTGGAGCGGACAAACGCTGGGGAAATCGCGGACTTTAGCGCCATGGGCGGGCCTGGTGGGGCGAAGCCGGTCGTGCGCGCGGGGTTTTTGCGGAAGCTGCTTCTCGGGCTCGACCCGACCTGGGCAATCCGGACGCCGGGCGTGCGGATCAAAGGCGCACGCATCGAGGGCGTACTCGACCTTACAGATTGTTCAGGCGAAGGGCTGCCGGCGCTGAGCTTGGTGGAATGCGA
>CALBST010000129.1 GCA_937967425.1 uncultured Caulobacteraceae bacterium
GCGGCAGCAACAGCGCGTCCGACGAAAGCGGAGAAGCGGCCGATCTCGGCCAGCATGCTCAACAGCCCGCGTCCGATGGGGGCGAACGGGTTGATCATTGCTGCAGCCCCGCTTCGACCGCCGGCGTCCTCGCCGGCATCGCTGCGGTAAGCGGAGGGATTTGCCGGCGAGACGCCGGCGGTCCAAGAACGATCACGCGCGCGCTCCCGTCTTGCGCACCGTGCCGGCGAAGGTGGTCAACAACTCGTATGGCGCCGTGCCTGCGAGTGCGGCGACGTCATCCAGCGGCGCGTTCGGGCCGAGAAACTCGACCATAGCGCCGGGTTGCGCTTCGGCGCAGCCGGTGACGTCGATGATGATAAGGTCCATCGAAACGCGCCCTAGAATTGGGCGCTTCGCGCCCCCCAGAACGCCATAGCCGCGACCCGAGAGCGACCGCAAGTAGCCGTCCGCGTAACCCAGCGCGACTGTCGCCGTGCGCATCTTTTGGGCAGCAGTGGCCGTCGCGCCGTAGCCAAACGTCTCGCCCGCCTCGACATCGCGCACTTGCAGGATTGGCGCTTCGATCGTTGCGGCGGCGGAGAGTTTCGGATTGTCGGCGTCGAGCCCGCCTGAACCGTAGAGGCCAACGCCCGGGCGGATGAGGTCGAAATGATAATCGGCGCCAATGAGCGCGCCGGCCGTCGCCGCGAGCGAGAGTGGCGCGCGCGGAAACAGCATCGACGCATCGATGAAGCGGCGCAGTTGCGTTGTGTTGAATTCGTGCTTGAAGTCTGAGCCGCAGGCGAGATGGCTCATGACCAATGCGAGTGAGGTGTCCTTGAGCGCACTCATCGCGTGCGGCAATTCCTCGGGCCCGATGCCGAGACGGTTCATGCCGGTGTCGACGTGCAACGCGGCCGGACCACGCGCTTCCCAGGCTTTGATCTGCGCCAGCGAGTTCAACACCGGCGTCAGCTTGTGCGCGGTGATGAGATCGATGTCGTCCGCGGGGCCGTTGAGCACGAAGATTTGCGGGCCTTCGCCGAGAGCGCGGCGAACGTAAACCGCCTCTTGCGAGGTCGCCGTAAAGAAGACGCGCGCGCCCGCCTGCGCCAAAGCGCGCGCGGCGCCGACAGCGCCTAATCCATACCCATCAGCTTTGACGACAGCAGCGACTGCCGCACTCGGTGCGAGCTTCCGGAAGAAATTCCAGTTCTCGACGATGGCGGCGTGATCGACCTTGAGCCGCGCCAGGCGCGGCGGCTCGCGACCCGGCTCACTGGGCGAGGGAGGAGAAGCGGGTGAATTGTCCTTTGAAATGGAGGTGCACCGTTTCGATGGGGCCGTGGCGGTTCTTGCCGATGATTAATTCGGCGCGGTTGGCGACGCTATCAAGTTTTGCGCGCCATTTGATCCAGTCCTCGGTGTTTTGCTCCGGTTCGGCCCGGGAGAGGTAATATTCCTCCCGGAACACAAACATGACGATATCGGCGTCCTGCTCGATCGAGCCGGATTCACGCAGATCCGAGAGCTGCGGGCGCTTGTCGTCGCGCGTTTCGACCTGACGCGAGAGCTGCGATAGCGCCAGCACCGGAACGTTCAGATCCTTCGCCAGCGCCTTCAGCCCTTGTGTAATCTGGCTCACCTCCTGGACGCGGCCATCGACCTTGCCCGAGGCGGTGACGAGTTGGAGGTAGTCCACGACGATGAAATCAAGCCCCGACGGCGAACGCTTCAAACGGCGCGCGCGATTGTGCAATTGGGCGATCGAGATGCCGCCGGTTTCGTCGACGTGCAGCGGCAGCGTCTGCAGCATCATCGCGCTGTCGGCGAGGCGGGTGTATTCTTCGGTCGAAATCTTGCCTTGGCGAATCTTGTGAGACTCGATCTCGGCGAAGTCAGAGAGAATACGCGTCGCCAGTTGTTCGCCCGACATTTCGAGCGAGAAGAAGCCGACCGTGCCCCCAAAATGCTCGGTATCGCCAGCCTCGACCGCTTTCTGTTTGGCGCGCGCCACGTTCATGGCGATGTTCAGCGCCAAAGCGGTTTTTCCCATCGACGGGCGGCCGGCGAGGATGATCAGGTCGGAGCCGTGCAAGCCGCCAAGCAGATGATCGAGATCGCGGAAGCCTGAAGCGATGCCGGAGACGTCTGAGCCGCGGTTCTTGGCGGCGGTGGCGACATTGATCGATGCCGTCAGCGCGGTTTTGAAATCCTGGAAGCCGCGGTTCTGCGTGCCGGCTTCGGCCAGGGTGAAGAGCGTCTTCTCCGCTTCCTCGATGATGTCCTTGGCATCCTTGTCTTCAGGCGGATTTTCCGCGAGGCTCGTGATCTCACCGCCGACGCGGATGAGCGCCCGGCGCAGGGCGAGATCGTAAATCAGCTCGGCGTATGAGGCGGCGTGCGTGGAGAGCGGCGCGGCGTTCTCCAAGAGCTTCATCAAATAGAGTGCGCCGCCGATCTCCTTGATGCCGCCGTCTTTGGCGAACTTCTCTTTCAGCGTGACGCCATCAGCGAGTTGGCCCGCCGCGATCATATCTTGGCAGGTCGCGAAGATGCGCCCGTGCACCGGATCGTAGAAGTGCTGCTCTTTCAGCAGCGGCGTGATCCGGTTCATGGTTTCGTTGTCGAACAGGATCGCGCCGAGCAGCGCTTGCTCGGCTTCGAGATTATGCGGCGCGACACGGGGGGCTGGCTGCTGCGCTGGCTGGGCCAGTGGGAGTGCGGGCTGGTTCGACATTGGCCCCAGGATGAGCCGATTCGCGGCGGCAATTGTTTACGCGCCGAAACCTTGACCTGCGTTTTCGGTGAGTCCCTGACGACTCTTTGTTGTTGACGCGGAACAACGAGTCGGCGCCGACGCACCATCCACAAGCGTCAGCCCAAGCGCACAAGAAAAAGCCCGCGCATCTTGCGATGCGCGGGCCTCTCAATGTTGACGATCGCTTCGCGCTTATTCGGCGCGGGCGCTCGGATCGTTGGTGATCGACTGCGCTGCGAGTTCTTTCGCGGCGGCTTCCGCCGTCGCGCGCTCGGCTTCGATGGCCGAAGCGATGACGTTTTCGCCGCGCGCCTGGCGCTCGGCTTCGTCGGTGGAACGCGCCACGTTGACCTTCACCGTCGCCGAGACGTCAGCGTGCAAGCGCACGCGGACATCATAGACGCCAATGCTCTTGATCGGCTTGTCGAGAACGACCGCGTTGCGATCGATCTTCGCGCCGCCCTTGACGATTTCGTCGGCAACGTCGCGCGAGGAGACCGAGCCGTAGAGCTGGCCGCCTTCACCCGCCGAGCGGATGAGGACGTAGCTTTGGCCGTCGATCTTGCCCGAGACCTTCTCAGCCGCTGCTTTCGCTTCGGCGTTGCGGGCTTCGAGTTCGGCGCGGCGGCCTTCGAAGATTTTACGGTTCGCGTCGTTGGCGCGGAGCGCCTTCTTGCCGGGCAGCAGGAAGTTGCGCGCGTAGCCGTCGCGCACCTTCACTTCGTCGCCGATGCCGCCGAGGTTTTCGACGCGTTCAAGTAGGATGACTTGCATGTGCGTGCCTCCTTACTGAACGGCGAACGGCAGCAGCGCGAGTTCGCGGGCGAGCTTAATGGCGCGCGCGAGTTCGCGTTGCTTCTTGGCGGAAACGGCGGTGATGCGCGCCGGGACGATTTTGCCCTTTTCGCTAATGTAGCGTTGGAGCAGCTTCACGTCCTTGTAGTCGATCTTCGGCGCGGCAGAGCCCGAGAACGGGCAGACTTTGCGCCGGCGGCCGAACGGGCGGCGAGCCGGAATGTTCGAGATGTTGAACTTCGGGGCGCCTTTGGCTTGCTTCTGGGCCATCGATTATTCCTCCCCGCTGTCAAAATCACCGCCGAACTCGTCACCGTCGCGGCCTTCACGGCGCGCACGGCGGCGCTCGTCGCGATCGCGACGGGCGAGGATCGGCGAGGGCTCTTCGTCGAGCGCTTCGACGCGGATCGTCTTGAAGCGCATCACGTCTTCATTGATGCGCAGACGGCGTTCGAACTCATGCACCACCGTCGCCGGAGCGTTGATGTTGATGAGCGCGTAGTGACCCTTGCGGTTCTTCTTGATGCGGTAGGTCAGGTTGCGAAGACCCCAGTATTCGGTCTTCGACGTGCTGCCGCCGAGTTCTTTGATTGTCTTGGTGAGATCC
This sequence comes from uncultured Caulobacteraceae bacterium, assembly GCA_937967425.1. The sequence continues at coordinate 4,146 of CALBST010000129.1, forward strand.
TCAACCAGCGCATCGACCTGCTGGGGCGAGATCTCCGGACGTGCGATCAGCACGTGCTCGTAGAATGCCATGTTTTCCTCTTCCGTAAGGACCCGCGGCGCCCTGACCGGCGGAAGACCGGTCAAAACGATGGACCCCGGATGGCGGTAAGCCACCGGGGCCGCAGGTCGCGAAGGCGCGGAAAATACGCATTTCGGCCCCGGAAGCAAGGGGC
>CALBST010000130.1 GCA_937967425.1 uncultured Caulobacteraceae bacterium
CCATCGGCTTCGCCGTCTCATCGCGCCCGGCACTCTGCTCGGTCGTACGCGTATCGCCATAGACGAACACCAGGCACCGGATCGGTGCGGCAACGGCGGCGATCGGATTATCGGCCCCGATCGGGACCGCCACCAGCGAGAGCGCTGACAAACCACTCGGACGAGGGGCCAAAACCTCCACGCTATTGCGAAACTTCGTCGACCAATCATCACCGATCACGCGCTTCAGCGCAGCGTCGAGCGTGTGCTGCAGATCACCCTCGCGCAGCGTTAGGCGACCGCCTCGCAACGCGAGCCCATCGTCGCTTTCCAACAAACGTTCCGCGGCTTCGTTGCAGCGAACGACGGTGGCGGACTGATCGAGTGAGAACACCGGCGTGTTGAGGGCGCTAAAATCCATATCCTGCTCGAAACTTGTGAGGCCCTTGGGCGCATCGAGCAAAAGGCCTAGCGCGCAGCGCATATGCGGCAGGAGCGTCACCATCGCTTGCGCGTCTTCAGCATCAAACGGCTTTGATGACGCTCGCCGGAAAAGGTTGAGGCAAACCGGCCGCATATTGTCTTGAGCGGTACGGACAATCGCGAACATGCCGCTCGTGATGCCTAGCGGCGCCATGATGCCTTGCCAATAGTCGTTGGTCTCTTGCTCCTGCGCAGGCATGAGCTCTTCCAGCGTGAACACACCGGGCGCACGCCCCGTCGCCACAGCCCGGGAGGTGAATTCCGGCCGCATGAGCAAATCAGGCCGCGCCAGCACCGGCGTGAAATCCATTTTGTAGGCCATGAGCGGAACCGGCGCACATCCAGGCAGAGGCGGCGCTGTGAGCAGCGCCATGTCAGCGCCCCGCCAATCGGCGATGCGGCCAACCAGATCCTGCAACCCAGCAGGGTTCTTGATCAGCGCGTAGATCTCATCGATCAGCGCAACGAGGCGATCATCCATTCTCGTGAGGCCCAGGCGCCGAACAGCAAGTTGCTCCACGCCTTAGCATCGCACGCAGTCAGCTCACCGTCAGCCATCGAATCTGCAAGGAAGCGGCGCGCTTGTGCGTATGCGGGGGCGACCTACTGCGTCCGGGCCGTGGCCCGTGACGCCGCCTCTACCTCAGCCACCCGCGCGCTGATTTGCGCCAGCGCGTTACCGTTGATGTCGTGGGCATAGGTGAACTCGCCGAACGGTCCGCGCGCCGCGAAAGGCACCACCACGCCCCCGCGCGGTGAACGCGGCGCCAGGCGTGCGTCGAGGCGCCGGTTCGGCAGATCAATCACCGCGACGCCGGGGATGCGCAAATCCGTTGTGTTGAAGGAGAGTGAGTCCGAGGCGAGCACGCCGTCAGCGATTGCGAATGTCGCTGAGAAGCCTTGAAACGGCGTCCGCGCTTCCGGCGCTATGAGTTCGCCGCGCAACGCGTTGCGGATGGTCGTGGCCACGCCGCCGAGATCGACGCCATGCAACATGCCGGACACAACCTCCATGTGCGCATACCCGTCGGCGCTATTGATCATCTGGCTTTGCGTCAGCCCCTGCACCCTCACATTCAAAGAAAGCTCCGCGCGCCCTTCGATGCCGTCATAATTGATGGCGTCGGTGAGGAAGCGGCGTGCGTCCAGATTTGTGAACGCCAAATCCTGCGCCATGCGCGTCTCCGGCTGACGTGCATCAATCTCGAAACGCCCCCGGCCCGAGCCGCCATAGAGCGACACGTTGTGAACGGTCGCCGCCATGAAGCCGTCATTGAGCACGAGGTTCACACGGCTTGCATCGATCCGCATGTGTTGGATCAGCACCGCACGGGTGACGAGTTCCAGATCCGCGTTGATCGCACGCAGACCCGCAAAATCAATCGGCGTTTCACTGGGCGCTTCGCGCACGTCAATCGCGCGAGGCGCGGCTTCCACGGTGGCGATCTCCGCTGTCGCTTGCGCTTGCCCTGCGTCCGGCATGGCGGCGGCGACTTCCGCCTGCTCTTCAGTCACCGGCGGCGGCGCTTGGCCTGAAATGTAGGGGTTCAGATCGAAATCAAACAGTTCGAGGCGCCCGCTCAGATAGGGCTTATCGCGTAGTTCCGAGAGCACGAAATCTCCGCGTCCACGCACTTGATCGACAGCGAAACCTGCGTTCGAAAAGCTATACGCGCCGCCGCCGACAGTGAGGCGTCCGGTGACCGCGAATTGTTCGAGCCCCACCGCGTTTTGCAGCGGCGTGCCGCTCCATGCCGCGAGTTGGCGCAAGCTGGGGCCCGAGGCGCGCACCGTTCCGGCAAGCTCGCCCGATGTCGCGACCGTCTGACCACGGAATTCCGCCGTAAGCAGCTCGCTCTCGATGTTGAGGACAAGTTGCGTGAGTTCGCCGCGAACGGCCGCTCCAGGACGCGCGATGCTCGCGTCGATTTCGACTTCGCGATCATTGTAGAGAACCGATCCGCGCGCTCGCATGGGGTCTTCCAGACCGGTCAGCGCGGTAGTGATGTCGACATCGCCGGCCACCCAGCCGGCGCCTTGGCGCGCATCGAAGAAGCTCACTTCTCCATCGTTGATACGCACGCTGCGCAGGCTTGTGCGCTGCACATCGACCGGACCTTCCGGCGGCGGCGTGGTCGGCGGCGGCGCGGTGCTCGGCGTGGGGCGCAGGAGCCAATTCGGCTGACCTTCGGCGTCAACTTCAAGCGCTACACGCGGGCGCTGGAACACCAGGCGGCGCACGTTCACCTGCCGGTCAAGAAGCGGGCGGAGTTCGACGCCAATGTCGATTTCGTCTGCCGCGATAAACGCCGGCGCGCGCCCGCCCTCGACATTGGCCAACGTCACGTCCTGGGCCTTGAGACCCAGCACCGGCCAATAGCTAACACCAACCGCGCCATTTATGGTGAGGTCCCGGCCTGTAGCGGCTTCCACATTGCGCTCGATCTCGCCCCGCACGTCCAGCCGGAGCACGAGATAGGTCAACAGCCCCGCGCCCATGATCAGGAGCGCCACGAGGCTCCCCACCACGATCATCGCTATCCGCTTCCAGCTCATGCGGCATCCCCACCGTTTGGCCGCACCCTAGCTGCTGGCGGATCGGCCCGGAATAGCTATCTAGGGGGCCATGACCCAGCCAGTTCCCGTTACCGTGCTCACAGGCTTCCTGGGCGCGGGCAAGACCACCCTTTTGAACCGCATCCTGACCGAGCAACACGGCAAAAAGTACGCCGTCATTGTGAACGAGTTCGGCGAAATCGGGATCGACAATGACTTGATCGTCGACGCCGACGAGGAAGTGTTCGAAATGAACAATGGCTGCGTCTGCTGCACCGTGCGCGGCGA
>CALBST010000131.1 GCA_937967425.1 uncultured Caulobacteraceae bacterium
CTCGATGTGAACTGCGCGCATTGCCATAACCCGCAAGGGCCGGCGCATACGTCGGGGCTGGATCTGCGTTGGTCGCAGCACGAGCCTATTGCTTGGGGCGTGGGCAAACGGCCGGTCGCGGCGGGCCGCGGTTCGGCTGGGTTTGAGTTCGCGATTGAGCCGGGCCATCCGGAACGTTCGATCCTGCTCCACCGCATGCGTTCGACCGATCCCGGCGTGATGATGCCGGAGATCGGCCGTCAACTTGTCGATGAACGCGGTGCGGCGCTGATCGAAGAATGGATCGCGCGCATGGATGCCGAAGGCCGCGTGCCGGAGTGAGCGAAGCCAACGACGACGTGCTGGCCGAGATCATCGAACTCGCCAGATGCCAGACGGGCGCCAAGACCATTACGGCCAACACCCGTCTCTACAGCGATCTCGGCATGACCGGCGACGACGCGCAGGAATTCATGACCGCCTTCGCCGTGAAGTACGACGTCGATATGAGCGAGTTTGTCTGGCTGCGTTACTTCGACGACGAGGGATCGGACATGATGGCGCCGGCGATCGCGCTCATCACTTCGGTGCTCAGCCCATCATTTGCCGTGCGCTGGCAGGCAGCGCGCGATGCCGAGCGCGAGATAACGATCGCGCATCTGGTTGAAGTCGCGCACGAGCGGGCGTGGCGCGATCCAGGAGACGCCTTCGAGTCTAAGCGAAACCCGAACGTGCTGACGCTGATTTTCTCGGCTCTTGCGGTCGTTGTGTCGGCCTTCTTCATGCTCGGAAGCGCAATCGTGCTTTATGCGCTTCTGGCGGGCGAGCTTGGCGAGACAAACCTGCTGGTAGCCTTTGGCGTCATCGCCACCGGCCTTGTTTTCCCAGGGCTGGCCTACGCCAGCTGGCGCAATATTCAGCGCAAGCTGGCGTCGGCGGAGCCGGTTAGGACGGCCAGTTGAACCAGGCCAAGCCGCTGGCGAGCGCGGCGTGAAGCGTCAGCGCGCCAAGCACCACTGACGCCGCCATAAACACCAACCAACGGATCATGATGATGTTCACCGTCGCCTGGATCAGCGAGTGGACCACGCGCAGCACAACATAGAGCCAAGCCAGGCCGATATTGATCTCGTTGGCCTGATCCAGGAACTGCAGCGAAAAGCAGATCGCATAGAAGAGCGTCGGCTGCTCCATCAGGTGGTTGTAGTTGTTGGCGACGTTTGGCGCCCCGCCAGGCAGCGCTTCCATCTGGGCTTTGGTCGCCTCGCCCGGCTTGATCTTGGCCTTCTGCATCGCCGGGATGCGTGTGCCGTAGAGCCAGATCAGCATGATCATGGACCAGATCACCAGCGCAACGACCGGCGCGATCATTCCGTGTTCGTACATGTCTTCCTCCCCGTCCTCGGATCATCGGCCCGGTCAGCGAAACCTGCAATCCTCCCCTAGCGCGAGCGGGCTTGGCGGGACCCAAGGGCGCCACTAGTTTCCGCCGGCTTTTTGCAAGAGGTCAGAATGAGCCAAAACGAAACGCCCCGCCACCGCACCAATTTCCTCGAGGCGTTCATCGAGTGGCTTATCTATACGAGCCGCTGGCTGATGGCGCCGGTCTATCTCGGCCTGATCGCGGCGCTCGGCATCCTGATCATCACGTTCTTCCGCGAACTCTATTTGCAAGCGCCGCAAGTGCTGACCATGGATGAGACCGACATCATCCTCCTGGTTCTGACGCTGGTGGATCTCTCGCTGGCCGGCAATCTCGTGCTGATCATCCTGTTCTCAGGCTATGAGAACTTCGTGTCGAAGATCGAAACCGCGCATCGCGACAAGGATCGCCCCGAATGGATGGGCACGCTGGATTTCAGCGGCCTGAAGATCAAGCTGATCGCCTCGATCGTCGCCATCTCGGGCATTCACTTGCTCAAGATCTTCATGAACCTCTCGAACTACACCGAGCAGCAGCTGCTTTGGTACACCATCATCCACCTCACCTTCATCGTCTCCGGCCTTTGCGTTGCCGGCATGGATTGGCTGGAAGAGAAGGCGCACGAAGCGCACGCGCGCTACGCTGAGAAGGACTAGGTTCCGCGTCTGCCGTCGCCGACGGGATCCGAGGGGTCACTATCGGTTAGGCCCGATTGACCGCGCCGACCGCCGCGCCCGTAGCCAGCGCGATCGGCGTAGGCGCCTGAGTCGTTGTCGGTGAAGCCGGTCCCGCCGCCACGGCCACGACCACGGCCAACCGGATCGGCGTATTCGCCAGTATCGGAGTCGGTCATTCCGGTTCGTCCGCCACGGCCGCGGCCGGCAGGGTCGGCATAGGCGCCGCTGTCATTGTCAGTGTAGCCGCTTGAGCCGCGACCACGACCGGCGGGATCGGCGTAAGGGCCGCTGTCATTGTCGGTGACGCCGGCTTGGCCGCCGCGCCCGCGGCCAGCGGGATCGGCGTAGGGTCCGGAATCTGAATCGGAAACGCCGCTGCGGCCATAGCCGGCGCGGTCTGCGTACGGGCCGCTGTCTGCATCGGTGCGTCCGGTGTAGTAGCCGCCACCAGCGCCCGTCGCTGTGGCGCAGCCGGTGAGCGAGGCGAGCGATCCGCCTACGACGGTGGCGCCCAGAATGCGTCCCATGAACGAACGCCGGTTGAGCCGCTTCTTGTCAGACATCGCACGCCCTCCTCCGCCACCTCATGCTATCGAGGGCGCCGCACCATGCAAGCGGAGGGACGATGGGCGCGCCAACAAAAATTGACACGCCGATTGATCAGAACACTGCACGTCCCGCATCTGCGAACGGATGGGGCGCCACGCTTACGCGTCTCGTTTGCGCGTCTTATTTGCAGCTAAACGGATGGAAGGTGCGTGGCGATTGGCCGGCACTCGATAAAGCCGTGCTCGTGGCGGCGCCGCACACCTCGAACTGGGATGGCGTCAACATGCTGGCGACAGCGGGCTTTTATCGCGTGAAGCTTCGCTGGATGGGCAAGAAGAGTCTGACGCAAGGCCCGTTCGGTTGGCTGATCAAATGGCTGGGCTGCGTGCCGATCGATCGATCCGGCGCCAATGATGTCGTGCGTGCGATGGCGGACGCGTTCGCGGCCGCGCCGCGCATGATCCTTGCCATTCCACCTGAAGGCACGCGCAGCCCAACGCGCGAATGGAAAACCGGCTTCTATCACATCGCGCGCGCCGCCAATGTCCCACTCATATTGAGCGTCCTGGACTACAGCACGAAGACCGCAAGCCTGGCGGCAATCGTCATGCCGAGCGGCGATTACGAAGCGGACCTTCGCGTGATCCAAAGCTACTACGCCAATGCTACCGGAAAACACGCCGACAAGTTTACGATCACGCGCTGACTCTGCTGCGCTCAGCGGCTCGAACGATAGCGTCCACAAGCGTGTCGTAGAGCTCCGGCGGCAAATCGTGACCCATACCTGGCACGATACGGAGTTCCGCGCCCGGCACGTTTGCGGCGAGATCTTTGCCGCCCGTCATCGGCACCAGCGGATCGGAATCGCCGTGCACAACGACGACCGGCGCCTTGATGTTTGCGAGCTTCGGGCGGCGATCACCGTTAGCCACGATAGCTGCGAGTTGGCGTGCAACGCCAGCCGGCTCGTAGCACCGCAGTACGTCCGCCCTAAGCCGCTCGCGCATGATCTTCTCGTCAAACGGATAGCCAGGGCTGCCGATCGTGCGCGCGCTTTGCAGCGCGTGCTCGATATAGGCTTCGATATCCTTGCCGGGATCGGGCGCGCGCGTGGTGAGCACAGCCATCGCTTCCGGCGTTGACGGCGGCAATGACGGATTGCCGGTGGATGTGAAAATCGCCGTGAAAGAGAGCACGCGCTCGGCATAGTCAGCGGCGACCAATTGGCCGATCATCCCACCCATCGAGGCGCCAACGACATGCGCGCGTTGAATCCCCAAATGATCGAGCACGCCGACCGCATCGGCAGCCATGTCGTCAAGCGTGTATGGGATATCGGGCTGCTTGCCTTGCATCCGCGCCGACACAACGCTTTCGACGCTTGGTGCGCCGGTAAACTTTTGTGAGAGACCGACATCGCGATTGTCGAAGAGGATAACGCGGAAGCCTCGGGCGATGAGCTTTTCGTAGAACTCCGGCGGCCAGCGGGTCAGTTGGCGGCCGAGGCCGGAGATGAACAACAGCGGCTCGCCATCGTCGGGGCCGTGCACCTCGTACTCGATGTTAATGCCGTTGATCTTCGCGTTCGCCATTCTTGCGCGTCCTCTTCTACAGCGAGTTTGAGCGCAGGCGCGCGCGGGCGCAAGAAAGTGACGTCGCGGCAAGCGGACTGAGTGGGTTCGTATGCTAGGCCTGATCGGTGGAATCGACCGCGCGGCGTGCGATGACGCGGCCTTCAAATATCTTCAAGTGAAGCTCTTCGTCTTTGTCCTGTTGTGACGGCGGCCAAGGTTTCGCTCGCAGAGCGCCGGAGAACCATTTAGCCGGCACACGCTCGGCGCTCGTCTTACGACATACCGGCGCGAGATCAGCGACGGCGCCGTCAATGGACTTGAGATAAAGGCGGCTGCCCTCGATTTCCCACGTCGCGACATAGCCGCGCCAACAGCCGGTACACTCGGCTGTAACGTCATAGTCTGGCGTGGGCTCAAGAAGCGGCGTGCCGTGCGGCAGTGGCGGACGCGTGATCGCTATATGCCGAACGCCGTCAATGATCAGCACGTCGGAAATTTGCTCGGTCATTCCATACGATCAAGGAACGCTCGCGCCGATATTCAAGGCTGATTGGCCGCAACCGGGGAACCGGCCCGCGCTCTACATGCGCTCCGGCACTTCGATGCCAAGCAAGTCAAGCGTTAGTGTCAGCTGTTTCAGCGTCGCCGCCGCGAGCGCCAGGCGCGAGGCGCGGATGGCGCCTTCGGAAGGGAGGATTGGGCAGTTGGTGTAGAAGCCGCTGAACGCTTGCGCGAGGTTGAAGGCGTGCTCGGCCAGGAAGTGCGGAGCCTTCTTATCGTAGGCCGCGCGCAGTGCGCCATCGAAGGCGTCAAGCGCAAGCGCGAGCGTACGTTCGGA
>CALBST010000132.1 GCA_937967425.1 uncultured Caulobacteraceae bacterium
GCCATTCCGCTGGTCGCGCTCTATCCGCTGATGAAGCGCATCACCTGGTGGCCGCAGGCGTGGCTCGGTATTGTCTTCTCATGGGGAGCGCTCGTAGGCGGCGCGGCATCGACCTACGAAACCGGGATCGTCCCGCGGGAAGTCTTCGCGCTCTATGCCGGCTGCATCCTCTGGACCATCGCCTACGACACCATCTACGCGCTGCAAGATCGCGAGGACGACGCGCTCGTCGGCGTCCGCTCTACCGCGCTACTCTTCGCCGATAAGTGGCGTACATGGACGAGCGTGTTCTACGTCGCCGCGCTCGCGCTTTGGGCGATGGCTGGCGCAATGTCGGGCGCCGGCATGTGGGTGGCGCTGCCGCTCAGCCTCATCGGCGCGCTCATGATCTGGCCAATGCTCGCGGGCGTTGACGATGCACGTCCGGAAACGGCGCTTGCGGCATTCAAGTTCAACGCGATTATAGGCGCGGCCGTCTTGTTGGCGTTTGCGCTCGAACCCATCTGGCGCACCATAAGGCCGTCATTGGGAGTGTGACGTGGGCGAAGCCGAGCAGCACCTGAGCAGCGTCTGCAAGCGCTTCGCCAAGATCGTCGGCAAGCAAGAGCCGTACCCGACGACGTTCGAAAAGAAGAAGGACCCGTATCGCGCGCTGGTGCGCTCGGTCGTCTATCAGCAGCTCTCGGGCAAAGCCGCCGGCACTATTCACGGCCGCATGCTCGCGCTCTTCCCGGACAAGGACCACCCCGATCCGGAAGACTTGCTCGAAGCGTCGCCGGAATTGCTGCGCACCGCAGGCCTTTCGCGCCAGAAGATCGCCGCCATCAAGGACGTCGCCCAGAAGCGGCTGGACGGCATTATTCCGGAAGCGCGCAAGCTGGCGCGCATGCCCAGCGAAGAGATCATCGAACGCCTGACGCAGGCGCGCGGCGTCGGCCGTTGGACGGTCGAGATGTATCTCATGTTCACGCTCGGCCGCCCCGACATCCTGCCGGTCGACGATCTGGGAGTGCGCAAGGGCGCAGAAAAACTTTACCGCCGCGAATTCACCCCGAAGACGCTCGGCGCCTACGGTGAACGCTGGGCGCCTTACCGCAGCGCCGCCGCGTGGCACTTGTGGCGGCTGCTGGATACGCAGACGCCGGAGCAATCGAAAATCTAACCCCACGCTTCCCCGACGCGCAGCGATCCGAGACCCAGGGGATTCAAGCACTGCGCTTAGCCACTCCTTGGGTCCCGGCTCTACGCGTCACGCGCTGCGTGACGCTTGGCCGGGAAGCGTTTGCTGGGAAACCGCAGGCGCCTCGTCACGCTCCCGCATCCCATAATCTCGCACCACCCGCGCTACACGCAGCCGATAATACCTAAACACACCACATCTTCCCGCACTCTGCGCGGCACGATGCGCCTCAACATTGCGCCATCGCGCTACCGCCGCTTCGTCGCGCCAAAATGACAGCGAAAGCACGCGCCCAGGATCGCTCACGCTCTGAAACCGCTCGATCGAGATGAACCCATCGATCTCGTCCAACAGCGGTCGCAACTCCCCCGCGATCCGGAAATACGCTTCGCGATCCGCCGGCTCGACCTCAAAGATCACGGCGATCATCGTGAGCACAACTTCAGAAACGTGCGATCCTCGCGCAGGATAAACCGCTCCGCCTTCGCGAACTCATAGTTCTCGCGCCCCGCCGGATCCGTCGCCAAGCGCGCCCTATACTCCTCGTAGGCAGCTAAACTCTGAATGTTGTACAACCCGTACGCCAGCGTCGCCGAGCCCTCGTGCGGCGCGAAATACCCAATGAGGTCGGCCCCGCAGCGGGGAATAGCTTCCCCCCAGACGCGCGCATAGTGCTGGAATTGCGCCTTTTTGAACGGATCGATTTCGTAACGAATACAGCATGTCAGCATAAAGTGGCTCCTTGCCCGCCAGACCTAGCGGATTGCTGCAGCCCCATGGTTCGATTATGATCGAACCATCCTATATGAGCTTTCGATGAGAGACGGCCCCAACATCGCAGCTATCGCCGCCATGGTCGGCGATCCCGCCCGCGCCAACATGTTGACGGCGCTGTTGAACGGCGACGCATTCACCGCGAGCGAACTCTCGCTCGAAGCCGGCGTGACAAAACAAACCGCAAGCTCGCATCTCGCGAAGCTCGTCGACGGCGGCTTGGTCGCGGTCGAAGCGCAAGGGCGCCACCGCTACTATCGCCTCGCTGACGCTGATGTCGCGGGCTTGCTCGAAACGCTGATGGGCGTCGCCGCGCGCGCCAAAGCACTACGCACGCGCCCCGGCCCCAAGGAGCCGCAGATGCGCCACGCGCGCGTCTGCTACGATCACCTCGCCGGCGAGCTCGGTGTCGCGCTGTTCGATGCCTTCAAGAAGAACAAGTGGATGCTGCCCGGCCCGGAGAAGACGTTCACGCTCACCAAGCTTGGCCGCATCAAGGTGCAAACCTTCGGCGTCGACATCGACGAGCTGGAGCGAGGCGCACGCCCGCTCTGCCGCGCCTGCCTCGATTGGAGCGTCCGTCGCCACCACATCGCCGGCGCACTTGGCGCTGCAATCCTCGACGAAATCTTCGAGCGCGGCTGGGCCACACAGAAGCGCGGTAGCCGCGTGCTGGAGTTCACGCGTGTGGGCGAAGCGGGTTTACGTCGCGTCTTCGCATTTGCGGAAACGCCGCCGCCGATCTGATCACATTTGCCAGACACGGTGATGAAATCAGAAACGCTTTGCGCTAAAAAACAACCATGCCTGCAGTCGCGCGCATCGATCCTAAAGACGTGTTCACGCCCGAGGAATGGGCGCGCTTCTCCAAGCGCTCGTCCTGGCTCGGGCTCGTTTGCGTCGCCGGCGCCTGGGGGCTGATCTTCGCCGCCGGCGCGATGTTCGTGCTCTGGCCGAACCCGCTGACCTACATCTTGGCGGTCATGCTCATCGGCGCCCGCCAACTCGGCCTCGCCATCCTGATGCACGACGCCGCCCACGGCGCGCTGCATTCGAACATGGCGGTGAACAATTGGGTCGGCGAATGGCTCTGCGCGGCGCCGACGGGCGCGCGGCTTCAGGCCTATCGCGAGTACCACCTGAAGCACCACAAATACACTGAGCAGCCCGAGGACCCCGACCTCTCGCTCTCCGCGCCCTTCCCGATCACGCGCGCGTCGCTCTTCCGAAAAATCGTGCGCGACCTAACCGGACAGACCTTCTTCAAGCAGCGCCGCGCGCAATTGTTCGGCAATTTGCAGAAAGGCCAGATCGTCAATCCGACGACGGC
>CALBST010000133.1 GCA_937967425.1 uncultured Caulobacteraceae bacterium
GTCTGTTGCGCAACACCGTGCTGGCCGCGTGTGCGAGACGAGGCTGGGATGTGCCCAACCTGCTGGGCTAGCCTTCTGCCCATCGATGGCATCCGATCCGGGTGTCGGCAACTGCAAACAAAAGGGGCGCGCACTCTCTGTCCGCGCCCCCTCGTTCGCCTTCGCGTACACCTCAACCCGTGTGCGTTCCAGTTGGCGTCATCGGATCGCCTGGCGGTTCGGCTGGCGGCGTAGTTGGCGGACCTTCACCACGGCCAAGGCGCGAGTTGCGATAGCCGAACACCGCATAAATCAGCGCCCCGATGATGAAGTAGACCACCAGGATACCCAGCGCGATCGGATCGCGCGCCGCATTCGGATCAGGAGCACCGAACAGAGCGCCGATCAAATCTTGGCCAATGCCCTTGCCGATGATGTCGAGAATGATGGGTCCCATCATGAAGATCACACACATGATGATCCCGAGGATCGGCACCAGCGGGTAGAACGGCACCTTGAACGGACGCGGCAAATTCGGCTCGTTCTTGCGTAGGTACATGACGCTGATGCAAACGATCGCGAACGCCATCGCCGTACCCAAGCTCACCAAATCGCCCAGCACGCCGAGCGGCAACACCGCCGCCGCGACGGCGATGATAACGCCGAGCAAAAACGTGCCAGTCGCCGGGGTCTTGAATCGCGGGTTGACGCGGCTGAACACCTGCCAAATCAGGCCGTCGCGCGCCATTTGGTAGAAAACGCGGGTTTGCCCGAACATCAACACAAGCATAACTGACGAAAGGCCGGTGAAAGCGCCGATCTTGATTAAGAGTGAGAAGATGTTGAGTTCGCCACTTTCGTTAAGCGGCCAGGCAACGATAGCCCACGGCGGGTTCATCCGATCAACCGCAACAGCGATCGGCTCCGGCACCGCCAATTCGCGGAACGGCACCACACCCGTCATCACCGCCGAGGTCGCCATGTAAAGCAGCGTGACGATCACGAGCGAGCCGAGAATGCCAATCGGCAAATCTCGTTGCGGGTTCTTGGCTTCACCCGCCGCCGTCGACACCGCCTCAAAGCCGACATAAGCGAAGAACACGAGCGAAGCGGCGCGGAATATGCCGGCCCAGCCGTAACTGGCGCCCCCTTCGTTCTCAGGAATAAACGGCCGCCAGTTCTCTGGGTTGACGTAAGCGGCGCCGATGATGATGAAGGCGAGCAGCACCGACAATTTGATGAACACGATGATGTTGTTCACAGATGCCGATTCCGAGACGCCCAGCACCAGCAGCATTGTCACCGCCAGAATGCCCAGCGCGCCGACGAGGTTGACGCTGTTCGTCACCTGCAGGACGCCGTCCTGGAACTGCATTGTCGATTGCGAGAGTGCGTCGGGTATGAAAACACCGAAGTCACGCAACAAGCTCACCGCATAGCCCGTCCACCCTGCGGCCACGGTCGAGGCGGCGACACCATATTCCAGCAGCAGTAGCCAACCCATGGTCCAAGCGAAGACTTCGCCCAGGGTCACGTAGCTGTAGGTGTAGGCCGAGCCTGGCACCGGCATGGTCGAGGCCAGTTCGGCGTAACACAGGCCGGCGAACACGCAGGCGAGGCCGGATATAACGAAAGAGATGATGACGGCCGGACCGGCGAAGTTCGCCGCCGCCGTGCCGGTAATGACGAAAATCCCGGCGCCGATAATACAGCCGACGCCAAGGCTGATGAGGCCAAGCGGGCCCAAGGTCCGCTTCAACTCCCCGGTCTGAAATTCCTGCTGAACATGCGCGACTGGTTTGCGCGCAAACAAGCGGCCCGCCATGCGAAACCCTCCCCTGGCGCAAGGCGCGCCCAAATCGGCGCGGACCTTAGACATGCGCCGCAGAAACGGGCAAGGCGGCTGCGGCGGTTGGAGCACGCTGCGCTGCAGCATACCCGTTTTTGGGGTGCCCGCCCCAGCCCATGCCGGCGCGAAAGTGGCGGCGATTTGTTTAGACGCGCGCGCGCGTCCGGCGATCCGGGTTTGCTTTGTTTGGCCTCCTCCATGGGAGGACGGGGCGCGCGATCCGCGCTGAGTAGTCTCTGTTGGGATGCGATGGTGGTCTCCCAACACCGCCGCGCGCTTCGCGCGCCCCGTTTTCGCGATCGTTTTTCCCGGCTTGAGACCGAGGAGTTGTTGAACGCCGGCTTTCGCCGGCTCGCCACCTGAACGATGGATGTTCGGGGACCAACCGCCATCGACGGCTCTTCCCTCTGGGGCTTAGCTCCATGCTCTTTTCGCCGGTGCTACGGGCAGAGCTTCCGTTGCTCTGGGCTCCGCGGTTTCACTCCCCCCGGACATTCGGATCGATCGCTCAATCACTCCCGCCGACCGTTGCCGCACATCTCAAAGTTTCGGACGTCTTCGAAATCTCCCGTGTGCGGCGGAGCTCAGTGTACGGGCGTTTTTGAGGTGTTGGATAAGTTCGTGCGTATCCTACACAATTGGAGCGCGGGCCTCCGGCCCGCACTGGGCGCAAGTGCTTGAAAGCTTGGCATTGATGCGGGGCGGAGCCCCGCACTCCAACCTCCAAACGCTGGCGTGTATCCCTGGATAGATTGGACCGCTTGCCCCGCGCGCGCCGCCGCACACATGATCAGAGGAGCACAAGCACATGACCACCGCAAAGATCGGCGCGGAAGCCGCCCTCGCCCGCCTCGGCGGCTGGCGCTCAGCCGTCGGTGATCGCGACGCCATCGAGAAAGAATTCCGCTTCAAGGATTTCAACGCCGCCTTCGGCTTCATGAGCC
>CALBST010000134.1 GCA_937967425.1 uncultured Caulobacteraceae bacterium
TAGCGCCGGAGCCAACCATTCGCCGGCAATTCCAAGCGCCGCGCCAGCTCGCCGTCATTGGTGAGCAGCAGCAAACCTTCCGACGTCAAATCGAGGCGCCCGACCGAAATCACGCGCGGCATGTCGCCTGGCAAATTCTGAAACACCGTCGGCCGTCCCGCCGGATCGCGGTGGGTGGTCACCAAGCCTGAAGGCTTATGATAGCGCCACATCCGCGACGCTTGCGGCGCGCCGATCGGGCGGCCGTCCACCAGCACTTTGTCAGCCGCCGTCACCTTGACGGCTGGCGTATCGAGCACCTTGCCGTTGAGTTTCACCCGGCCTTCCTCGATCAGCCGCTCCGCATCCCGGCGCGAGCAAACCCCGGCGCGCGCGAGGAACTTCGCAATGCGCTCGGCTTCCGGGCTAGAAGGGGGCTCTGAGGATTTGGCCATGTTCGCAGTAATCTATAGGTGGCAGGTGCTACCAGGGTGTGAGGCTCAATTCGAGGCCGGTTGGCGTCGCGGCACCGAGCGGATCGCCGCCGAGTTCGGCGGCTGGGGCTCGCGGCTGCATAAGCAGGGAGAGGGCGTCTACATCGCTTATGCCCAGTGGCCGGACGAAGACACCTGGAAGAAGGCTATGGAAACCCGGATGCGCCATTCCGACGATGAGGCCCGGCGCCAATATCGCGAGGCCATCGTGCCGGGGACATTCGAGACCATAGCGCAGGGCGATGTCGTGGCCGATCTCTTGGAGCTTCGTCGTCCATGAGCGACGAAGACTTCATGCGCCAAGCGCTCGATCTGGCGCGGGCTGCCGCTGAGGCAGGCGAAGCGCCGATTGGCTGCATAATCGTTGACGCCGAGGGGCAGGTGGTCGCCACCGGTGCAAATGCGCCGATCGACAGGCGCGATCCAACCGCCCACGCTGAAATCCTGGCGCTTCGCCAAGCGGCTGAAGCTCTAGGCAATTATCGGTTGAAGCCCGGACTTACCCTCTACGTCACGCTCGAGCCCTGCGCCATGTGCGCCGCCGCCATCAGCCACGCCCGTATCGCCCGCGTCGTTTATGGCGCGAGCGATCCTAAAAGCGGCGGCGTCGAGCAAGGCGCGCGCGTCTGGGATCAGCCGCAAACGCACTGGAAACCCAAAGTCACTGCCGGCGTCGAGGCCGAAGCTGCGGCGACATTGCTGCGCGATTTTTTCAAAGCGAGACGATAGTTACCTTTTCCCGGATGCGCGCAGCGCACTCCGGGACCCATTCGCTTAGGCAGTTGATATTCTCCCGCAAAGTCCGCGTTAATGGGCCCCGGCGCTCGCCTCCGGCTCGGCCGGGGAAGGGTGATGAAAGGCGAGCAAGGTGTCAGCAATGCAAACCATCTATTTCGAGGACCTGCGGGTCGGCATGCGCGAAACCACGCGCAACGTCGTCACCAAAGAGAAGGTGGCCGCCTTCGCCGAGATCAGCGGCGATCACAATCCGATCCACCTCGACGATGCCTACGCTGCGACGACGCCATTCGGCGGCTGCATTGCCCACGGCGTATTCACCGCCGGCTTCGTTTCCGCTGCCATCGCCACGCGCCTGCCTGGCCCCGGCTCGATCTACATCTCGCAGGGTCTGAGTTTCCGCGCGCCGGTGATGATCGGCGCCACCGTTGAAACCACGATTGAGGTTGTCGAACTCATTGAGCGCGGCCGCCGCGTGAAGCTCAAATGTGAATGCCGCGTCGGCGACAAGATCGTGCTCGAAGGCGAAGCCGAAGTGAAAGCGACGGCGAAGCCTACAGTTGCTTGACGCTCGACCTCCCCCGTTAGGGGGAGGTGTCCACCGAAGCCTTGGCGAAGGTGGACGGAGGGGAGAGCGCCAATGTCGGCAAGCATCAGCGCCGCCGTCTCAGTCATCGGTTTACGCCGCTGACAGCTCTCCCTGTCGGGAGAGCACGAACGTCACAGATGGCGCCATTTAGAGAATCAGCGCCCGCCGCGCATCGATGACATCCTGGGTCATCTGCCGCTTCAGTTCGCCGAGCGAGTCGAACTTTGCTTCGTCGCGGAGGAAGGCGATCAGCTCGACCTCGATCGTCTTGCCGTAAAGATCGCCGCTGAAATCGAACAGATGCGCCTCTAGCAATGGCTCGGGCAGGGGCGCATCCAGGGTGGGATTAATGCCCACGCTAGCGGCGCCCGGCAGCAACACGCCATCGCCGAGATCGACACGCACGGCATAAACGCCCAAGCGCGGCCGCAAATACTCGCCCAACGCGACATTGGCGGTTGGAAAGCCGAGCGTCCGCCCACGCTGAAACCCGCGCAGCACTTCGCCTTCGATCGCCCAGGGCCGCGTCAGCGCTTCGTTGGCCGCCGCCATGTCGCCACGGGTGATCGCCTCGCGGATGTTCGTCGAAGAAATCTTATCTTCGCCGCCGACCGGCTCTACCGCCTCGACGCTGAACCCCATCTCATCGCCCAGCCGAGCCAAGGTTTTCACATTGCCGCTGCGGCCTTTGCCGAACTCGAAATCCGCGCCGACGCTCACATGGGCGATCCCAAGCAGATCGCGCAGCACGCGTTCCGCAAACTCGCGGTCGCTAGATCCTGCCAGTGCGGCGTCAAAGCCAATCTCGAACACTTCTTCAACGCCAAGCTGGCCCAGCGCCCGCGCTCGCTGACGTGGGCTCTGCAAACGGAAGGGTGCGGCGTCCGGTTTGAAGAACCGGCGCGGGTGTGGCTCGAACACCGCCACTCCTAACGCCACGCCAAGCTCATCGGCTGCGTCGCGCGCGCTGGCGATCACGGCTTGGTGCCCAACGTGCACGCCATCAAAATTGCCAAGCGCAATCGCTGCGCCGCGTGCATCATTAGGAATTGTTGAGGTTGGTCCCAAGCTCGGCATTCGTTCACAAAGTCTTTCGCAAAGGCGCCGGAACTGCGCTTATCCGTTTCCAATCTCTAACCACGGCGCGCACGAACCCGCCCGCGTTCATTCATACTTAAGTGCTGTTTTACCGAAAATTCTCGTCTCTTTGCTATCTGTGATCCTACGACACGGCGCACTTAAGAGCCGGAAACGTCTCACCGCCGGGCCATCGCACCCTGGTCCGGCGGTGTGCCCTTCCCGAGTTCCAACAACAAGCGCCGGTCATTGGGAAAGGGTCAGGCGCAGATGTCTGTTTCGATGACGATGCCGATTTTGATCGTGGACGACTACAACACCATGATCCGCATCCTGCGAAACCTGTTGCGCCAACTCGGCTTCACCAACATCGACGAGGCCAATGACGGCGCCGCCGCTCTGGCCAAGATGCGCACCAAGGAATACGGCCTGGTGATCTCGGACTCCTACATGAGCCCGATGACCGGCATGGAATTCCTGCAGCGTGTGCGGGCCGAAGAGCGCTTGGCGCAAACGCCGTTCGTGATGGTTGCCAACGATAATTCCGAGGGCGCCGAAGCGCAGGGGGCCTCCACCTATATCGTGAAGCCGTTCAGCGCGCAGGCACTGAAATCCACGCTCGTGCCGGTGATCGGCGCGTTCTAAGCGTTCATCCGCCCAAAGGGCCTCCCTCAGATTTGCCATCCTCGCCGGCCTTGCTATGTGATCCTCTGACTTTCGGAGGGGCGCATGCGCAAACTTGGGCTTCTGGGCGCGGTCGTGGCGCTGGCGCTCGCCGCATGTGAACGCGCGGATGAAGTCAGCGATGCTGAGCGCTGTCTGACGGCCGAAGAAGCGGAAGCCAAGATCGAAGCCTGCACCGCTGCGGCGCAAAACCAGTCGCTCACGCCCGAGCAACGCTCAGTCGCCTTCAGCACGCGCGGCGACGCCTATGATGAAGCGGGCGATGTCACGGCAGCGCTGCGTGACTATGCCTCCGCCATCGAACTCGATGCGGAAAACCCCGCGGCGCTTCTTGGCCGTGGCCGTATCTTGCTCGCCAGCGGCCAGCTCGACGCCGCCGAACCGGTGCTCCGACGCGCCATCGAGTTGCATCAATCCGGCGAAGCTAACCAACTCGTGGGCGAGATTTTGGTCCGCCGCGGCGAGTTCTCGGAAGCGATCACGCTCTTCAACACTGCGCTCAGTCACGAGCCGCGCTCAGCCCGCGCGCTCGCTGGCCGCGCGCGGGCCAAGCAACGGCTCGGCGACCTTGAAGGCGCCGCCAATGACTATGATCAGGCCATTCGCGCTGACGGCAACCTTGCCGAAGCCCGCGCCGGACGGTGCTGGCTCGATCTCAATGAAGAGCGTGAGCTTGAGCGCGCGCGCCAAGACGCCGAAGCCGCGGTCACCGCCGATCCGCGCAATGTCGAAGGTCAGCTCTGCCTTGGCGTCCTGCAATTGCGCGAAGGCGAGTGGGCGAACGCGAAGGCCTCATTCGAAGCCGCACTCGCGGTCGAATCCGGCAACCCAATCGCACTTTTCGGCCGCGGCGTCGCCCGCCGGCGCAGCGGCGACAATGACGGCACCGAAGACATGAATCTAGCCCGCGACTTCGATCGCCACATCGGTCAGCAATTCGATCGGCTGGGTGTGCGGACGTACTA
>CALBST010000135.1 GCA_937967425.1 uncultured Caulobacteraceae bacterium
ATGACGACGGCGGCGATAGCTTCGGCTCATCGAGCGGCAAGAAGCGCGTCAGCGACGGCCCGCGCGAGAGCTTTAATCAGGATCTCGACGACGAGATCCCGTTCTAAAAGTCTCAACCTTGCGACAAGCGCGTGCTAGGCCTTCGTCAGGAGGCTTGGCATGCGCAGGCGTGAATTTATGATCGGCGCTGCGGCTCTGGGTCTCGGAGATGCAGCTATGGCGCAAGATCTTGACTACGCCGCATTACAAGCAGGCCTGTGGGAACGCTTTCCATACGAACGCATAGAAAGCTCCGGCGCCGATGCGTTGGCAGAGTGGACGCGGCTTAAGAGCGCCGGGCGCGGGGCGCCTATCATCGTCGGCCCGGATGATGAATTTCTGCGCATCGCCGAAGGCGTCGTCGGATTCGTAGGCGACACGTCGAGGCCTTCGCCGCAGGAAATTCTGGCGGCTGCTGCAAGCCTTCAGCATCCGGAAGCCTTGAACGAGATGCGCGCGACCGAAGACGCCAGGTCACGCGCTTACATCGAGCAGATGCTGCGCGATCCGAACGTAAATTTGCCTCGCGTGAGCATCGGCGGCGTTCTGCAAACGGACGAAGAAACGCGCGCCGAACTCGAGGCCTCTCTCGCTGAGGGTCATGCCCCACCTCTGGGGGAATGGCCAAGCGTCCCGCCGCAAAGCGCGGGGCTCAGCATTGTCCAGGATTATCGGCGCCGCAAAACGTTCGAGAAGGTGCATATCGTGCTCGTCCCCGCCGAGCACTCATATGAGGCGCCTGCCTATCTTCAATGGGGCGGTTGGAACGCGTGTCCGGCGCCGGAATATCAAGTGGCTGCGTTTCGAAGCTGGCATCAACGTTATGGCGCCGAGATCGTTGGCATCGCAGGTGATGTCATCAACGCGCGCGTTACGCGGCGGCCAACGACACGCGAAGAAGCTCTGGCACTGGGGCGGGAGCAATACGCGTATTGCAACGATCTGCTCGATCAGGGTGTCGGGGCGCTCTCAAATCTGGCCGCTGGGCTGATGGCGGACGATTGGTGGTTCTTCTGGTGGGATTGAGCGCTAGGCGCGTTGCGCCCATATCATTTCGATGATCCCACTCTCCGTTCTCGATCTTGCGCCTATCGTTGAGGGCAGTGACGTCGCGCAAGCATTGGCCAACAGCCGTGACTTGGCGCAACACGCGGAACGACTGGGCTACAAGCGCTTCTGGCTCGCGGAGCATCACGCCATGCCGGGGATCGCCAGTGCAGCGACGGCGCTGACGATCATGAACGCGGCGCAGGCGACCAAAACCATTCGCGTCGGCGCCGGCGGGATCATGTTGCCGAACCACGCGCCGATCATCATCGCCGAACAGTTCGGCACACTCGAAGCACTGTTTCCAGGACGCATTGATTTGGGGCTCGGCCGTGCGCCCGGCGGCGATGGGCTTACGGCACGCGCACTGCGGCGCACGCTGATCGGCGGCGAGGATCGCTTTCCGCAAGATGTGCTTGAGTTGCAGGCCCTGCTCGGACCGGCCGAACCGGGCCAGCGCCTGCGCGCCGTGCCGGGCGAGGGCGCAAACACGCCGCTTTGGATTCTCGGTTCGTCAACGTTCGGCGCGCAACTGGCGGCGGCGCTCGGTCTGCCGTTTGCCTTCGCCTCGCATTTCGCACCGGCGCAAATGATGAGTGCGATCGAAATCTATCGCGCGACGTTCCGGCCATCAGAACAATTGCAGAAGCCCTACGTCATGCTCGGCTTCAACATTTTTGCGGCCCCCAGCGATGAGGAGGGCCGCCTGTTGGCGACGTCGCTGATGCAAGCCTTCGCCAGCCTCCGTCGCGGCGAACCGCGGCGCCTGCAACCGCCCGATCCCACATTTGAGCAAAGCCTCACCGACACGGAGCGCGCCCAGCTTGGGCAAGTGCTGGAGTGCTCAGCCATTGGCGCGCCAGCTACCGTGAAGCAAAGCATCGAGAGCTTCATCACACGCACCGGCGCCGACGAACTCATCCTCGCCTCGCACATCTACGATCACGCAGCGCGCGTCCGCGCCTACGAGATCGTCTCGGAGGTGTGTGGTTTAGCCTAGGCGGCATCCGCCGGCAGGTCGCCGGCCGAAGTGGGTTGGTCGGGGCAGAGGGATTCGAACTCTCGACATCCAGCTCCCAAAGCTGGCGCTCTACCAGGCTGAGCTATACCCCGACTTGGCCGCCGCGCTCATGCCATGCGACGGCCCGCGCGGCAATCGCGCTAGCTGGGAAAGATGCGATGCCGCACCCGGTCGCCGGGGCGGATTCCCAGCGCTTCTGCTTGACCCGCACGAATTTCGAGCACGCCGCGTGTCAGGCCGCTTGCCGGGATCGGCGCATCCGAGAACGGCGTCGTGTGGTCGGCGATATTCAGAATGCGCCCGTCGACGCCGATGAAAATAATGTCGAGGGAGGAGGGGGTGTTGCGCATCCAGAAGCTCGCATATTCGGGCGTCTGGAAGTGGAAGAGCATGCCGCGATCGTCGGGCAACGGGGCGCGGTTCATGAGGCCCTGATTGCGCTCGGCTTCATCGTCGGCGATCTCGACGTTGAAGCGGACCGGCCCGGCGTGCGTCTCAATGGTGAGCACTTCCGTCGGCGCGTTGGGGCCGATGCTTTCACCGCTCGCGCTTTCGACCGCCTGCGGGGCGCAGCCGGCGGCGCCGATGAAGAAAGCCAAAGCAGCGGCGCGAAGCGTGACGTACCAAGACATGTGCGGGTCCCCTCAAGTGGGGTTTCTCTAGCACGCGGCGGTGGGCGGGAAAGTGGCAGGCCCTAGGGGAATCGAACCCCTCTTTTCAGGTTGAAAACCTGACGTCCTAACCGATAGACGAAGGGCCCGCGGAACCGCGAGGTGCGCGGGGAAGCGGCCATATAGAGGCGCCCGGCGGGGCTGGCAAGCCGCTTGGGGCGCAGCTGGTCCTTGCCGCCGTTGGGGGCCGCGCCCTTCCGGAACAACGCCTAGACAAGCTCAGGCCAGGCGCGCGTTATCCATCTCAACCATAGGAGACGCGCGATGGATGCCTCATGTTTAAGGACGGCCTGATGGCGGGGGAGCGCATCCTCGTCACCGGCGGGGGCAGTGGTCTTGGCAAGGAAATGACCGAGGCGTTCGTGAAGCTCGGCGCCGAGGTTTACATCTGCGGCCGCCGGGGCGACGTGCTGCAGGAAACCGCCGACGAGATCATGGGCAAGCACGGCGGTAATGTCTGGCCGATCGCATGCGATATCCGCAATGCCGAGGCGATCCATGACATGGTGGATCAGATCTGGGCTGCCGGCGGGGCGTTGACCGGGCTCGTAAACAACGCCGCGGGCAATTTCATCTCGCGCACTGAAGACTTGACGCCGAAAGGCTTCGACGCGATCGCAAACATCGTCTTTCGCGGCTCGTTCTACGTCACTCATGATATTGGCAAACGATGGATCGCCGAAGGCAAGAAAGGCAGCGTCTGCTCGATCGTCGTAACTTGGGTTTGGGACGGCGGTCCGTTCACAGTGCCGTCCGCGATGTCAAAAGCCGGCATCGACATCATGACCAAGTCGCTCGCGATTGAGTGGGGCCGCTATGGCATTCGGCTGAACGCAATCGCGCCGGGTCCGTTTCCGACCAAGGGCGCTTGGGAGCGCCTTTCGCCGGGCGTAGATGCGGCCAGTGCTAGCAGCCGCACGGGCGCCGACAATCCATCCATCCACGGCCGCATCGGGCAGATGCATGAGCTGTGCAACTTAGCGGTTCTGCTGATGGGACCGGGCGCCGAATACATAAACGGGCAAACCATCGCCATCGATGGGGGCCAACACTTGCTGAACGAAGGCGGCTTCTACGGCCGCTTGTCGCAATGGGGCGATGCTGAATGGCAAGGCGCGCGCGACGCCATCAAAGGCGCCAACGAGAAAGATCGCGCAAAGCGCACCACTTAGACAAAGGTTCGCCGCGCGTCGCAGTCAAGCGAAGCGCGGCGCCCTGATTTCTACATTGGCTTAGCTGCGATAATACGGCTCGCCGTTTTCATAGAAGTACCGCCCCGATTGGGGATCATAGAAGTAGTAGCGGCCGGTGCGTGCGTCATAGGCCTCGCGCCGGTTGCTGACGTTGCCGCAGCGGCCTTCTTGACGGCAGCCGAGATACCAGCCGGCGGCGGCGCCAACCGCGGCGCCGGCAAGGGCGGCTTCGTCATCGCCAAGGACTGCGCCCGCAACGCCGCCAAGCGCCGCGCCGCTCAGTGCGCCGCTTTCGCTCGGCGTCATGCTCGTGCATGCGCCCAGCGCAAGCACGGCGGCGGAAATGTAACCAGTAAGCGCTAGGCGCATGTCTTGCCTCCATCGAATTGGATTGATTGAGGGTTGAACGCCGGTGCGCACCGATGCGTTCCGCAGAAAATCCGGCGCGCTTCCTCTCGCACGTTCGAACCTTAGGGGTAAGGTTCGCCGTTTTCGTAGAAATACCGTCCCGATTGTGGATCCTGGAAATAATAGCGGCCGGTGTTGCGGTCATAGTGTTGACGCGTGTTCACGCGGGATTGACCTGCGCCACAACCGCCATCGCGCACGCAACCTGCGTACGCGCCGCCAATCGCGCCGATCGCGGCGCCAATCGCCGCGCCGGACTCTGCATCGCCGTCGCCGACATTATTGCCGATCACGGCGCCGGCGACGCCGCCAAGCACCGCGCCAGTGGCGGCCCCGCGTTCAACGTTGCCTGTCTGCGTACACGCGGCGGCCATCAACGCGGCGGCGGCCATCGAACCCATAAGCGCTATGCGCATGAAACATACTCCTGGAACCCCAGGGCTTCAAAACGCAGCGCCAGTTTGGCTGTTCCGCCGCAAAGGTTAAATGGCGCCCACGTTGCGCAGGTTCGAAAGTTCCGTCTCGCTCGTGCCGAGAAGTTCCCGCAATACCTCATGCGTATCGTGGCCGAGGACGGGCGGCGCTATGCGAATGGATGGCGGCGTAGCGCTCATGCGTACCGGATTTGCGGCCAGCTTCATGGCCACGCCATCCGGACGCGTCGCCGTTGTCACCGCGCCGCGCGCGACGACCTGCGGATCGGCGTAAACTTGATCGAGCGTGTTGATTGGTCCGCAGGGCACGTCGGCCGCTTCGAGCGCCGCCACCCATTCGCTCGTCGTCCGTGTGCGCATGATGGCTGCCAGCGCCTCAGTCAGTGCTTGGCGATGGGTGACGCGCGCTTCATTCGTGGCGAAGCGTGGGTCGTCGCAAAGCGCAACGCCGGCGCACTGGCAGAAATCTCGAAACTGCCCGTCATTACCGATCGCGAGAATGATGTGGCCGTCGGCGGTGGCTAAAACCTGATAGGGTGCGATCGCCGCGTGCTGGTTGCCGAGGCGTTGGGGCTGCTCGCCGGAAACCAGATAACTGGAGCCGAGATTGGCGAGCATCGCGATTTGGCAATCGAGCAGGGAGACATCGAGCTGCTGGCCCTCGCCGGTGCGCTCGGCATGGCGAAGCGCGGCAAGGATCGATGTCACCGCATACATGCCGGTGAAAAGATCGGCGACTGCGACGGCGCTCTTCATCGGTTCGCCTTCCGGCTCGCCGGTAAGACTCATCAATCCGCCCATGCCTTGAATGATGTAATCGTAACCTGGACGCTTCGCGTAGGGGCCCGTCTGACCGAACCCCGTTATTGAACAGTAGACAATTGAAGGATTGATCGCCGCGATCGACGCATAATCGAGCCCGTACTTTTTCAGGCTTCCCGGCCGGAAGTTCTCGACGAAAATCTGACAGTGCGGCGCGAGTTGACGCACAAGGCCCGCGCCTTCGGGCTTCGCGAAATCAATCGCCACCGAACGCTTGTTGCGGTTCGCGGCGAGATAGTAAGCGGCGTCGCCTTCGCCGTTCTCGATAAAGGGCGGTCCCCAGGAGCGGGTGTCATCGCCGGCGCCGGGCTTCTCGATCTTGATCACGTCGGCGCCGAAGTCGCCAAGGATCTGGGTCGCCCACGGCCCGGCCAGCACCCGCGACAGATCCAGTACGCGGACGCCCGCCAGTGAAGCCTTCGTCGCCGTCATGGGTGTTCGCCGTCCGTTGCTTGCTTCGTATGGGCGCGGTGGTAGAGCGGGCCCATGAGCGAAGTCAAAACGCCAGTCGCCACGGGCGGCTGCCAGTGCGGCAAGGTGCGCTACGCGCTCTACGTCGCCCCGCAGAACGCACACGTGTGCCATTGCCGGATGTGCCAACGCGCCACAGGCGGCCTCTTCGCCGCGCTTGCTGGGGCGCCCAAAAGCGAGTTCGCCTGGACCGCAGGCGAGCCTGCCTTTTTCGCCAGCTCGAACTTGGCCAAGCGCGCTTACTGTGCTGATTGCGGCACGCCGCTGTCGTTCGCCTACGATCTGCCCGAGGCGCGCTTCTATGTGACGATCGGTTCGCTCGACGATCCGAACCTCGCGCCGATCGTCATTCAGTATGGCGTCGAGAGCCGCATTGATTGGGTAAAGTTCTGCGAGCACGTGCCGTGCGAGAAAACTGGCGAAGATCCGAAGGCCGCGGCGTTTTTCGCTAAGATGGAAAGCCATCAGCGCACATGAGGTCGCGGCTTCGCTCGCGCATGCGGGCGCTCTATTTTGGCCACACGCAAAGCGCAGTCCGGTTCCAAGGGCTGCTGCTGGCGCTTGATCTGCTGATCATCGGTTTCTTTATCGTCAATCAATTCATTCAAGACTTGCCGTGGTTCTGGATCGTCGACGCTGCGATTGCGACGTTCCTCGCGATTGATCTGTTCGCGCGCCTGTTTGCGCTCGGCAGCTTGAAGCGCTGGATCAAGCACCCGATCACCTGGGTCGATCTCATCGTGCTTGCGACGCTGCTGTTTCCGGCGGTCCTCGCGAACTGGGGCTTCCTGCGCATTCTGCGGCTGTGGGGTGTGGTGCAGAGCGAGCGCTTTTGGAACGTGCTCGCACGCGGCCGCTTCGACGACACGCATGTGGAAGAGCTGACGAAATCGATCGTCACACTCATTACCTTCATATTCCTCGCCGCGGGCCTGACGCAGGCGTTGTTCATCGGCGACCACCCGAAGCTGAATAACTTCGTCGATGCGATCTATTTCGTCGTCACCTCGCTGACCACGACGGGGTATGGCGACATCACGATCGACACCGCGCTCGGGCGCCTCTTCTCGGTGGCGCTGATGCTCGCGGGGATCAGTCTCTTCTTCTCGATTGCGCAGAAGGTTTTTGCCGCGCCGCAGAAGATCGTCGCGTGTTCGGCCTGCGGCCTCGACCGGCACGACCCCGATGCGAAATTTTGCAAGTTGTGCGGCGATCAGCTGAGCGCGCCCTTGCGCGGACGCGCGCGTAAGGCCAGAGGAAGGCCCCCACGGCGAAGAGCCGGGAAGGGCGGTTAGCTCAGCGGTAGAGCGTCTCCTTTACACGGAGAGGGTCGGGGGTTCGATCCCCTCACCGCCCACCATCCTACGCTCGCCAAGCGGGGGCAGAATTCCTTCCGAAGCTCTGCGCTCAATCGTTTCGGCGCTCGCGCCTGGCATCTCACGCGCGCTCTGTCGCAAAACGTCTGCGCGCAGCCTTCGCGCCGGCCTCCAAACGGTGCTAACGTACGAGTCATGCACCGGATTTTCCCCCGGCTCGTGCTTGCCTTTACGACCGCATTGACGGTCACGGGTTGCGATCAGCTGAGCCAATTGGGCATCGGCCCGCGGCCGGCGGTCTCCGCTCCAGCGTCGCCGCCGCCGGCCCCGCCTGTGATCGCGGATCTCCGGCCGCATGCTGGTCAGTTCTATTCCGACTTCGCCGCAGCTGAGGGCGCCCGGTACAGTCCCGAGCAGATCGGCCTCAACGCCGCCGACCGTACGCGGCTCTGGCGCGCCATGGCGGTGGCGACGCCCGGAGGGCTGGAACAGGGCGGCGGAGCCGAAGCGCTTGTTTTCAGGGGCTGCGCGGAAACGAGCTGCGCCGATGGCCGTGCGGTCGTCGCGGTTGATACTTCAACGGGTGCAGTTTTTGTGGCGGTCCGCGACGCAGGCGGCGCCGAGGTCTTGGCGCCGAATGATCGGGTTGAGGCGTTGCTTAGGCTCAATTCGCCGACCCGCGCTTGGGATGACCCCGCGCCGGCTCAAACCGCCTCGACGGAAACGCCGAATCCTTAATGACGGGCGCGGTCCGGCCTTTGCTTTCAAGGCCAGATCGCGTGCTTGACCCCGGGAACGGCTTGGCCTAACTCCGGCGCCTTCTCGCGACATGAGTACGCGGGTGTAGCTCAGTTGGTTAGAGCGCCGGCCTGTCACGCCGGAGGTCGCGGGTTCGAGCCCCGTCACTCGCGCCAGTCGCTTCTGTCAGTCGACGTAACTCTCGAAAGACCCGGGTCACCCGGTCCTTGCATGCGCTTGTTTCGTGGCGATGCGGTGCTTCCTTAGCGCTAACTTGCGAGGGATTCGCAATCCGGACGGCTGGTTGCTTCCCCAGGCGACGCCCACTAGCTTCCGCGCCGATTTCGCGGCTGCGGCGCCTGATCTTATGGCGGCGCGGCCCGATGCGGCTTAGGTGGACGGCATGGGTCTCGACCTCATCGATTACGCGCCAATTCTCATCTTCCTAGCGGTGGCCACCGTGCTCGGCGCCGGCTTCCTGATCGCGGCCTTCGTGATCGCGCCGAAGTCGCCGGATAAGGAGAAGGTCTCCGCCTATGAATGCGGGTTCAACGCCTTCGATGATGCGCGCATGAAGTTCGACGTGCGCTTCTATCTCGTCTCGATCCTCTTCATCATTTTCGACCTCGAAGTCGCGTTCCTGTTTCCGTGGGCGATCACGCTCGGAGACATGCCGCAGGAAGTTGGTCAGTTCGCATTCTGGTCGATGATGGCGTTCCTCGGGGTGTTGACGGTGGGTTTCATCTACGAATGGAAAAAAGGCGCGCTGGAGTGGGAATGAAGGGTCAGTCGTCAATAGGCATTAGTCAGTAGGAAGCGGTGGGCGAGATCAACTCATATAAGGACCTGCAAGTCTGGCAGCGAGCGATGGACATCGCGGCTGCTTGCTATGAAGCCACGCGGGATTTTCCGAAGGCGGAAGCCTATGGGATGACAAGCCAGATCAGGCGCGCGGCCGTCTCGATTCCGGCAAGCATCGCAGAAGGCTACGGCAGAGACAGCACGGGTAACTTTGTGTCTTTTCTCAAAGTTGCTCAGGGTTCACTGAAGGAGCTTGAAACACATCTGATGCTGACCGTTCGCGTGGGAATTGCACAGCAAGATGAGGTTCAGGGACTTCTCCAACAATGTGATGAACTTGGACGAATGCTGCGAGCATACATCCGCTCTATTCAGCGGTCAGTGGAGGACTAATGACTACTGACCATTCACCACTGACGACTTCGCGAGTCGAAGGCGGATACCCCGTCAAGGAAGACGATCCGTTTTACACCGGCTTGTCGAACCAACTTGCCGACAAAGGCTTTCTCGTCGCGGCCGCCGACGATCTCATCACCTGGGCGCGCACGGGATCGTTGATGTGGATGACGTTCGGCCTCGCCTGCTGCGCGGTTGAGATGATGCAGGCGTCGATGCCGCGTTACGACGTCGAGCGCTTCGGCTTCGCGCCGCGCGCTTCGCCGCGTCAGTCGGACGTCATGATCGTCGCCGGCACGCTCACCAACAAAATGGCGCCGGCGCTCCGCAAGGTTTACGACCAGATGCCGAACCCGCGTTACGTGATCTCGATGGGATCATGCGCGAATGGCGGCGGCTATTATCACTACAGCTACGCCGTGGTGCGCGGCTGCGATCGCGTCGTGCCGGTTGACGTGTACGTTCCGGGCTGCCCGCCGACGGCGGAAGCGCTCGTTTACGGCATCCTGCAACTGCAGCGCAAAATTCGCCGCGAAGGGAACATCATTCGATGAGCCAGTCCCTCGAAGATTTGGGCGCGCATATCAAATCGTCGATGACGAACGCGATTGAGGACGTCAGCGTCGCCCACGGCGAACTCACGATCTCTGCGCGCGCCGAGCAGATTGCCGCCGTGATCACCTTTCTGCGCGACGACCCGCGCGGGCGCTTCACCACTTTGATCGACATTTGCGGCGTCGATTATCCCGAGCGCGCCAACCGCTTCGACGTCGTCTATCACTTGCTCTCGATGCACCTGAACCAGCGCATCCGCATCAAGATCGAGACCAACGAAGACACGCCGGTGCCGAGCATCGCCTCGATCTATCCGTGCGCGGATTGGTTCGAGCGCGAGGCGTTCGACATGTATGGCATTCTGTTTGCCAACCATCCGGACCTGCGCCGCTTGCTGACGGACTACGGCTTCCAGGGCTATCCGCTGCGCAAAGATTTCCCGCTCTCCGGCCACGTCGAAGTCCGCTACGACGCCGAACAACAGCGCGTGATCTACGAGCCGGTGAAGCTCACCCAAGCCTTCCGCAACTTCGACTTCCTCAGCCCGTGGGAAGGCATGACCTTGCCGGGTGATGAAAAGGCCGGCGCCGCCGACCAGAAGAAATGAGCGCCGCCAATGGCTGATGACATCACAAACCGGCCCGTCGAAGCGACTGAAGAGACGCGCACGTTCACGATCAATTTCGGCCCGCAGCACCCGGCGGCGCACGGCGTGTTGCGCCTTGTGCTGGAGCTTGATGGCGAAGTCGTCGAGCGCGTCGATCCGCATATCGGCCTGCTGCATCGCGGCACCGAGAAGCTGATCGAATACAAGACTTACCTGCAGGCGATCCCGTATTTTGATCGCCTCGACTACGTCGCGCCGATGAACCAGGAGCACGCGTTCTGCTTGGCGATCGAAAGGCTCGCCGGCATCGAAGTGCCGCGCCGAGCGCAGATCATCCGTGTGCTTTATTCCGAAATCGGCCGCATCCTGAACCACCTCTTGAACGTCACCACGCAGGCGATGGACGTCGGCGCGCTGACGCCGCCGCTCTGGGGCTTTGAAGAGCGCGAAAAGCTGATGGTGTTCTATGAGCGAGCCTCTGGCTCGCGCATGCACGCCAATTACGTACGTCCGGGCGGTGTGCACCAAGACCTGACGCCACAGCTGATCGATGACATCGGCGAGTGGTGCGAGCAATTTCCGCAGAAAGTCCGTGACATCGAGGGTCTGCTCACCGACAACCGCATCTTCAAGCAGCGGAACGTCGATATCGGCGTCGTGACGCGTGAGGACGCCCTGAAGTGGGGTTTCTCCGGCGTGATGGTGCGCGGCTCTGGCATGGCCTGGGATTTGCGCCGTTCGCAGCCCTACGAAATCTACAGCGAGCTCGATTTCAAAATCCCGATCGGCAAGAACGGCGATTGCTACGATCG
Organism: uncultured Caulobacteraceae bacterium; assembly: GCA_937967425.1. The sequence continues at coordinate 11,332 of CALBST010000135.1, forward strand.
CTATCTCTGCCGAGTCGAGGAGATGTATGAGTCGACGAAGATCATGCAGCAATGCGTGAAGCTGCTAAAGCAAACGCCCGGCCCTGTATTGCCCGAAAAATCCAAGTTCGCGCCGCCGCGGCGCGCCGAGATGAAGCAATCGATGGAAGCGCTCATCCATCACTTCAAACTCTACACAGAGGGCTTCCACGTTCCTGCCGGTGAGGCCTACGCCGCGGTCGAAGCGCCGAAGGGCGAGTTCGGCGTCTATCTCGTCGCCGACGGCACCAACAAGCCTTACCGCGTCAAGATTCGCGCGCCCGGTTTCCCGCATCTCGCGTCAATGGACTATCTCTGCAAGGGCCACATGCTGGCCGATGTCAGCGCGGTTCTCGGCTCGCTCGACATCGTGTTCGGAGAGATTGACCGGTGAACGTCGTCTCCGTGCAGACGCTGTTGCTGCAGGTGAGCCTTTGGGTGCTCATCGCGATCGCGCTTGCGGTGGCGGCGACCTATTTTCTGCGCCCGAAAGTCCGCGACCGTTATCCGGGCGGCAAGCAGCGCTATTTAATGGCGCTCATTGTCCAAGCCGCGGGCTTCATGGCGCCGATCCCGGTCGTGTTGTTGTTGCTCATCAGCGCGCCGATTTGGCCGGGGTTTGACGTCGTCCTCGCCGTGGCCGCGGGAGTGGCGGTCGTCGCGCTGCTGCGCATTCTCCCTGGGACCGGTTCGTTGTTGCGCGATCTGGCGCGCACGCGTCTGGAAATCGCCGTTGAACGTGCGGCGGGGCGGCAATGAGCGCGGCCGACATCGTTCAACGTCAGCTCGACGCCTACAACGCGCAGGATCTCGACGCGTTCTGCGCCTGCTTCGCTGCGGATTGCGTCCTTGCCGAGTTGAACGGCGTCGTGACCCAACGGGGCGCCGCCGCCATCCGGCAGCGTTACGAAACATTGTTCTCGTCGTATCCCGAGAACCATGCCGCACTCGTGAACCGGATCGTCGTCGGCGATGTTGTCATTGACCACGAAGACATCACGCGCTCACCCAGCGAGCGCATCAACGCCGCCGCCATTTACACCGTGAAAGACGGGCTGATCGCCCGCGTAGATTTCGTGAGAGCCCCATGAGCGTCCGCCGCCTCGCAGCCGAACAACCCGATAGCTTCGCGTTCTCGAACGAGACGATGGAGCAGGTGCGTTGGTGGATGGCCAAGTATCCGCCGGAGCGGAAGCAATCCGCCGTCATTCCTGTGCTTTGGCTGGTGCAAAAGCAGGAAGGTTGGGTCAGTGAACCGGCGATCCGCGCGATCGCGGATCTGCTCGAAATGCCGACGATCCGCGTGCTGGAAGTGGCGACCTTCTACACGATGTTTCACCTCCAACCGGTCGGCAAACACCACCTGCAAGTCTGCGGCACCACGCCCTGCATGTTGCGCGGCTCGGAAGAGTTGAAGGCCGTCTGCAAGCGTCGTATCGGCCCTGCGCATCAGGTCACCGAAGACGGCAAGTTTTCGTGGGAAGAAATGGAATGCATGGGCGCCTGCGTGAACGCGCCGATCGTCGCGATCCATGATTATTATTACGAGGACCTGACGGCGGAATCGTTCGAAGCGTTGATGGACAAGCTCGCGCGCGGCGAGGCGATCGAGCCGGGTTCGGCGATAAAGCGCGCCGCCTCAGCGCCGGAAGGCGAGGCGAAAACGCTGACAGATCCTTCGCTCTACGATGGCTCTCTCGCTAAGCCCGTGAAAATTCCGGGCCTGCCTGAGAAGGTTTGATGGCTGGGCCGACGCCCCCTCCGATCTACCAGCGCCGTCCCTCGCGGTCACGGCTGGAACCGATCAAGCCGCTGAGCGGCAAGGGCGGCAAGCTCTTCTTGTTTGCCGTTCTCGCGGTCGTGTGCGGCGCGGCCGCCGCCTACATGGCGCTGATTCAGCGCATGCCGCTTACGGATATGCGTGTTGTCGCACCGGCGATTGGCGCGCTTTGGTTTGGACTGCGCGTCTTTATGAATCTGACGCCGAAGGTTTGAGGACGAGACATGCTCGCGGACAAAGATCGCATCTTCCTGAACCTCTACGGCCGACACGGCGCCGATCTGGAGAGCGCGAAGAAGCGCGGCGCCTGGAACGGCACCGCAGACATGATCGCGGCTGGCCGGGATTGGATCATCGCCAATGTGAAGGAGAGCGGCTTGCGCGGCCGTGGCGGCGCGGGCTTCCCGACCGGCTTGAAGTGGTCGTTCATGCCGAAAGAGGTGAAGGATCGGCCGCACTATCTCGTCGTCAACGCCGACGAGTCGGAGCCGGGCACCTGCAAAGACCGCGACATGATGCGCCACGATCCGCATCTGCTGATCGAAGGCTGCCTCATCGCGTCGTTCGCGATGCAGGCGCATACCTGCTACATCTATATTCGTGGCGAGTACGTTGCTGAGCGCGAAGCCATGGAGCGCGCGATCAAGGAAGCGTATGAGGCCAAGCTCATCGGCAAGAACAACGTGCATGGCTGGGATTTCGATCTCTACATGCACCACGGCGCCGGCGCTTACATTTGCGGCGAAGAAACCGCGCTGTTGGAAAGTCTCGAAGGCAAGAAGGGCCAGCCGCGCCTGAAGCCGCCATTCCCGGCGAACGTCGGCCTCTATGGCTGCCCGACGACGGTGAACAACGTCGAATCGATTGCCGTGGTGCCAACCATCTTGCGCCGCGGCGCCAAGTGGTTCGCGAGCTTCGGGCGTCCCAATAACGCCGGCACCAAGGTGTTCTGCATCTCCGGCCACGTGAACAAGCCGTGCAACGTCGAAGAGGCGATGAGCATTCCGCTGAAGCAGCTCATCGAAGAACATTGCGGCGGCGTTCGCGGCGGCTGGGGCAATCTGAAAGCGGTGATCCCGGGCGGTTCGTCGGTGCGGATGATCACGGCGGAAGAGTCCGAAACCATGCTTATGGATTTCGACGCGCTCTCAGCCGCGCCGCACCGCTCAGGCCTCGGCACGGCAGCGGTCATCGTGATGGATCAATCCACCGACATGATCCGCGCGATTGCACGCATTGCGTACTTCTACAAGCACGAGAGCTGCGGCCAGTGCACGCCGTGCCGTGAAGGCACCGGCTGGATGTGGCGCGTGCTTGAGCGCATGGCGAAAGGTGAAGCGGATCACAGCGAGATCGATTTACTGCTGGACGTGGCGGGGCAAGTGGAAGGGCACACGATTTGCGCTCTCGGCGATGCCGCCGCATGGCCGATCCAGGGGTTGATCCGCTGCTTCCGCGGCGAGATCGAACAACGCATCGATCGCTACCGCGCCGCTAAAGGCGTGCATCAAGTGCGCGCCGTGGCGGCTGAGTGATGAAACACTTCCTGCTTATCTACGACTACGCGCCGGATTGGATGGAAAAGCGTGGCGCCGTGCGTCCCGCGCATCTCGAACTCGCGCGCGCCGCTGCTGATCGCGGCGAGCTTCAGCTCGGCGGCGCCGTGCCTAGCGGTGATCCGGCCTTCGGCCTGCTGTTGTTCAGATCCGAAACGCCACAGATCGCGGAAGAATTCGCCCGAGCCGATCCGTATGTGAGCCAGGGCGTCGTCGCCAAATGGCGCGTGTGCGAGTGGATCACGGTGGTGGGCGAGGGCGCGCTCACGCAGGTCTGAGCCCGAACGAAAGCGGAGCGGCTTTCACCGCTCCGCTCCATTCGTTCGCACTGTCGGCAGCGCTTACTGGCGCTGTTCGCGACGTTCGCGTTCGATGCGATCTTGTTCGCGCTCGGGGCGCTCCATGTCTTCACGTTCGCGATCGGGATTCGGACGTCCCGGTTGTGCTTGGCGTGGGTCGTTTTGTTGCTGTTGTTGGTTGTTCGGCATGAGATAAAGCTCCACTGGTGTCCGCCCTTGCTGAGACAACAAGGCGAGGCGCTGTCCGTTCCGGCAAAATCGCTGTAATGTCAGCAGCTTAAGTCCATACCGCGGAACCGTGTGCGTTCCGCCGTCGCAACTCTCGGAACTTGCGAACAATTCTCAGCTAGGCCGCCAGCGCAGCGGACCTTTCGCCCACTTGCGGCGACGCAATAAATCGGTCATTCGCCTCCGCGAAAGCGGTCAGACTCATGACGAAAATCCTCGTCGACGGCGTAGAAGTCGACGTTCCTCCGGAACTTACCTTGCTGCAGGCGTGCGAAGCCGCCGGCGCCGAGATTCCGCGCTTTTGTTATCACGAGCGGCTCTCGATCGCCGGCAACTGCCGCATGTGTCTGATCGAAGTGAAAGTCGGCGGCAAGTCAGGCCCAAAGCCGGTCGCATCGTGCGCGCAGCAGGTGAAGGACCTGCCGCCGCCGCGCGATGATATGCTCAACGAACTCGTCACAAAGAGCGCGACGGTCGACAAGGCGCGCAAAGGCGTGATGGAGTTCCTGCTGATCAACCACCCGCTCGATTGCCCGATCTGCGACCAGGGCGGCGAGTGCGATCTGCAAGACCAATCCGTCGCCTATGGCCGCGGCGGTTCGCGCTTCGACGAGAACAAGCGCGCCGTCGAGGAAAAGTTCATGGGCCCGCTGGTGAAGACGGTGATGACGCGTTGCATCCAATGCACGCGCTGCGTCCGCTTCGCGACCGAGGTAGCCGGCGTGCCGGAACTCGGCGCCACCGGCCGCGGCGAGGACATGGAAATCACCACCTACCTGGAAGCCTCGCTCTCGAGCGAGCTTTCGGCCAACGTCATCGATCTCTGCCCCGTCGGCGCGCTCACCTCGAAGCCCTACGCCTTCAACGCGCGCCCCTGGGAGCTGACTAAGACCGAGACCATCGACGTGATGGACGCGCTTGGCTCCAACATTCGCGTCGATGCGCGTGGCGACGCAGTTTTGCGGGTGCTGCCGCGCGTCAATGAAGAGATTAACGAAGAGTGGATCTCGGATAAGACACGCTACGCCGAAGATGGCCTCAACCGTCAGCGTCTCGATCGCCCCTACATCCGTGAGAACGGCAAGCTGCGTGCGGCAAGCTGGGAAGAGGCGCTCGCGCTGACGGCCAAAGTTCTGAGCGGCGACCCCAAGAAGATCGGCGCCATCGCCGGAGATCTCGCCTGCGCTGAAAGCATGAAGGCGACGCTCGATCTGTTCCGGGCGCTCGGTTCGCCGAACACCGATTGCCGTGCGGACGGCGCCCAGATCGGTGGCGGCGCGCGCCAGGAATATCTCTTCAACTCAACCATCGCAGGCATCGACGAAGCCGACGTCATCCTGCTCATCGGCACGAACCCGCGTATCGAAGCGCCGGTGCTGAACGCGCGCCTGCGCAAGGCGTGGCTGCGCGGGGCGGAGATTGGCGTCGTCGGCGAAGCGGCCGATCTTACTTACAAGTACGCCCATATCGGCGCCGGCCCGCAATCGCTCGGCCAACTCGGCGCCTTCGGCGACAAACTGAAAGCTGCGCAGAAGCCGATGGTGATTGTCGGCAGCGGCGCAGTCGCACGCGCTGACGGCGGCACTGTTCTTCGCGCAGCGGGTAAACTCGCTGCGGGCCTCAGCAAAGACGGCTGGAACGCCTTTAATGTGCTGCACACGGCCGCATCGCGCGTCGCCGGTCTTGATCTCGGCTTCCTGCCGGGCGAGGGCGGCAAGAACGCAAGCGACATGCTGAAGGGCGGGCTCGACGTCCTCGTTCTGCTCGGCGTCGACGAAGTCGCACTCCCGAGCGCCGGCACGATCATTTATATCGGCACGCACGGTGACGCTGGCGCGCACCGCGCTGACATCATCCTGCCGGGCGCGGCCTACACCGAGAAAGACGCGACCTGGGTCAACACCGAAGGCCGCGTGCAATACGGCCGCCGGGCGACGTTTCCAAAGGGCGAGGGCAAAGAGGATTGGACGATCCTGCGCGCGCTCTCGGCTGTCCTTGGCAAGACGCTGCCGTATGACTCGCTGCTGGCGTTGCGCCAAAAGATGATCGCCGATCACCCGACCTTCGGTCAGGTCGACTACGCGCCCGGCGCCGCCGATGGCGCGGGCTTCGATGCCGCTAGGATTGGCGTAGACGGCCAGGTCTCGAACGATCCGTTCAAATCGCCGGTCACGGACTTCTATCTGACCAATCCGATCGCGCGCGCGTCGAAGACGATGGCCGAGTGCTCACGGCTTCGCGCTCAAGCTCACAAGGTGGCTGCGGAATGAACCCGGCTGCCGACTACGTTCCGCTGATCGCGCTCCCGGTCGAATGGGAGTGGGCGCTGATGAAGACGGGCCAGATCCTGGCCATCTGCATCCTGCTGCTGATCTCGCTCGCGTTCCTGCTGCTGTTCGACCGCAAAGTCTGGGCGGCGGTGCAATTGCGCAAAGGCCCGAACGTCGTCGGTCCGTTTGGTCTGCTTCAATCCTTCGCGGACTTCTTCAAGTTCGTATTCAAGGAAATCGTCATCCCGGCGGGCGCGAACAAGACCGTCTTCATCCTCGCGCCGCTGCTGACGTTTGTGCTCGCGTTCATTGGCTGGGCGGTTGTGCCGTGGGGGCCGGGGATTGTGATCGCCGACTTGAATGTCGGCATTCTCTACCTGTTCGCGATCAGCTCGCTCGGCGTGTACGGCATCATCATGGGCGGCTGGGCTTCGAACTCGAAGTATCCGTTCCTCGGCGGCCTGCGCTCCGCCGCGCAGA
>CALBST010000136.1 GCA_937967425.1 uncultured Caulobacteraceae bacterium
TCAGCCGCCCTTGCGCGACTGGCCTAACCCCATGCGCTTGGCGAGGTTCGAGCGCTCTTTGGCGTAATTGGGCGCCACCATGGGATAGTCGTGCGCCAAGCCCCACTTCGCCCGGTACTCATCGGGCGTCATGCCGTAGCGGGTCCGCAGGTGCCGCTTCAGGGATTTGAATTTTTTGCCGTCTTCCAGACAGATGAGGTAATCGGCGGTAATCGATTTCTTGATCGAAACCGCCGGTTCGGGCGTCGCTTCCGGGGCGGCGGCGGTCACGCCCGAGACTTCCAGCAAGGCAGAGTGAACAGTCCGGATCAGCGCCGGAATATCCTGCGCCTGCACCGGATTGGCGGAAACGTAAGCGGCCGCGATCTCCGCGGCCATGCGCACCAAGTCGCGCTGATTTTCCATTGTCCCTGCTGCTTACTGCAAGTGAAGCTCAGATATAGTATGAGTATAGAAGCAAGTCTTGCAAGGGAAAACGTGCCGCCAATATTGAACGGTCGTTCATTGTAAAAGAAACGAGAAGGTTGAAGCGGTGCAACGCCGCCTGTCCAGCCAGGCTTTTGCTAGCGGACTAAGTACATCACCAGCAGCACCGCGCCGAGGCAGAAGAACGTGACCGCCGCCGCGTTAGAGGGCGCATAGGGGCGATCGCACGCGGCGGCGAGCGCCGCCAAGCCATGGCCGGCAGCGTTCGTCGTCCGGCGGGTCCAGCTCTGCCAAGCCCCGTAGACCCTAAGCGCCAGCACGCCTGCCCATCTGCCCGCTTGCGCCAACGGCCCCCTGTACAAAGCGTCGATGTCCAGAAGCTCTACGCGTTGTTCCTTGGCCACCACGCGCGTCACGCGCAGCACCAGAAACGCAACGCCGGCGGCGCCCAACAATTGCAGTTGCGGCGTGATCCGATCGAGCACGAACGGCTGGAACGCGATCTCCGCCGGCATCAGGTCAAACAACCAGCGCGGCGCGAGCCCGACCGCGAAACACAAGAACAGCGCCAGCCCCGCTCCCAGCAACATCGAGAACGGCGCCTCGCGAACGGGGCGCACCTCTTGCAGAGGCGTGTAAGCTGCAAGAGCGGGCCGCAGCAGCAACGACACCAGCAAGATTGCAGGCGACGCCCAGATCATCAGCCACAACGAGCGCAAATCCCATTGCTGGCTGGCTTCGAGCGCTGCCGCTTGCGATGCAAACATGACGAGGCCCGGCGCCGCCGACACAGCAAGCCCGCAACCGATCAGCAGCAACGCACTGATCGGCATCGTCCTGCCAACGCCCGCCAGCTGCGAGATCCGCGCGCTGCCATGGCGTTCAAGCACCGCGCCGAGCATCAATTGCAGCGCCATGAATGAGAGGATCGCCGCGAACGCGTGCCCCTCAGCGGCGGCCAGCGCCAATGGCGTGCCGACCCCGACCAGCGCAACACACAAGCCGGTTTGCATCATCAGGCCATATGCGCCCGCGCGGCGCGCATCGTCCTCGGCACAGGCGTAGAAGCCGCCAATCGCGATCATCGCCGCACCGATCCAAACCAGCAGCGGTTCAGAGGGAAACAATCGCGCCAGCGTGTAGACGCCCAGCATGGTCGTGAATGCCGAGAGCGCGCCCGCGCCGGTCGGTGAGGCGTGCGAGACCACGTCTTTGAGCCACACATGCGCCATCGGCGCGCCAATCCGGATCATCAGCGCGGCGAAAATAAACGCGCCGCCGATCGAGGTGATGTCGAGCCGCCCAACCACCGACGCCTGCGCGCCCGCGGACAAATGAAACGCAACACCGACGAGAAACAGCAGGCCCTCGAGGCCGTGCCAAATCAGCAAGCGTGCTCCCGATCTGGCCGCGCCTTCGACCGGCGAGGCAAACACAACCCAAGCCGCCGCCAATCCGCCGAGCGTCAACGCGGCGACGAAGCTGATCAAATCTCCCACGAACAGCGCAGACACAGCGCTGCCTGCGAGCAACAGGATCGCCGCGTCCTCGTATCTGTTGCGGCGGGCGCCCGAGTAGATGCCGATCACGATCAGCGCGATCAGCAAGGCGATGCCGAAAATGCGGTTCAACTCATCCAGATTGAGCAGCACGACAGGCAAGCCCATCTGCGCCATCGCCGATGCGGCGCCAAATTCGTGATCGAGCAGAAGCCAGAACGCCGCCAGCGCCGACCCGACGATCACCGGCGATCGCAACGTCCGCGGCATCGCCAGCACAAGCAACGCCGCGATAAGTGGAACGAAGCCGGGATTAAGAGTGAGAGCTGGCATCGTTGCCCCCCTCGTCGCGGCCGCGACGGCGGCCAAGCGCCAGCCGCGCCGCCTGCGCCGCCAAAATCACCAACAAAACCGCGGCGACACCGACAGCCGCTGCAGCGGCCGGCTGATCGCCAATCCAAAAGCGCAACCGCGCGCCGCCGAAAATGTCGAAGCCAAGCCCAAGCAGCAGAGCCGTCAGACAAAACACAAACAACAGTCCGGTAATGCCGCTGCGCGGAGGAGGCAGAGTTCGGCTCATGGCGCGCCCGGCGTCCAGATCGGTGAGAGAAACACGGCGATTGAATCGGCCAGCACCAGCAGCGAAAGCGTCGCCGCCGCCGCCAGGATAACAGGCGCCGCCAGCAAAATGGATGCGCCGTCCGGCCGTTTGAACGCGTCCGTCGGCGCGCGCGCGGCTAAGGCGTTCGCAGCGAGCGGGCCAAGATGGGTGAAGGTCAAGATCGCGGCGACACTTGCGAGCACCGCCGCCCAAACAAGTCCTGAACCCGCCGCCGCTGTGATCAGCCAGAGCTTCGCCCATGCGCCGGCAAATGGCGGCATTCCGATCATGCTCGCCGAAGCAATCGCAAAGCCCGCGAACGTCCACGGCATCACGCGGCCGAGGCCGGCGTAATCGGCCACTTTTGTCCGCGCCGTAATCGCCGCCGTCGTGCCCGCCGCCATCAGCAGCGTCGCTGAGGCGCACGCAAGCGCAACGACCTGGAGCGCGGCGGCGAACAAGCCCGCCGCCGCAAATGGGCTGGGTTGCAACGCCAGCAACGCACCCATCACCACTGCAAGCGATTGCGCCATGCACGAATACGCCAAGCGCTCGCGAATATCCTGCCGTGACAGCGCAATCAGCGCCGCCGCCGCCATGCCCACACCGGCAAGCGCCATCAGCGATCGTGACGCGATGACGGCCTCCTCCATCGCCGGCCCGAACACGAATGTCACCACTTTGAGAATGCCGATGCCGCCAGCGGGCAGCACCGCCAGTGCTTGGATCGCCACCAGCGCCGGAAACGGGCCGCTGCTCGATGCAGGCAGCCAACTATGCATCGGCGGGATCGCCGCCATGGCGATGCCCAGCACAAACAAAACCAGCAGCGCGTTCGCGGTAAACGCATCGACGCGCCCCGCGAGCACGCCGCCTGCTTGAAAGTCGAGAGCGCCGGCGATCGCATACGTCCAGATCATCGCCGGCAAGAACAGGCCGATCGAACTCGCCAACAACATCGCCAAGAACGCCCGCGCCGCCGGGCGCGCTTCGTCGTCTCCGCGATGCGCGACCAGCGGGAACGCCGCCAACGCCAGCGCCTGATACGCCACGAAGAAGCTGAACAGGTTCGCCGAGAACGCCACCGCGCACACGCCCGCCATCGCGAGCGCGATGAAGGCGAGCAGCCGCGCGGGCGCCTTCTCTTGCTTGGCCCGGACAACGCCCGCCGCGTGGACGGCGTGCAGAACGCCAAGCCCGGTCAAAACCGCGGCCATCATGGCGCCGAGCGGATCGATCGCGAACGCAAGATCGACGTTCGGCAATGGCCGCGCTAGCACGATGCGCGCCGTCTCGCCTTGCGCAACCGCGCCCACCAGATACGCCGCGCAGACCGCAGCGAACAGCGAGAAGCCGATATGAACGAGATCGCGCAGTCCCGGCGGCTTGCGCAACACCATCACCAGCACTGCTTGCAGCAGAGGCGCGGCGAGAACGCAGAGCAGAGCAATCTCCGCGCTCATATCCCGATCCCCGTCATCACACCGGAGGCGATGTCGGCCGCCCGCAACAGCAATACAGGCGCAAACCCGATCGCGATCGTTGCGATCGCGACCAATAGCGCCGGCGCCAGCATGACACGCCACACGCCGCCCTCTCCCGCATACGCCGTATTGGCGCGGCGGAAGTACATGCGCTCAATCAAGCGCCCGCCATAGAACACGCCCGCCAGCGAGGCGACGATCACCAGACCAGCCGCCCACCACCAGCCGGCGCCGACACCCGCCTCCACCAATCGCCAGCGCCCGAGGAAGCCGATCGTCAGCGGCGCGCCCATCAGGCTCAGCGCGCCCGCCGCGATCGCGGCGCTCGCCAGCGGCGCGCGTTGTCCGTAACCATCGAGCATCGCCAGCGACTGCACACGTCCAGCAGCGGCGCCGCCATAGAACGCCAACGCCACCGCCGCGAACGCCACCAATTGAATGAGCGCCGCCGCAAAGCCCGCCGGTGAGCCTAGCCCCACGCTCATCAGCACGCAGCCGGCTTGCGCGACGCCGGCATAACCCGCCAGCCGTAACAAATTGCGCGCGCCCACCGCCTGCACCGATCCGAACACCACGCTCACCGCGCCAAGGCCAGCGAGCGCCGCCGAGATCGCCGCGCCAAGCTCCGGCGCCGTGATCGTGTAGGCCGCGAAACGGCAAAGCACGCTGAGCGCGCCCAACACGCCCAATGCGCCGACGCCAAGCACCAGCATCGCATTGCCACGACCGAGCACAGCCGCATTCCAGGCATGAATGGGCGCCACCCCAACCTTGATCGCGAGTCCCAGCATAATCAGCGCCGCGCCAGCACTCGCGAGATTGGGCATCCGAATGTGCGCGACCGGCAGCGCGTCGAGCGTGAATCCGCCCGCGGCCCGGCCCAACATGGCGACGCCTAGAAGCATCAAAGCGCCGCCCACGCCGCCAAGACTCAACATGCGCAACGCGCCATTCAGCGGCGCGCGTTCGCGCGCGGCGTTCACGACCGCCAACCCCACAGAAGCCAACCACGCAGCCTCGACCGCTACGACCACGGCGATGAGATCGCGCGCCAGAAGAGCGCCCATCCAACTGGCCGCCGCGCACAACACGAGCGCCAACGAAACCGGCGCCTCCTTCACGCCGGCATCCTTGAGCGAGGCGCCGCTCGCGATCACACAAAGCGTCAGCGTCAAAGCCAGCAAAGCGGCGCCGAAAGCGCCGATGCCATCGATGTGAAGCGCGGGCCCCACTTGTGCGATGGCCACCGCGGCGTCCGCGCTCAACAGCCGCGCCACGAAATCCGAACCGATTGCTGCAGCCGCACCCGCGCTGAGGCAAGCAACCAGCCAGGCTAGCCGCGCGGAGCCGCTGATCAAAACAAACGCCGCCCCAATGAGCGGAACAACAAGCAACAGCAGCGGCGCATGCGTCTGCAGCAGGTTAAAGTAAGCGCCGCTCATGGCGCTTGGTCCCGCGCATCGCCGGCGCCATCGGCGCTATCGATCTCCGGCGTTTCGATCGCGCCGTAACTTTCCTGCAGCCGGACCGCAATCGCCACGCCCACGACCGTTTGCGCGAATACGATCGCGACCCCCGCCACCAAGGCGCTGTCAGGCGCGCCAAGCGCCGCCAGCGCCACGATCGCGCCGAAACCCGCGATCATCAGCGCCGCGATGCGCTTCACGACGTTCGCAAGCAACAACGCCGCCATGGCGCCGATGACAACCAGCGCAATCGCGCCGGCGGCGAGCAAGGGCTCCAGCGATGCTGCGGCCATCACCACTCGCCGTCCCGCAAGGTCGGCGCACGGCCGAAGAGTGTTTGAACGATAAGCGCGCCGCCTGAGACTGTGAGCGCGAAGGCGCCGGCCTCGATCAGCTGAGCGGCGTACAAGAATTCCGGCAGACCTGCACCCACGCACACGCCGGCAAGCCCGAGCGCCAAGAAAACGCGCGCCATTGGCGGCGGAAACGCGATCCGGGACGCCTCGGCGCCGAAGGTCAGCGCGTGCAGCACCAACAACAATCCAAACGCCAGGCCGGCGACGAAGCCCACGCCGTCACCGGCCGCGCGCATCGCCAGCAGCGCCATCGCGAAGAGCGCCATGAGCGGCGTGAACAAGCGCGCCGCCGCGACAACAACAACTTGCGCGCCCTTCATGGCGCGCCCCTGCGCGTCAGCGCGCCGCGTTCGCCGTACCCGAGCGCACCAAGGCACGCGACAATCGCGGCGAACACAAGCGGCGCGAGCCAAAAGCTCAAGGCATCCACTGGCTGAGCAGGCGGCAAAGCCGCTGCGCCGCGCAACTCAAACAGCGGCCACCAGATCGCGGCAGCCGCGGCGCCGGCGCCCGAGATGCTGAGCCACGGCAGCCCGCGCCGGCTCGTCTTGGCGGAGCGTGCGCTCAGCAGCATCGCCGCCAGCAAGAACACCGGCGCCCACGCTCCAGCAAAAACCGCAAACGCCAGAGCGCCGTCGCCCGCGCGCACCAGCATCGCCGCCGCCGCGCAGGAAACGCCCGCCGCGATGACATGCATGCACGTCACGAACAGCGAGCGCGCCAACAGCGCGCCGGCCGCCGACGCGATCGCGACGGCGACCAAAGCAAGCGCCAACCAGGGCAACAGGGTGATCATGGCGGCGAGCTCGGCCGCGTTGCGCCAGGGCGCGGCGCTGCGTACTGCCCCGAAATCGGCGCTAAACCCGCCGCGTGCGCCGTCTGCGCAACCAGGTGCGTCAGCGTCGGCCCAATCGCGATCAACAGCGCCGCCAACAGCAGCAGCTTCAGCGCAATCCCCCAATCCGGCGCAGCAATCGCAAGTCCCAGCACAACGACGACCGAGCCCACGACGTCGGCGACGTTGGCGGCATGCAAACGCGTGTAGAGATCAGGAAAGCGCAGCAAGCCGAGCGCCCCGCCCGCGATCAGCACCAAGCCAACCGCGATGACGAGGCCAGAGAGGCCAAGCCGAAAGACCTCGATGACACCGCCCGTGTCCATCATTGATCCTCCGCCCGCGCCAGCGGCGCCTGCAGCGTCCGCGACCGGAAAAACTTCAGCACCGCCACGTTGACGACAACGCACGCCAGCACAAACGCCAGCGCCACATCGACATAGACGCCGCGGCCGGCGACAACACCGGCCGCCGCAACCAGAACGGCGATCTTGATCATCATGCCGTTCGCCGCCAGCGTGCGGTCGTACAGCGTCGGACCGGCGAAGAGCCGCACCACGCACAACAACAAGGCGATGCCAACGCCGATCGCGGCGGCTAACGCAGTCATCTGCGCCCTCCACCAGCGATCCTATCCTCGAGCCGGCCAAGATCTGCGGCGTCGATCGCATCCTCGTTGAGGACATGGACGAGCATGCCAGCCGCATCGGTCTCGACCACAGCCATGCCTGGCGTCGCGCTAATCATGTTTGCGAACGAGGCGCGCTCGGCCACGCTATCTGCGCGCGAACGCACGCGCACCAGAGCCGGTTTCATCGTGACATCAGCCGAAATCGCCGCGCGCAAGGTCGCAACCGTTCCGCGCATCACAGCGCCGGCGCGCGCAACGTTCAGCGCCAGCAAGCGCGGCGCACGAATGAAGGCGCGGCTGGCGCCGCCGAAGCGAAGCCCAACGATGACGCAAGCCACCACGGCAACGCCCGCAATCACCCAGTCTTGTGGAGAACTCGCGCGTTGCGTGACCAATATCCACAGGACCAACAAGCCACTCAGCAAAGCTGCGGCGTGAAGCATTTGTGAGCCTCCCCGCGCCGCCATCGCGCGGCGCCAAGGCTTAACGCCGCCCTCTCGGATTCGCCAGATTTAACGGCGGTTCAGGCTTAGCCGTTACGCCCAAACAACAGCGCGGCGTTGCGACGCGCCAACGACAATTCGAGCACGTCGTTGCCATAGGTTTCTTGCTGAATTCCAGCAGCGTCGGCGGTGAATGACCAATTCCAATACCGCAAAACCGTCTGCGCCTTCGCCGTCGCCAATGTGTCAAACACATAGACCGCGCGGCCGAGCGAATTGTCCGTTGTATCCGGATCACCGTTTGGGCGGCGCAACGCTCGCCACAGCGCAATCATCAACGGACGCTTCAGGCCAACCGCTTTGCAGAACACGCCAATCGCTTCGCCGCCCGCGTCGGCGAATATCTGAGCGGCGGTGGTAGGTTTGACGCCGGCCAAGTGCGCGATCTCGTGGAGGAGCGCGCGATCCAGCCCGCCTTCTGCGGCGGCAAGCGCGCCTTCCAGCGACTTGTAGGGACTCTTCGCCGCCGCCGCGCGATTGCGCTGCCGGCGCTCGATCACTTGCAAGGTCTTGCGCGTGTCGGCGTCAGCCCAACCCTCCGCCGCTGCGAGCTTGAAAACCTCCCCGAGCTCCTGGATCAGCACCTGACGATCGACCGCGAAACGGCGAAGGATTTGCAGCCGCGCCTCGTAGCCGGCCCACCAAAACAGCACGAGCGCCTGCGTCGGCTTCAGTTCTGGACGCGGAACAAGCAACGCCGGCAGGCTCGGCGCCTGACGCGATTTCGCAACCACCAGATCGACGCCCTGTGTCGACAGCCGCGATGTCGGATTGCGCAACACAGCTTCCATCGCCGCGATGTCGCCCGTCTGAAAGATGCTGTCGGTGATCGGCTCGCTGAGCCCGCGCCGCTTGGCGATCGCCAGCCAGTGCCAACTCACGCCCGCGCGCACGGTTGCGATCAGATCGGCATCGTCGAAACCGGCGCCATGCTCCAGCAGCGGCTGCGCGACACTGATCTCGTCGCGCGCCAAATACCGCAGCAACGCCTTCGGCGCATCGTTCACGCGCGCCAGCCCCTGTGCGCACCGTCGCCGCAGCTCGACATTGCTGGTCCGCAACAAGTCGACGAGAATATCGGCCGCCAGCTGGCGCTCATAAGACGGCAACCGCGTCTCGGGCCATGACACGATCTCGCACAGACGCTGCACCAACGCGTGGCGCGCACGCGGCGTGTGCTGCTGGGTAAGTTCCAGCGGCTGCGGTGGGTCCGAAAGATCGGCCCGAGGCTGATTCGGCAGCGCCATCACACCAGCCAGCACGCCGCGCGTTAAGCTCGCGTCAACAACCTGCACACTGGACCCGCGCCACCGCGCCGACTATGGCAAAAGCCCATGGAGCCAGGGGCGGACCACGGGCGCAAACCCGGTTTGGGCATACTGTCCGAACTCAACCTCTATTACGCGCTCGTCGCCTGCTACTTCTTCGCGTTCGGGATGCAGTTCGTCCTGTATCCGTCGCTCGTTGCATTTGTGCTCACTGCGACGCCGGCCGGCATTGGCCTCGCACAATCGGCGCTGTCCGCGCCGATGTTCTGCCTTCTGCTGTTCGGCGGCCTGCTGGCCGAACGCGCGCGCGCCGGCACGACGCTTGCGAAACTCAATCTCGCATTCGCGTTCATGAGCCTGGCGCTCTGCGGCGTCGTCGCGTCCGGGGCGCTGACCTACGAATTGCTCATCGGCTACGCCATCATCGTCGGCTGTTGCGCGGCGTTCATGATGCCCGTCCGCGATGCGGCGCTAAACGGCATCGTCGCCCGCGAAGCAGAGCTGGGTAAACACACCCCGATCGCCACCGCCGCCGCCGTCACCACCGCCGTTCAGATCGGCGCACAGATTGCCGGCATCCTGGCCGCGCGCTTCGCCGGCTCCAATCCCGCCCCGTATCTGGCGCTCCAGGCGCTGGCCCTCGCGGCGGGCGCCGTCATCTGCCTCGGCCTGCAAGCGCCGAAGCCGCACGGCCACGAACGAACCCTCCAAGGCGCGCTGCGCGATTTGCGCGAAGGCCTCGCCTATTCCTTCCGCGATCCGGTCATGTCGCCGATGCTGATCTCGGCCGCTTATGTGGGCGTCTTCGTCATTGGATCGTTCCAAGTTCTGTTTCCGCTTATTGTGCGTGAGTATTACGGCGATGATCCGCGCGCCCAGGCCAGCCAGCTCGGCACATTGTTCGCCCTGTTTTGGGGCGCTTCGTTTGTCTCGGCGGTTGTGCTCAGCCGCTTGAAGCCGCTCATCCAGCCTGGCCGCGCGCTCATCGTCTCACATCTCATCGGCGCGGCGGCGCTGTTCACATTCGGCTTTCACAAGCCGTTCGTGCTGTTCGCTCTTGTCGTCGTGATTTGGGGTTTGGTTGCCGGCGTCGCCATTTCAACGAGCCGCACCATCGTCCAGGGCGCGGCCGGTCAGCGTTATCTTGGCCGCGTGCTCGCCGTCTATTCGATGGGCTTCATGGGCGGCGCGCCGGTCGGCTCGGCGCTGGTCGGTTTTGCCGCCGGCGAATTTGGTCCGCGCGCCGCCGCCTTTGCACCGGCGATCGGTCTTGCCATCGCCGCCATCGCGCTGGCGGTGTTCACGCCGCTCTGGCGCTACGCGCCGGTTCAGGCGCAAAGCGGCGCCGCAGAAAGCGAAACGCGCTAGCCTTTCGGCCAGCGCGTTCAGCGCCTCGACTTGGGTCTCGGATCAGTTGGTGATGCTGCCGCGCTCGCGGCGGCCGCCTGTTGAACCACGCGCGCTGTATTCGGCGTTCTCTTCCGTGAAGCGCGTGATCGTCGTGTTGGTTTCAGCGATGCCCGCATTGTGCGCGTTCGCCGCCGCTTGCGCTTGCGCTTGAAGCTGCTGCGCCGCCGCGTTGCAGGCGGCAAGCTCAGCCTCGCGCGTGGTGCGCCACGCCGCCAAGGCTTCGCGCGCTTGCGTCATCTGCGTGTTCGTCGCGTTGGCGCCATCCGGGATGGCCGGCGGTGCGGTGAAACTGCATTGCGCGGGCAGACTCGTCTGGGCCAGGGCCGGCGCCGCCATCAACATCAGCGCGGCGGTCGCGCCGAACAGAACTTTCATCGTCATTTTCTCCAGTCCAGAACGCGTGGTTCTATCCCTCAGTCGCGGCATTTGCGAGCCAATCACGGCTAAAATGCGGAGACGGCTCTCGTAATTCTCCACCCGGGCTAGCGGACTTCGAAGGGAACCCGCATACGATAGCGGCCCTCCACCGCCCGCCCATCACGCATGGCCGGGACCATCCGGTAATCGCGGGATATCCGCAGCGCCGCATCGCCAAAGCCCCATCCAATAGGCGTTTCGGAGAGCACCGAACAATGCAGAGCCCCGTTTAAATCGACGAGGCAATCCAACGACACGACGCCCGGCAGTTCTCGCGCCAGCGCCCGCGCCGGATAGTAGCGGGCGAGGTCGCGCGGCTGACGCAGCCATCGCGGATTTGTGATCTCTGACGGGCCCGGGAAGGCGATCGTCGTCGTTTGCGGCGGCGCGTCGGGCTCGAGCGGGGAGATTGGCGGCAGATCGAGCGCGCTCTCATCCCGCAGCGGCTGTTGCGGCGGCGGCGTCTCGCGCGGTCTCGGCGGCGGCGGCGGCGGCTCCGGCGGGCGCTCCAGCAGCGGCACGGAAATGATCGGCGCATCGGTGGTGCTCGCCTGCAGCGTAATCGACACGCTCAACGCACCAGCGACCAGGATTCCGAGCAATGCCGCCGAAGTCATGACCGAAGCCGCACGCACGCCAACCGTCTGCGTCATATCTTGCACTCCCTGCTCGACATCCGGTCTCGCGCCGGGTTGAGATGAGCGTGCGCGCGTTTGTGCACGGCCGATATTCACACGCGCGCGACTACGATCACGCTTGCGCGATTGACTCAGCCTCCCGGCGAAAACGGCACAACCATGCGATAACGCGCCGGCGCCGGCGCGCCATTGCGTGTGGGCGGGCGCATAATATGCGCGCCCGCAATGCGAAGCGCCGCATCGCCAAACCCGCGGCCCTCCGGTGTTTCAGAGACAATGGCGCAGTCCAAGCGGCCATTGAGACCGACATCGCAATCGAGCACCACCTCTCCGGCAATATCCTGCATGAACGCCTCGCGCGGATAGAAGCGCTCCGGATTGCGCGGCCGCTCGAGCCAAACGGGATCAGTGATGACGATGGGTTCGATGATCGCCGGCGACTCCGGGGCGGGCGTTGGCGCGGGCGTGGTTTCGGGCGGCTCTGACTCGCGAGGCGAAGCCGGCGGTTGCGCCCGCGGCGGCTGCGGCTGAGGCGGGCGCGCGATCTCGCTCAACACGACGCGCGGCGCCTCCGGCTCCGGCTGGGGCGGCGCGTAGCGCAGCGCCGCAACTGCGAGCAGCACGGCCGCCGCAAGTCCGGCGGACGCCGCAAACGACACAAGCCGCACGACCCTCAAGGATCGCGCGGCTTGCTCTGGCGTTGGATTCACGCCGTCGTTCATTGCGCGGTCTTAGCAGCGTCGCCGCTGCGCAGACAGCGCCGCTGTTAGTCTGGCAGCACCCACCGGATGGTCCGGCGAATACGGCCGCCCGAGGTGGCAGCGCCATCACGCGTCGCCGGAGCGATGCGGAAGTGGCGCGACACCCGAAGCGTCGCTTCACCGAAGCCGTAGCCCGGCGGATCTTCAGCCGTAACCGTGCAGTTCAAGCGGCCGTCCGCGTTGACGATGCATTCGATCGTCGCGCGGCCTTCTACTTCCCGCTCCTGCGCGCGCTCTGGATAATAGCGCGAGAAGTCGCGGGCGTTCGGCTGCTCGAGCCACACCGGGTTGGTGATGACCGAAGGCGTCGGCGGCGCCGGCGGCGGGTCAACCGCAACCGGGATCGGCGTCGGCGTCGGCGGCGCGGACAAATCCGGCGGCGGCACGCGCTGCTCAGGCGGCGGCGGCGGCGGCGGACGATCCGGCGGCGGCGGCGGAGGCGGAGGCGGCTTTTCCTCTTCCTCGATTTCCACCTTCACCGCGTCCTGATCCTCGAAGAGATCGGTTATCGCGCTGAAGCGCTGCGTGACCGCGAGGTACACGAGGGTCAAGCAGATAGTCGCTGCCAGGCCCAGTGAGAAAAGGCGAAGACCTACCATGATCTTAACCCTCGCTCGCTAGTTCAGCGAAGATACCGACTTTCACGAAGCCTTCTTCCTGAAGCCGGCTCATGACGTCGACGACGTTGCCATAAGCCGTGGTTTGATCAGCGCGCACGAAGATGCGTGCTTCCGCGAAAATGTCCTGCGTATCGAGCGCCGGATTGTTGCGGATCGCATGCGTCAGCGTGACATCGCCGAGATTGGACATCTGCACGACCTCTTCGTCGACATAGATCGCCAAACCGGCCGGCGTCTCACGGATGCCAACGATTGTCGGGTTTAGGCCCTCCAATCGGATCGGCACCGGGTTCGGCGGCGGCAGGTCGACGCGGATGTCGACGGTCGGGATCGGCGCCGTCACCATGAAGATGATCAGCAGCACGAGCAGAATGTCGATGAACGGGATGACGTTCGGTTCGGAAACCGGGCCGCCCTTGTTCCCACCTACTTTCGCACCCATGGGCTACCTCCGCCGATCTTCGGCGACGAGGCCGATCTTGGTGAAGCCCTTGTCCTGCAGGCGGTTCATCACCCGCACGACGTCCCGGTACGGAAGATCGGCGTTAGCGCGAATGTAGATGCGCTGATCCATGATCTCGAACTCATCGTTGGCGATTTGCGGAGAATTGGTCCGCACCGCCTCGTATGTCCGTTCGCCGAGCACGTTCAAATCAACCGCATCGTTCATCACGAACACGCCGTCAGACGTCACCGAGATCCAGGTCGGACGCGGCGGCCGTTGCGACGGCTGGATGCGCGCATCCGGCATCTCAACCTCGATGTCCACGCTCGAGATGGGCGCCGCGATCATGAAGATGATCAGCAGCACGAGCATGATGTCGATGAACGGGATCACGTTCGGATCCGCGGTCACCTCAAGGTTGCGGCTACTGCCGCCTCCACTTGATACTTTACCCGCCATTGGGGTTGTCCTCCAACGCTAGGTAAAGCTCAACCGGCGCGACGATCCATGTCACGCGACACCAGCGCGATGAACTCAGAGGCGAAGTCGTCGAGCTTGGTGGCCTGCTTCGAGATTTGCTTGGCGGCGAAGTTGTAGATCAGCACCGCCGGGATAGCGGCGGCCAGACCAGCGGCAGTAGCGAGCAGAGCGCCGGCGATGCCAGGCGCAACGACCGCGAGCGACGTGGTTTGCGTCTTCGCGATACCGACGAACGCGACCATGATGCCCCAGACCGTACCGAACAGACCGATAAACGGAGCGTTGGCGCCGATCGAAGCCAAGAACGTCATCGAGGAGCCGAGGTCTTCAAGGTGCTCGTTCTGGCGGGTCGCCATCGCCGAGGCGACGCGCTGCATCGTGTGATCGCGGGCGTCGCGCATCGTGTAGAGGCCGAGGTCTTGCGTGCGGCGGACTTCCGCCATGCCGGCGTCGAACATCGACTTGATGCCGGAGTTCGGCAGCTTGCGGACGATAGCTTCGGCTTCTTCAACCGAGTTGGCCTTGCGGAACGCAGAGAGGAAATCCTTCGTCTGCTTCGAGGCCTTACGCATGACGTAGATTTTTTCGAACAGCAGGGCGACGGCGTAGATCGCGCAGAGGCCCAGGATCACCATGACGCCCATTTCGACGCCGTTGAGGTGCTGCACCAGTTCGATCATCGACACTTCTTGAGCGCCGGACGCTTCGTTCATCGCTTCGGCGCCGCGCGCACGCGCAGCTTCCAGTTCCGAAGCGGACGGCGTGTTCGCCGGCGCCGGAGCGGCCGTGGCGTCCGGTGTCGTTCCAGCCGGAGCGGTAGTTTGCTGCGCGAACATCAGCAGCGAATTCATCAACGTCATGGTCTGCCCTTTGTGCCTGCCCTGAATTCTGAATTGGCGACCCCATCGCGCTCCTGCGTGCGCTTGGGATCACCGCGGTGAGGATTTCTGCGTATTGTGGTGATTGGTTGCGCCTGGTTCGATCCTGTCCTGAACCCGGTCTTCGCATCCTCCCACCAAGCGCCACGCTGGGCCGCCGCAATCTGCGGTCTTCTTTCCCTGCGCCGGTTGGCGCTGGCGCCTAAATTTTCGGAAAGTGTGATCTTGTCAACGTCTCCCACGCAGTGGGCGATCTTCTCAGACCGCCCATCCCCCAGACTGGCCCTGATGCCCGAACCGTGCTCGGGGCCGCAACCAAAACTTTCGTGAACGTCATGCAGTTCCCGAAAGCTGCGTGCAATGCCATGCACCACGGGATAGAACAGCTGGAATCTCAGCTTTTTCAGGACGATCCGATGGCCATGACGGCTGCCGCTCTCGAGGCGCTCCTGCGCGAAGCCCTCCCCGACGCCGACATCGAAATCCAGGATCTGGCCGGCGACGGCGACCACTATAAGGCGACCATCCGGTCAGCCGCCTTCGCCGGCAAAACCCGCGTCGCCCAGCACCAGATGGTTTACGCCGCCCTCAAGGGCCGGATGGGCGGCGAGCTTCACGCGCTGGCGCTGGACACCGGACCAAAAGCAGCAGCCGATGAGCGGTAGGCGATAGTCTGCTTCCAACTGCCCATTGCCTACTGCCTGCAGCCCTCTTACTTCCGCCCTATGTCAGACGCCCTCGAAACCATCCGCAACACTATCGGCGCCCACGACGTCGTGCTCTTCATGAAGGGCACGGCCGATCAGCCCCAGTGCGGCTTCTCGCAAATGGTCGTGCGCATCCTCGATCACATCGGCGTCGAGTATCACGACGTGAACGTGCTGGCCGATGACGACATCCGCCAAGGCGTCAAGGACTTCGCCAACTGGCCGACGATCCCGCAGCTTTATGTCAAAGGCGAATTCATCGGCGGCTGCGACATCGTCCGCGAGATGTTCCAGACCGGCGAACTGAAAGCGCTGTTCGACGAAAAAGGCGTCACCGTCCCAGCCTAAGCCGCGACCGCAGGCGTCCCGCCCGCATGCCGACGCCCAACAAGCCGAAACGCCGCGTCACTCTCCGCCGATATGCTGACCGAGGAACGTATTCATTTCCTCAAGCACGGTGCGCTGCTGGTGCGTCCACCACCCGTTCCACGGGTGATAAACATTTCCTTGGATCTCAACGTAGCGCACTGGCCTTCCCGCGCGCTCAAGAGCGTCACGCATACGCTCTGATTGAGCAGGAAGCGTCGTCTCGTCCTTTTCGCCGTGGATCAGCAAGATCGGAATATTGATCCGCTCGACTTGGCGGCGCGGCGACGCCGCGATCAACTGCTCGCGGTTGTCGTTTGGATCGCCAATTGTCTCCTGCACCCATGCGTAAAGGGCGGAGCGCCGGCCTGCGTCGGCGCGCTCGGTCTCGATCAATTCCGGCAAGTCCGACAATCCCGCGATCGAGATCGCGCACTTGTAAAGATCGGGGGTCAACGCCGCCCCCGCCAGCGCCGCGTAGCCGCCATAGGAAATGCCCGCGATGCAGATACGATCGCGATTGGCGACACCCGTCGCGATCAGATGCTGGACGCCATCGGTGATATCGTTCTGCATCACGCCGCCCCATTCCCGATAGCCCGCCTGCGCGAAGGATCGTCCTGATCCTTCCGAGCCACGGAAGTTGGGTTGGAAGACGGCGTATCCCTGGTTCACGAGGAACTGGACGAGAAAATCATATCCGTAACTGTCGCGCGCTTGAGGGCCGCCATGCGGAAGGACCACCGTCGGGTGCGGGCCGGCGGCGCCATTCGGCGTCGTCAGATACCCCCAAAGCGCAATTCCATCCCGCGAGGTGTAATCGACGGTTCTCGTGTCGGCGAGCGCTGCGCGCGGCAAGTTTGGATAGGCTTGCCCCACCGCACTGATCTGCGCGCCGGCGACATCGTAGACGTAGTAGGTGGGCGGTACGGTCGGCCCGTTAGCGGTCACAAGCCAATACTGACCGTCCGCCGAGCTGCCTTCAAAGCGGAAATCAGCGCGATTCTCGAAATAGGCGGCCAGACCATTGAAGTGCCGCTGCATCGTTGGATCTGTCGCGCGGCACTCCACACGCCGGGTTTCCGCGCACGAGACGAGAAGCGAATTGTCCTGCGAATTCACCCAAGCCACCGCGGCGTCCGCATTTGGGTGCGAGTAGATCGGCGCGCCTAAGTCGCCGGTGCTCGTGTCGTACAAATAGATTGCTTGGTATTCCTGGCCCTCCGGGCGCGCAGCGACATAGACCTGGTTCGGCCCCGGCCCCGCCGCGATTGGTTCGAAGTCGCGGTTTTGAGAACGTTCACCGCGCCGCACTTCGCGCGCAACAGTCCAGCCGCCGCCGCTGGCGGGACGGCGATAGTAGCGATAGCCCGAATTGTACGGGAGCGCGTCGAGCCGCATGATTGCCCGTCCCTGGCGGTTCACCAGCATGCCGCTCGTTTGCCAGGCCGCATCTTCGACGGCCGACGTGCGGCCTGTGTTCACGTTGACACGATAGAGCGTAAAGCCCGCCTGTCCCCATGTGCCCATCAACACATTGTCCGGATCGCCGCGCAACGGATCAATCAAACGCACCGAAAGCGTATCGATCGCCAGCCGGTTGTTCTCGAACAATTGCGTGAGGTTGCTGCCGTCGCGATTGGCGCCAAATATCCGCACGACATCGATTTCGCCCTCGTTCGAACGCTGTCGTGAGCCGGTGCCCGAGGCAAATTGCGTAATGCGCTGGCGCACCCAGAACAGCAACCGGTTGTCATTCTTCCAAGCCACGCCATCGAGGAACAATGAGCGATCATAGCGCGCGACCTGGATGGCCTGCGCACGACGGGTTCGCCAATCGATCACAACCAGCGCCTCGCCGCCCTCGACGCCCTGGATCGCGGCGACGAAATTGCCATCCGGTGAAATGGCGGCGGCGCGCATCGAAGCGGCCTGTGTGAAGTCAGCAGCCGTCAAACGCTGCGCGACCGCGGGCTGGGCCGTCCACAATGCAAAAGCCAAGACGGCGAAAAACCAGCGGATCATCGCTTCCCCCAAAATCGCGAGACACGTTCTGCCCCTGGGAAGCACGCCTGGCTAGACGCGTAAAGCTCTCACCGCATGTGGCTGCCGGTTCAGGCTGCTCTTGGCTCCGGACGCGCGGTGACCGCGAGCTTCAATTTGGTTCGCGCGCCACGGCGCAGCACATCAAGTTCCACAGTCCGGCCAATGCGTTCGCGCGTGAGCAGTTTGTGGATCGCATCCACCGAAGGCGTCAGTTCCCCATCAAGCCTGAGGATCACGTCGCCTTCATCGAGACCCGCCGCCTCGCCCGGCCCGCCGGCGGCCACCGCCACAACCAGCACGCCGCTCTCCGATGAGAGCCCGAGCCTACGCACCAGCGCACGCGACAATTCCTGCGTTTGGCCGCCAATCCCGATCCACCCCCGCGCCACGCGCCCATCACGCATCAGCTCCGGGATGATGAGCTTCGCCGTGCTGCTGGGGACTGCAAAGCAGAGCCCCTGCGCGCCGCCGATGATCGCCGTGTTGATGCCGACAACCGCGCCATTCGCATCGATCAGTGCGCCGCCTGAATTGCCCGGATTGAGCGCGGCGTCGGTTTGAATCACATCTTCGATCAGCCGCCCGCTTTCGCCGCGCAACGTCCGCCGCAGCGCCGAAACCACGCCAACCGTAACCGTCGCCTGCAACCCAAGCGGATTGCCCATCGCGATCGCCAACTCGCCGACTCTCAATTTGCTCGAGTCGCCAAGCTCCGCGGCCTGATGGCCTTTGCCGTTGAGCCGCAGCAGGGCGAGATCCGTATCGGGGTCCGTGCCGATGACCTCCGCCGATGCGACGCTGCCGTCATGCAGCACGCCCTCGATCGAACCGGCGCCGCGGACAACGTGGTTGTTCGTTAGGGCATAGCCGTCGGGCGAGATAATCACCCCCGAACCGGCGCCGTCATAGAGGCCGCGTTGCCGGCTGGTGCGCCGGATGCCGATGACGGCCGGCCCGATCTGTTCGACCACCCGAATGACTGTTTCCGAAAAGCTGTCCCGCGGGCCGCGACGCTCGGGCGCCGAGACAAAAGTGTTTTTGCGACCAAACATGCAGCGCAAGGTAAGAGCACGCAGTTCCCGCCGCTAGTCCCGCTAGCTCCGGCCGCGCGCTTATCCTACATCGGCGCCATGGCTCCTTCCCCCTCCGCGCCACACTTCAACCTGCTCGCCTGGCTCCGCAATTCCTTCCTCGCCGGCGTGGCTTTGGTTTTGCCGTTTATCGTCACGGCCTGGCTGATCTGGCTGGTCGTCACCTTTATCGACACGCGCGTCGAACCCCTCGTCCCAAGGGGGTTTGAAATTCTGACAAGCTTCCCCGGCGGCGGTTTGCTGCTTGCGGTGGCGGCGCTCACGCTCATCGGCGCCCTCGCCGGCAATCTCGTCGGCCGCTGGATCGTGAACACCGCCGATAGGGGCATCGCCAACCTGCCGCTCGTACGCACCATCTATGGCGGCGCGAAACAGGTCTTCAAACAAGTCGCCGCGCCGGAGCGCACCTCGTTCAAGCAGGCGGTGCTGGTCGAATTCCCGCAGCCTGGCTCATACGCGATCGGCTTCATCACCAACGAGAACACCGCCGAAGTCATCCAAGACATCGGGGCCAGCGATCTCGTCGCCGTCTATGTGCCGCAAGCGCCGATCCCCACCTCTGGCTTCCTGCTCTACCTGCCGCGCAACACGCTGCGGCCTCTCTCCATCCCGCCGGACGAAGCCCTGAAGCGCGTCATCTCGCTCGGCATCATCCGCAAGGAAGACGACATCAGCGCTAAATGATCTTGAAGTCCGACGGCTTCCAGTCCGGCTTCGGATACGCCGGCGCCATGTCCTCCAGCGTTTTGCGCACGACCGCTGAGATGATCGCGTTACGCTGCCATTTGCGATCGGCCGGCACCACGCGCCACGGCGCATGCTCCGTCGAGCAGCGGTCGAGCGCGGCCTCGTAAGCGGCCTGAAAATCATCCCAGAGCTTGCGATCCTCGAGATCGCCAGGGTTGAACTTCCAGTTCTTGTCGCGATCATCCAGCCGCGCCTGCAATCGTTCGCGCTGCTCGTCCTTTGAAATGTTGAGCATGAACTTGAGCACCGTCGTGCCATTGGCGGTCAAGTGCTGTTCGAACGCGTTGATCTGCTCGTAACGCTTCTCGATGACCGCGCGCGGCGCCAGCGCGCGCACTTTCACCACCAGCACGTCTTCGTAGTGCGAACGATTGAACACGCCGATGACGCCCTTCTTCGGCGCCGCCTTGTGAATGCGCCAGAGAAAATCGTGCGCCAGCTCTTCCTCGCTCGGACGCCCGAACGGCGTCACGCAAACGCCGAGCGGTCCGCAACGGTTAAAGACGCCGCGCACCGTCCCGTCCTTTCCGGAAGTGTCGATGCCTTGCAAAACCACCAAAAGCGAACGCGCGCCTTCGGCCCACAGCGCATCCTGTAGCGCATCGATGGCCTTCGCGTTGTCCTTCGTCGCCTCTTCAGCCGCCGCCTTGTCCGGAAAGAGATCGTCCGCGGTGGTCGCGCGATTGGCCAGATCCGCCTTCGTGCCCGGCGCCACAAGCACCGCTTGATCGATCAGTTTCGTGAGTTTCACCATGACCAATTCGGTAGGGCGAAATCGGGAAATCGCCAAATCGCCAATCGAATGAGGCGAGTTCTACTTTGCCTGCAGCGAACGAATGAGCCCACGCAGCATTTTGCCGACGGTGTCACTGGCGGCGAGGACCTCCACCATGTCGTCACCACGATCGAGCACACGCTGCGCAAGCAAAGCGTGGGTCTCCAACTCCTTGCAGGAGCCCTGAGCGATCCGAAGAAACTGAATATACGCCCCGGTGCTCTCGCGGCCCCAACCCTCGGCTATGTTTGCTGGGATGGAAGCGGCCGCGCGGCGAATTTGCGCGGTCAGCCCGAACAGCTCATCGCGTGGAAAGTCGCGTGTCTGGCGATAGCAAAGCTCTGCTAGCGCCAGAGCTTCCTGCTAGACGCGCAGATCACGGTAGGACTGGATTTCATGGTCCCCCATGAAGCTCATCCTACCGCCAATCCCTCAGAATACGAGCGCCGATTTGGCGCCCCCGAATTTCAGACTGACAAATGAAGGGGCCGGCGCTCTGCGCACCGGCCCCCAATTTCCGATCTGGCGATCTCGCGACTGCCGACTTCCCGCCTTACGACGCGTAGTATTCGACGACGAGGTTCGGTTCCATTTGCACCGGATACGGCACGTCGGAGAGCTGCGGGATGCGCTGGAAGCGCGCCGTCATGCCCTTGGGATCGACCTCGATATATTCCGGCGTGTCACGCTCTTGGCTCGCCAGAGCTTCGA
The DNA here is from genome assembly GCA_937967425.1 of uncultured Caulobacteraceae bacterium. Next base: position 21,162 of record CALBST010000136.1, read on the forward strand.
GCACGATCGCCATCGACTTCGCGCGATCGCGCACTTCGATCACGTCGCCGACCTTCACCAGGTAAGACGGAATGGTGACGCGCTTGCCGTTCACCTTCACGTGGCCGTGGTTCACGAATTGGCGCGACGAGAACACCGTCGGCGCAAACTTGGCGCGATACACCACCGCGTCCAAGCGGCTCTCGAGCAGACCGATGAGGTTTTCCGCCGTGTTGCCCTTCCGGCGCGCGGCTTCTTCATAGGTCTTGCGGAACTGCTTTTCGGTGATGTTGCCGTAGTAGAGGCGGAGCTTCTGCTTGGCGACCAATTGCAGGCCGTAGTCAGACGTCTTGCCCTTGCGGCGCTGGCCGTGTTGGCCCGGGCCGTACTGGCGCTTGTTGACTGGAGATTTCGGACGGCCCCAGAGGTTCTGGCCGAAACGGCGGTCCGATTTGTACTTAGCTTCAATACGCTTCGTCATGCGCTACAGGCGCCTTCTTCCGTGACGGGGACCGGCGGCCTCAGAATGAAGCCGCGACTGCCCTGGCGGTGTGCCCGTCGCCCAGCATAAATCCGCGCCCGAAACGAGCCGGGACGGCGGAAAGCGGGGCTTTTGGTCGATCAGCCCCCCAAAGTCAACCTGAGGGCGGCTAGCCGGGCGGCGGGCCTGGGATCAAAATCCAAAACCGCGACCGCCGTCAGCGCAGCGCCCTTAACCAATCCTCAAGCCGCCGCGAGCACAGCCTTAAGCTGGAGGAACGCGCCGTGCCGGTTGTGCTGCGCCACAACGAAACGCTCGAACTGAACATAGCCGAATACCACGGCGCGATCACGCTCGCCGAGCTTCAGGCGGTGGCCGAATATCTCGCGGCCAATCGCTCCTTCCTGAAATGCGATTGCCTGAGCATCGTCTTTCCGGGCGCAACGTTCGAGAACATCGCCTTCGACGATCTCGACCGCATCTTCGGGCGCTACCAAACACTCTACGCACCGCTCAATTTCCAGATCATCCGCCGCTCGGCCTGGCTCTGCTTCAGCAAAGCAGCGCAGGCGCACGTCGACCATTGGAGCGGCAAGCGAGACGCGCGTGAAGCGATGTCGACGACGCTGCGCCAGTTCGCGACCTTCGAGGAAGCAGGCGATTGGCTGGTGCTGAGCGAAGCCGAAACCTTGGCGCTGCAAACCGGCGCCGGCTTCGACGAACTCGCCCGCTTCGATCAACCTACCCTTCGCGCGGCGCGATAGGAGATCAATGCGTGCCGATCGTCCTTCGCCATAACGCCGGCCTCGAACTGAGCCGGGTCGAGTATACCGGCGCCATTCGCGCCCAAGACTTGCATGATCACGCCGCGTTCAATGCCGCGAACCCGATCTGGTTAGGCTTCGACTGCATCAGCGTTATTCACCAGGATGTCGAAGTCAGCGCTATCTCGCTGGCCGACCTCGATGCTGTTTTCAAAGCGCATCGAGAGCTGTTCGAGCCGCTCAATCTCATGTTCATGCGCCGCTCCGCCTGGGTGTGCGAAAGCGCGCCCGCTCAGCGCTTTCTCAGTCATTGGATGACCAAGCGCAACGCTGAGAGGAACCGATGGGCCGATGTCCGTCAGTTCAATACGTTTGAGGCCGCAGGCGAGTGGATGCTGCTTAGCGCCGAAAACACCGCGACGCTGAAATCCGGCGAAGGCTTCACCGAAATCGCCCACTTCGGCGCAGGGCCGCCAGCTCTCGTGCGCTAAGCGCTACGCGCGCGGCGACCGCGCCACCACAACGCTAGCGCCACCACAACGATCACGGCCCATCCCGCCAGCAAACGCATCAGAAGCGCGTTGCGCGCCGCCATCAATCCATAGACGTCGGTGACGCCCGCTTTCCAGAACGTCCACTCGCCGCCGAGTTCCGAGGCCAGCCTGACATTGCCAGTGAGCAAAACGATAATGCCATCGCCCGTCTCCGGGTTGGTTCGCACCGTCGTGTTGATCGCCGGACGGTTGCCGCCGTCATGGCCAATCAGGAACCCGCCGGAAGCGTCGCGGCCATAGAGCGTCATGCCGAGTCCCCAGAACGGCGCCCCGAGCAACGCGGCTTCCGGTTGCGCCATCAGCGCTAAGGTCTCCGGCCGCAACACGCCACGCCCCGCCGGCTCGCCTTGCGCGCCTTGCGCCTGCGCTTCAACAAAGCGCGTGAGATCAGCAGCCGATGTGTAAAGCGAAGCCGCCGCCGTTGCGGTGTAGGCGTAGTGCGGCGCGCGGGCGCCGTCGGTATCATAAAACTCAGCAACGCGCGTGCGGCTCGCATCATCGAGCACGAACGTCGAACCATGCATGCCGAGCGGCGCGAGCACCGCGCGGCGCATATAATCGTTGAACGGCTCGCCGCTGATTTCTTCAATCAAAAGCTGCAGCAACGTGTAGCCGCCGCCGGAATATTGCCACGACCCAGGCTCGCGTCCCACACGCAGCACGCCATTGGCGCCGTAAGCGGCATCGCCAGCGGCGGTGAGTGACTCTTCCAGAGTTTGCACCGGCGCGTCCGGCAAGAAGCCGCCATACCCGAGCCCATCCGTGAACCCCGCCGTATGGCTCAAAATCCGCCGGACGGTCACTTGCTCATTGTATGGACTGTCCGGCAAACGCCAGCGCGTCAGGTAGCGCGAAACGGGCGCATCAAGATCGATCTCGCCCTGCTCCACCAGTGTCATGACGCCCCACGCCGTCACCCATTTGCTGAGCGAGGCGACCTGAAACAGCGTGTCGTCATTCACCGGCGCGCCAATGGTTTGGTCATGCACGCCTACGACACGCCCTTGTTCAATCACAACGAGGATAGCGTTGCCGCGATTTTCCCGATCGATGCGCGAGGCGGCGGCTTCGAAGAAAGCCTGCGCATCGCCGCGCGCCGCAAT
>CALBST010000137.1 GCA_937967425.1 uncultured Caulobacteraceae bacterium
GCAGACGTTAGACACCGCCTGTGACCCGCGCGCTCGACCGCCGCTTCTCCATCGCGCCCATGATGGATTGGACTGAAGTGGCTTGATTGCAGGAGGGTTTTTCGGGTGTCTGCACGCTGTGTGTGCACTGAGGTCTGACGTTCTCCCCAAATACTTGTCGGCGTGTGCACCGAATTCGTCAGCGGGTGACGCGGGATGCCGAGGGAAAACACGACTGAGATCGTCGTGCAACAAGTCACTTCTTCGGGCGCCGAACGGGTCTTGTCTTGCGGCGGCGAACGTCTGGCCCTTTCGGAGTTGGTCGGGAGGATTCCCTGCAGTCCTCCAACCACGCTTCAATCTGCGCTAGGCGCCATACAGCGCATCGGGGCGTGAGATAGAAGCGGCGCGGAAACTCTCTACGCTGTTCCATCTCGTAGATTGTGGTGTCTGAGAGCGGGATAATTTCTCTGAGTTCTGTCCGTCGGATTGTGCGCTTGAACGTCGGACGCGACCTCGTTCTTGAGTTCTCCAGGCAACTATCTCCTCCTTTCGAGGACGAACGTTTGGCCGCGCGACAGCTGGTCGGGCGAGTACTCAAACTGCGCTGCGGCAGAACGACTAGGTGAACATCGGCGACGCCGAGAGGTGACTATTGATCCGCGATGCGCCTCGGCGAGGCCAAAACTATCGGGAGCACGAAAAAGATGACGGGGCGGGCCAAGGCGGCAATCGCCATCCGGTTAGCGCCGTTCCCGAGTTTCCGCCGCTCAGGGTCTAGTAGCGCAGGGCGACGCAGCGGCCGGCTTAGGTCCAGTGGGGTTGAAGAATGGTCGTCGGGCGATCGCAAGCCTTGTCTTGTTAATAAAACTAGGACGTTATATGTAACGTCCGAGGAAAAGAAAATGACATCTCGCCCAAAGGACACGCCCCGGGACCGTGCGCTGAAGATGGTTCGGCGACAAGGCATTGTGCGTGCGCGCGATCTCAAGGCGGCAGGCATAGCGGCGCCATACCTTCGGCGCCTGGTGCTTGACGGTGAGCTGGAACAACCGGCCCGCGGCCAATATCGCCTCGCGGGCAAGGCCCCGAGCGCACAGCACACACTGGCGGTCGCTGCACGCGCCGTTCCGAACGGCATCATTTGTCTCCTGAGCGCACTACGAGTTCACGACCTTGGGACGCAGACGCCGCACGAGGTCTGGATGCTCATAGGCGCAAAGGCCTGGGCGCCGACTGTATCGGCCGTGCATCTGCGCATTGTTCGGTCGCGCGACCTTCACGAACAGGTGGGGGTCGAATCTCGAACGATTGAGGGCGTTGAAGTTCGGCTGACTTCCGCCGAAAGAACAGTGGTTGAGTGCTTCAAGCATCGCAACACGGTTGGGCTGGACGTGGCGCTTGAAGCGCTGCGCGAGCTGATCAAGCGTCGTCGTGGTCGAACCGATGACCTTTGGCGGATAGCCAAAGTATTTCGTATGCAGAATGTCATGCGTCCTTATCTTGAGGCCAGCGCATGAAGCCGCCGCGCCAAGTCGATATGGCCGCATCCGTCCGCGCGCGTCTGCTGGCGCGCGCCAAGGAGCGTGGCGAAGATTTCCAGCTCACCCTTGTCCGTTATGCGGTAGAACGATTTCTCTATCGTCTCGGCAAATCAACTCACCGCGAAGCATTTGTGCTGAAGGGGGCGATGTTGTTCGCGCTGTGGTCCGAGCAGCCATTTCGAGCAACTGGCGACCTCGATCTTTTGGGACTCGGACCCCTCGGTGAACGTCGCGTCAAAGCGATGATCGAAGAGCTGGCGGCGCTCGAGGTCGAGGAGGATGGCGTCACTTTCGAGACAAAGCAGCTCCGCATCGAGAAGATGAATGTGCAAGATGAGTACAAAGGCGTGCGCCTATCATTCTTGGCGCGCATGGGAAATGTTCGCATCCCTATGAAGATCGATGTGGGGTTCGGCGATGTGATCACGCCGGCGCCCGTCGATCTCAACTACCCGACCATGCTCGACCTCCCCGTGCCGCAGGTGCGTGCATATCCGGTCGAGACTGTCATCGCCGAAAAATTTCAAGCGATGGTCGAACTCGGCATTCGAAACAGCAGGCTGAAGGATTTCTTCGACCTGTGGGCGATCGCGTTGATGCTCGAAGTCGACGGCTCCTCGCTAGCGGCGGCGATCAAAGCGACTTTCGCGCAACGCGATACCGATCCTCCTCAAGCTCGCCCGCTCGCGTTGACGGAAGAATTCACGGATGAGCCGTCGAAGTTGACCCAGTGGGCGGCGTTCACGCGACGCGTGACGACGACGCTCACGCCGACCGCGCTCCGGGAAACGGCTGAAGTCGTAGCCAGCCTTGTGATGCCTGCCGCCACCGGTGATTCAATAGGGAAGTCATGGCCGCCGGGCGGGCCCTGGGCATAGGCGGTGATACAATTCCTAGGCATGGGCGCACTGCGCGGGGCCGGCATGACCGGCCTCAACCTGCGGCGCTCCAGCCGCCGCGCATGTTTCGACTGTGTCTTCGCGCCGGCATTTTTCTTG
>CALBST010000138.1 GCA_937967425.1 uncultured Caulobacteraceae bacterium
CGCGCGTAGCGGAGTGTCCCGTGAGTTCGTACCCGAACGCTGGGCTACCGAACGCGATGGGCGGTTACGATGAAACGCCACATTCGATGGAAGCGCATTATGCTGAGTGGGCGAAGGCTGGCTTGCTGAACATCGCAGGCGGTTGTTGCGGCACCACGCCGGATCATATCTCGCATCTGAAGCACGCGGTCGAAAGCGTGAAGCCGCGCGTGGCCGCTGCGCATGATGCGCGGCTGCGGCTTGCTGGCCTCGAACCATTCACGGCCGTGGCATGAGCTTCGAATTTGGCCCCGAATGGCTCACGCTGATTGTCGCGCTGGCGGGCGCGGCAATCGCAATCCAGACTGTGCGCGAGCAGACCCGCAATAGCCGGCTCGAAAAGATCGCCGATGTCTTGATGGAGTGCACGCGCCGCTACGGCGATTTGATCAGTTTGCGCCACGAGCTCGAGAAAGACGTGAAGTGCGGGGATATCACCGTGCAATCGGCGTCGGAACGCTACTATCAGGCGTATTGGAATCTGCAGTGGGATCAGTGGACGTTCTTCTTGCTCGGATTGGTCCCGCACGAAATCTTCGGCGACTGGTTCTTGGAGCGCCTTGGCGCTCTCTCGCACGACAATGATAGTTTCGGCGGCACGTTCGAGCGCGGCTGGACCGAGACTGGCCGCCGCGCAATGGTGACCTACCCAGACTTCGCGAACTTCGTCGACGCTGTGTGGGCGCTCAAAGGTCAGCCGCCGGCGGATGCGCGGCGCGAGATCGATCGCCTGATTTCAGCAGCATTCAAGAAAGGCCGGCGTTTGCGAATTGGATTTGTGCGCAAAAGTTTGTCGAGGTCGGCATGACCTCCGCTAATCCATTCGCGAACTTCGTCATTGTTGGCGAGCGCACGAACGTTACGGGTTCGGCGAAGTTTCGTAAGCTGATCGAGGCCGATGACTACGCCGGCGCGCTCACGGTTGCGCGTCAGCAGGTTGAAGGCGGCGCCAATGTGCTCGACGTCAACGTCGATGCGGCGATGATTGATGGGCCGGCGGCGATGACGCGGTTCTTGAACTTGATCGCGTCCGAGCCGGACATCGCCAAGATTCCGCTGATGATCGATAGCTCCAAATGGGAGGTGATCGAGGCGGGGCTGAAATGCGCGCAGGGCAAATCGATCGTGAACTCGATCTCGATGAAGGAGGGCGAAGCGGCCTTCTTGCATCATGCCCGCAAAGTACGCCGCTATGGCGCAGCGACCGTCGTGATGGCGTTCGACGAGCAGGGGCAGGCCGATACCGCGCCACGCAAGATCGAGATTTGCACGCGCGCCTACAAGCTGCTCACCGATAACGGCTTTCCGCCCGAAGACATCATCTTCGATCCGAACATTTTCGCGGTGGCGACTGGCATCGAAGAGCACGCGGAGTACGCGAAGGCCTTCTTCGAAGCGACCGCCTACATTCGCTCCGAGCTGCCGCACGCGCACGTTTCGGGCGGCGTATCAAACGTCTCGTTCTCGTTCCGCGGCAATGAGCCGGTGCGCGAGGCGATGCATGCCGTGTTCCTCTATCACGCCATCCGCGCCGGCATGGACATGGGCATCGTCAATGCAGGCTCGCTTACGCTCTATGACGACGTTGAGCCGGAATTGCGCGAGCGCGTGGAGGACGTGCTGCTCAACCGGCGCGAGGACGCAACGGAGCGCTTGATCGAGATTGCTGAGCGCGCAAAGGCCGGGGGCAAGAAGCAAGGTGCGGAGCGCGATCTCTCCTGGCGTCAGAAGCCGGTGAAGGAGCGCCTGGCGCACGCGCTTGTGCATGGCATCACAGAATTCATCATCGAGGACACGGAAGAAGCGCGTCTGCAGGCGGAGCGCCCGCTGCATGTGATCGAAGGGCCGCTGATGGATGGCATGT
>CALBST010000139.1 GCA_937967425.1 uncultured Caulobacteraceae bacterium
GACCGCGCTTTCCGCGCCGCGCTGGCGAAGCTGCTATAGGCGACCCGAGCGCCCTCCACTAATGTGAGCGCATGAACGTCCCGCAATCCCTGCCCGCCTGGCTCTATACCGACCAGCGCTTCTTTGAGCTGGAGCGGCAGAAGGTGTTCGCGCAGGCGTGGCACATTGTCGGCCACATCAACGACATTCCGAATACCGGCGACTATCTCACGCTCGACATATTGGGCGAGCGCGTTGTCACCGTGCGCGGCGAGGATGGCGCCATCCGCAGCTTCCACAATGTCTGCCGCCACCGCGCCGGCAAGATCGCCACCGAGGCGCGCGGCTCCTGCGGCCATCGCCTCGTCTGCCCCTATCACGCGTGGAGCTACAAGCTCGACGGCGGCTTCGCTGGCGCGCCGAAATGGCAAGGTTTTGAAGATCTCGATGCGGGCGCGCTGAGCCTAAAGCCGATCGATCAGGAGATCGCCTACGGCTTCATCTTCATCCGCTTCGCGCCTGGCCTGCCGAGCGTAAAAGAGATGATGTCACCCTACGCGGAAGAGCTTGAAGCATTCGAACTCGAGAAACTCGTTCCGAATGGTCGCGTTACGCTCCGCCCGCGTCCTGTGAACTGGAAAAACGTCGGCGACAACTATTCCGACGGCATGCACATCCCCGTCGCACACCCCGGCCTCTCGCGCTTGCTCGCGGGCAGCTACAAGATCGAAGCCAAGGAATGGATCGATAAGATGTGGGGCTACGTTACCGAGACGCCATCCAATCATTGGCCGGAGCGCCAGTATCAGAAACTGCTTGGCACATTCGACCACATCCCAGCCGAGCGGCGCCGCTTGTGGGCGTATTACAAACTCTGGCCGAACGTCGCGTTCGATATCTATCCCGACCAGGTCGACTTCATGCAGTTCATCCCAGTCTCGGCGACACAGACGATGATCCGCGAGATCGCCTACGTTCATCCGAACGCCAGCCGTGAGATGAACGCCGCGCGCTATCTCAATTGGCGCATCAATCGCCAGGTGAACGCCGAAGACACCGTGCTGATCGAAGGCGTGCAGCAAGGCATGGAAAGCTCAAGCTACGCCACCGGCCCGCTGTCGCCATCGGAAGTGTGCTTGATCTCGTTCGGCAACCGCATGCGCGCGCTGATCCCCGAAGCCAACCTCGAACACGCGCCGGCCTAATATGGACCGCCGGCGTCTCGCCGGCATGCACCCGAGCCGGCCAGCGAGACGCCGACGGTCCATACTGCTTGCGCACTTAAGTACTCATGACTATGTAGCGCCTCGCCTATGACGCCTGAGATTGCCTGACGCCGCGGGCCGCGTTCTCGTAAACGCCAGCCCGCTCTGAACCGCGCCGCTTCTGCGCGGCGCGAACACGCACGTTCAGACCAGGCGAATCCAAGTGAACATTTCCAAATACGAGCAGCGGACGCTGCACGCGCTAGCACAAGGCGGCGCGATTCATCACCGCAAGAACGAGGCTGGCCACATCGTCGAGATCGACTGCCTCAACCGCGATGGTTGGCGGCTCGATGACTGCACGATCTCAGTCTTCCAGCGCCTCCGACGCCGACGGCTGATCAGCAGCCAGAACGGCGGCCCCTATCGGATCACCCGAGAGGGGCTGGCGGCGGTGCGGGCGCAGCTCGATAACCGTTAGCTGCGCGCGACGAACGCCATCCGGCGCAAATCCGCTTGACGGGATCGTTTACACCTGTAATCAATAACACGATTACAGGTGTAAACATGCGCGTCAGTTCGGCGGAAGGCATTGTCATGGAGGCGCTTTGGCGGAAACAGCCGCTGAGCGCCGAAGACGTCGCGGCGGAGGTCGCGGCTGATCAGGGCTGGACCGAAGCCACCGTCAAGACTCTGCTCAACCGCCTGCTCTCAAAGGGCGCCATTGCCGCCGATAAGGACGGCCGCCGCTACCTTTATCGCCCGGTGCTGAAGCGCGAGGATTATGTGCTGGATGAGAGCACCAGCCTCATCGATCGGCTGTTCGATGGGCGTGTTTCCTCGCTCGTCACCCATTTCTCGGAGCGTGAGAAGCTGAGCGCTGAAGACATCACCGAACTGAAGCGCCTCATCGCGGAGCTCGACAATGAGCGCTGAGATTCTTCCCATCGTGCTCCGCGCTTCACTCATTGCGAGCGCCGCCATCATCGTTGTGCTGCTGCTGCGCCGCCCGCTGCGCGCGATGTTCGGTGCGGAAGTCGCCTACGCGGCATGGCTACTCGTACCAGCCGCGACGATTGCCGCATTCCTTCCGGCCCGCCGGATTTTCGTCAACACGCCCGTGATGAGTGACGTCGAGGCTTCCGTCGGAGGCTCCGTCGAATCTGTTGCCGCCGGCGATTCCATCATCAACACCGCGCAAACGGCGGCCGCGAACATCGAACCCACGCCGCTGCTGCTCGGCGTCTGGCTCGCAGGCGTCGTGCTCAGCGTGCTGATGCTGCTGCATGGCCAGCGCCGCTTCATGCGCAACGCTGACGAAGCCGGGCCCGCCGTCGTCGGCATCATCGCGCCGCGCATCGTGCTGCCGAGCGATTTCGAGCAACGCTACACGCCCGCCGAACGTGATCTCGTTATCGCCCACGAACGCGCCCACATCGAAGCGTTCGACGCGCAGATTAACGCCGCCGCCGCTTTGCTCCAGTGCCTCAACTGGTTCAACCCGCTCTTCCACGTCGCCCGCGCCGCCTTGCGCGTGGACCAAGAACTTGCCTGCGATGCGCGCGTCATGGCGCGCCACGGCGGCGCTAAACGCGTCTACGCCGAAGCCATGCTGAAAACGCAACTTGCAGCGCAAACCGTGCCACTCGGGTGCCAATGGCCGCCAATCGGCGCTCAACCGCTGAAGGAACGCATCACCATGCTCGCCCGCCCCCGCCCTACGTCGCTCCGCATCGCGCTCGGCGCAATCCTGTGCGGGGCCGCCACGCTCAGCGCCGGCACGCCCGCTTGGGCGACTCAGCAGCCGCGCGTCGTGCACATCTCGCAACAGCGCGAAGCAACTGTCACCCCAACACAACGCACCCTCGGACGCAGCCTCGTGAACGCTCTGCAGGAAGGCCAGATGGTCGAGGCGCGCCAACTGATCGATGCCGGCGCCGATGTGAACTACCACTTGCGCGGCGACGGTACGCCGCTGGTGATCGCAGCGCGCTTTGGTTCGCGTGACATGGCGCTGTACCTCATCGAGCACGGCGCCGACGTCAACAAACCGGCGCCAGGCGACGGCAATCCGCTAATCATGGCCTCGATGTTCGGCCACCTCGACGTCGCTCAGCTGCTGGTGGAACGCGGCGCTGACGTGAATGGCGTCGTTGAAGGTGATGAGACGCCGCTCATCAACGCTGCACGCAGCAATAGACTCGATGTCGCGCGCTACCTGATCGCCAACGGCGCGGACGTCAACCTCGCCGTCATCGCGCCGACCATCGATGGCCGCGAACGGCGATCGCCACTCAGTGAAGCACGGCGACGCGGGCACGATGCGATGATCCGTTTGCTCCGCGAAAACGGCGCCACCTCCTAACCCGCACCATCAACGCAGGAATTTTCAACGATGGCTTTCATCGACGCCCGAGCTTTGCCTGAAGCAACCGAGATCGAGGCCGATCTCATTCTCATCGGCGGCGGTCTCGCCTCCATCTCAATCGCCAAACAATGGGCTGGCGCCGGTAAGACTGTCGCGATTCTCGAGAGCGGCGGCCGCGAGCGCGACATGGAAATTCAAGCGCTCTATGCCGGCGCCGGCACGATGCGCGCGCCGGGAAACCCCGACCGCAACATCGACTCGTATCTCGTCCAGTCACGCGCCCGCTGGTATGGCGGCTCCGGCAACATCTGGGGCGGCAAATGCGGGCCGCTCGATCCCGCCGATTTCGAGCGCCGCGATTGGCTCGACCGCACCGGCTGGCCCGTCACCCGCGCACAAATGGACGCCTATTACGATCGCGCCTGCGATCTGCTGCAGATCCCGCGTTTCACACGCGACTGGGACAATGATCCCGACGCCGCGCGCCCACCGCTCAACATCAACAGCGACTTCTTTTCCTCGCCACGCGTTTTCACCGCCCTCTCCGGCGAAGTCGACAGCGTCAAGTTCGACGCCTTCCGCAACGATTTCGTTGAAGCGTCGGACAACATCCGCGTTTACCTCCACGCCAGCGTCACCAATATCGCACTTCGCCGCGGCGACCGGGTGCAAGGCTTGGAAGTGCGCTGCCTCAATGGCCGCCGCCACACCGCCCGAGGCCGCAATTATGTGCTAGCCACCGGCGGCATCGAGAATGTGCGTCTGCTGCTGGCCTCCGGCGGCATCGGCAATCACAGCGATCTGCTTGGACGCTGCTTCCAGGGCCACGTCACCTTCGGCGTCTATGAGAATGCCGAGGGCCTCAACACCATGCTCTGTGTCAGCGACGGCCAGAACATGTCGCTCTACGCCGACAGCGGCCGCGCCAACGTGCATTGCGTGATCACCACGTCGCTCGAGGGCCAGCGCCGCTTCAGTACGGGCAACTTCACCACCACACTTTTCGATCCACGAGACCAGCCGCGCCCCGAAGACGCCGCCGTGCTCGCGCTTGCCGGCCAACTCGACGCCAACGGCTCAAGCGCGCGACATCATCCCTGCTTCTTCATGTCGGAACAGTTCCCTTATCTCGAGAGCCGGCTAACCCTCCTTCCCGAGCACACCGATCCACTCGGCATGCCGCGCGTCTATCTCGACTGGGTCTATTCCGAGCGCGACCTCGACAATCTCGAACGCTCCATCGCCGCGCTCGGCGATGCGCTCGGCGCCGCAGGCAAAGGCCGCGTCCGCTTTCCAGTGCCGCGCGAGCAACTTCTCTCGATCCTCAACATGTCACGTCACCACATGGGCACGACACGCATGAGCACCAGCCCAGAACATGGTGTGGTCGATGAGAACTGCCGGGTTCATGGGATTCGCAATCTCTATGTCGCGGGCTGCTCGGTCTTCCCAACCTCCGGCATCGCCAATCCGACGCTCACCATCATCGCGTTGGCGATGCGTCTCTCCGATCATCTGAAACGCGACATGGGAGTCCGCACATGAACCCGAGCAAACGAGAAGTGCTGCTAGCGCTCGCGGCGCTCGCTACAACCGCCGCCTTGCCCGCCATAGCACAGGCAAGCGCGCCTGATCTCTCGGCAGGCCGCGCCATAGGCCAGGCCTATATCTCGGCCAATCCAACCATCGATCTCGCCGCATTGCGAAATGATCTGTTGCCGGCCGGATTTGACGCCAGCGCCGCCTCGCGCCTTCGCGCGCGCGTTGCGGAGGATTTCCGCGCCACACGCGTGTTCATCTTCAAGGGCTGGAGATTATCGGAGACCGAAGCGCGATTGTTCGCGCTCCTCACCTGATCGGCACTGGCCGACGCCTCAAGTCGGCGCGAATTCCGGCGGTCCGAACGCTAAGCCCGTGTCGTCCTCGTCGCACGCCAACTCGAACGAGGAGCAGCAGCGCGCGCAGAAGGCCACGTCACCAACAATAGTGCGGAAGGTCGATGCGCGCCGTTGCAGCGGCGTCTGGCACGTCGGACAAGGTTCGCCAATACGTTTTTCGAGCATTGGGTGTTCTCCGAACGCCTTCATCCTAATGCATTAATGATGAACCAAACCTTGCTGACCCTGAGCTAACACTGAAGATGCACGCAAGCTCCGCACCGGACGCACGCCCGCACGCACATGTGATCGCAAGCGTATCGATTGAGCCCCGCTCACCTCAAGGTCGCGCAGCTTTAGCGCCGCATACCAAAGCCCTGATAGGCCGGATTGTCCGGTTCGATCAGGCGCGCCTGTTCGAAGTCCGCCAGTGCGCGCTCCATCTCGCCCATCGCCTGATAGGTGCGGCCGCGATTGTTGTAGGCGCCGGCGTAACGCGGGTTGATCCGGAGCGCCGCGTTGAAATCAGCAATGGCGCGGTCGTACTCGCGTAGTTGCCGGTAGAGATTGCCGCGGTTGTTGTAGGCGTTCGAGTAGTCCGGATCGAGCTCCACCGCCCGCGTATAGTCGGAAATTGCCTGGGCGAGGTCTCCCCGATCGGCGTAGGCGCTGCCGCGGTTGCCGTACGCGCTAGCGAAGGCCGGATTGATACGAAGCGCCGCGTCGAAATCCGCCACCGCGCGATCAGGCAAACCGGCCGCGCGATTGGCGATGCCGCGGTTGTTGTAGGCATTGGCGTAAGTCGGGTCGAGACGGATGGCCTCGTCATAATCGGCGATGGCGGCGCCATACTCACGCGCGGCGCGGAAGGCGTTGCCACGATTGTTGTGAACGATCGCGCGCTGCCCGGGCGTGCGGCCAGGCAAGGCCAGCTGACGCGTGCAGGCAAGCACCTGCTCATCATGGCTAAAGCGCCTGCCAAGATTCACACACCGCGCATTGAGCTCATCCGGCGTCTGCGCCAAAGCGGGCGTGGCCAGCAGCGCGGCAGTCCCGGCCAGCGCAAGGAGGCCCCGCCGCACGATCATCGGCGATCGACCGCCGCGATCTGATCGGGCGCCTGGCTGCCATCAGATTCGGCTAGTTCTGTCAGACCCATCGCCTCTCGGGTCCGCGCACGATTGCGCAATGCATCAGCATATTGCGCATTGATCCGGAGCGCCTGCTCGAAATCTGCCAGCGCCAGATCGTCCCGTCCCAAAGCGCGATAGGCAATGCCACGGCCATTGTACGCGGACGCCAGCCGGTCATTCAGTTCGATCGCACGCGTATGATCCGCGATCGCGGCTTCAAAATTGCCCATCTCGGCATGGACGCTGCCGCGATTGCTGTAGGCGTTGGCGAACGCCGGATCGATCTCGATCGCGGTGGTGAAGTCAGCCAGCGCACGCTCCGGGTTGCCCGCCATACGCTCGGCAATGCCGCGATTGTTGCGGATGTTCGCATGGTTCGGCTGTAGGCGGATCGCCTCGTCGTAATCGGCGAACGCCTGCTCGAACTGGCGCATTTGGCGATAGGCGTTGGCGCGGCTCTTGAACGCCTGGGCCCGGTTGTTCCGCGAAACACCGAGCGCGCGCAGATACGTGTTGCAAGCGTTGACCTGCTGCTCCGGTGTCAGCGCATTGCCAACATTGGCGCACCGCTCGCCATCGGGATCGCGGCGCTGAGCCGAGGCCGGCGGCGCTGTCATGGTAAATGCCGCGACGAGCGCGGCCGCGAGTACAAGACGAGGCGTGGACATAGGGACGAAAAAACGCCCCCACATCCCCGTCCGCATCATTAATCACTTACCTGGCGAAACTCTCGCGCAGTTGAGCGGCGCTTAGCCCAGCCAGCTCGGCCGCTTGAACGGCTTGCCAAGATCGCGCGCGACAGCCTCATGCGTAATGGCTCCTTCGTAAACGTTGAGGCCATTGGCGAGATGCGGGTCGTCCTGCAGCGCCTTCTTGTAGCCCTTATTCGCCAGCGCCAGCGTAAACGGCAGCGTTGCGTTGTTGAGCGCGAACGCGGAGGTGCGCGACACGGCGCCGGGCATATTCGCTACGCAATAGTGGACGATGCCGTCGACGACGAAGGTAGGTTCCGAGTGGGTCGTCGGCTTCGAGGTCTCGAAGCAACCGCCCTGGTCGATCGAAATATCGACCAGAACCGAGCCCGGACGCATCGTCTTGAGCATATCGCGCGTGATCAGCTTCGGCGCCGCCGCGCCGGCCACCAGCACGGCGCCAACGACAACGTCGGCCTCCTTGATCGCTTCGGCGATCGCAGCGCTCGTCGAATACACCGTCTCCAAACGGCCGTTGAACTCGCGGTCGAGCTCTTCCAGGCGCGTCGGGTTCTTGTCGAACACCTGCACCCGCGCGCGCATGCCGACAGCGATCTGCGCTGCATTGTAACCGGAGACCCCAGCCCCGAGGATCACGACGCTAGCCGGCTGCACGCCCGGCACGCCGCCCATCAGCACGCCGCGTCCGCCATGAGCCTTCTCCAGGAAGTACGCGCCGACCTGGATCGACATGCGGCCCGCGACTTCCGACATCGGCTTCAGCAACGGCAAACGGCCATCGCGATCCGTCACCGTCTCGTAGGCGATGCATGTCGCGCCCGACTTCATCAGCCCTTCCGCCTGCGCCGGATCCGGCGCGAGGTGCAAATAGGTGAAGAGCACATGATGCGGCTTCAGCCGCGCGATCTCGACCGCCTGCGGCTCCTTCACCTTCACGATCATCTCAGCGGTTTCGAACACAGCGTCGGCGTTCGGCAGGATCTTGACGCCGACTTTTTCGTAGACGCTATCCGGCGCACCGATCCCCTCGCCCGCTTTCGTTTCCAGGAACACCTCATGGCCGGCCCGCACCAGCTCCGCCGCGCTCTCCGGCGTGAGGCCGACGCGATATTCGTGGACCTTAATTTCCTTCGGGCAGCCGACTTTCATGGGAATTCCTCCTATTGCGCGGGGAAATATCCCGTTCGGAATGGTTTTTCTTGGATATTTTGGGCGCGATGACG
The DNA here is from genome assembly GCA_937967425.1 of uncultured Caulobacteraceae bacterium. The sequence continues at coordinate 8,499 of CALBST010000139.1, forward strand.
TTCCAAACGCCTACTTTTCGGCGTAAAGAACGTCATGCCGCAAGAAATTCCCGCTCAGCTCGACGATTTCGACCATAAGATCCTGATCGAGCTGGAACGCGACGGCGTGCTCACCGCCGCTGCCTTGGCCGAGCGCGTGGGCTTGAGCCCCTCCGCCTGCCATCGCCGTGTCAAAGCCATGGAGGCCGCCGGCGTCATCGAGGGCTACGCCGCGATCCTCTCGGAAAAGGCGCTCGGTCGCAGCGCCACGGTGTTTGTCGCCGTGACGCTCGAAGACCAGCGCCGCGAAACCATGGCCAAATTTGAACGCGCGGTCGCACTCTGCCGCGAAGTCCAGGATTGCCACCTCATGACCGGCGAGAGCGACTACCTCCTCCGCATCGTCATCGCCGACAATGATCGCTACGAGCGCATCCACCAGGAAACGCTTTCGCGCCTGCCCGGCGTGCGGCGGCTCGTCTCAAACTTCACCATCCGCACCGTGTTTCGGCGCGCGGCCTCAGTCGCCCATTAGGCGAAGGGCTTGATGCAAGGAGCGGCATCCTCAAAACTGCCGCCAAAGAGGAAGCGCCTATGTCCGATCCCGTCGTCATCCCGGTACCGAAGGAATGGGAGGAGCGCGCCTACGTCGATGACGTGAAGTATCGCGCCATGCACGCGAGCGCGTCAGCGGACCCGGAAGCGTTCTGGGGCGTGCACGGCCAGCGGCTCGATTGGATCAAGCCTTACACCAAGGTGAAGGATACGAGCTTCAACGAAGCCGACTTCCACATCCGCTGGTACTGGGACGGCGTCCTCAACGTCTCCGTCAATTGTATCGACCGCCACCTGGAGAAGCGCGGCGATCAAGTCGCCATCATCTGGGAAGGCGACGATCCGCACCAATCGCGCCACATCTCCTATCGCGAACTGCATGACGAAGTCTGCCGCTTCGCCAACGTGCTGAAAGCCCGCGGCGTCAAGAAGGGCGACCGCGTCACCATCTACATGCCGATGATCCCGGAAGCGGCGTACGCCATGCTCGCCTGCTCGCGCATCGGCGCTATCCACTCCGTCGTCTTCGGCGGCTTCAGCCCCGAAAGCCTCGCCAACCGCATCAAGGATTGTGAGTCGACCTGCGTCGTCACCGCAGACGAAGGTGTGCGCGGCGGCAAGATCATTCCGTTGAAGCACAATGTCGACGCGGCGCTCGAACACGCGAGCGGCGTCGAAACCGTAATCGTCGTCACCCGCACCGGCGCCGGCGTGCCGATGACGGAAGGCCGCGACATTGTCTACGAAGACGCCGCCGCCGACGTCAGCGCCGAATGCGCGCCCGAGCCGATGGGCGCGGAAGATCCGCTCTTCATCCTCTACACCTCAGGCTCGACCGGCAAACCCAAGGGCGTGCTGCACACGACCGGCGGCTATCTTGTCTACGCCTCCATGACGCATCAGTACGTCTTCGATTATCACGACGGCGACATCTATTGGTGCACAGCTGACGTGGGCTGGGTCACCGGCCACACTTACATCGTCTACGGCCCGCTCGCGAACGGCGCGACAACGCTCATGTTCGAAGGCGTGCCAAACTACCCGAGCAATTCGCGCTTCTGGGACGTGATCGACAAGCACAAGGTCAACATCTTCTACACCGCGCCCACCGCCATCCGCGCTTTGATGCGCGACGGCGAAGAGCCAGTGAAACGCACTTCGCGCGCAAGCCTTCGCCTCATCGGCACCGTCGGCGAACCGATCAATCCCGAAGCCTGGCTTTGGTATTATCGCACGGTCGGCGACTCGCGCTGCCCTGTCGTTGATACCTGGTGGCAAACCGAAACCGGCGGCGCGCTCATCACCAATCTCCCCGGCGCCACGGCGATGAAGCCGGGCTCCGCGACGCGCCCCTTCTTTGGTATCAAACCCGCGCTCGTTGACGAACAAGGCCGCTTCCTCGAAGGCGCCGCCAGCGGCAATCTCGTGCTGCTTGATTCTTGGCCCGGCCAAATGCGCACCGTCTATGGCGATCACCAGCGCTTCTTCGATACCTACTTCCGCACCTATCCCGGCACGTACTTCACCGGCGACGGCTGCCGCCGCGATGAAGACGGCTATTACTGGATCACCGGCCGCGTCGATGACGTCCTGAACGTCAGCGGCCATCGCATCGGCACCGCCGAAATCGAAAGCGCGCTCGTCGCCGATACGAAAGTCGCCGAAGCCGCCGTCGTCGGCTATCCGCACGACATCAAGGGCCAAGGCATTTATTGCTACGTCACCCTGAAGCAAGGCGTGGAACCAAGCGACGACCTCAAGCGCGAACTGATCCAAACCGTGCGCCACGAGATCGGCCCGACAGCCACGCCCGACATCATCCAATGGGCGCCAGGCCTGCCGAAGACACGCAGCGGCAAAATCATGCGCCGCATCCTGCGTAAGATCGCGGAGAACGATCTCAGCAATCTCGGCGACACCAGCACGCTTGCTGATCCCTCGGTCGTCGATGACTTGGTGGCGAACCGCGCGAGTGCGTGATACTTGAGGCTATGACTAGCCTCTACATTTTCGCCGCCGTCGCACTCGTCGCGATCATTGTCATCGTTCTGTTCAACCAGCTCATCGCCAAGCGGCAGATGGTCAATAATGGCTGGGCCGATATCGACGTGCAGCTGAAGCGCCGCGCCGATCTCATTCCGCAACTTGTCACCACTGTGCAGGCCTATGCCGCGCATGAACGGCAATTGTTCGAGGATGTGGCCCAAAAGCGCAACGCCGCCCTCGCCGCCGGCGACAATGCAGCCGCTCGCGGCGCCGCCGAGAGCGAGCTTTCCAAGCCAGTCGGCCGCCTCATCGCGCTCGGCGAAGCCTATCCCGATCTCAAGGCCAACCAGAACTTTCTCGATCTGCAGAACGAACTCTCGGACACCGAGAACAAGATCGAAATGGCGCGCCGCTTCTATAACGGCGCAGTCCGCGAACTGAACACGGCGGTCGAGAGCTTCCCCTCCAACCTCGTCGCCGCGCTGTTCGGTATCGGCAAGCGCGCCTTCTTCGAAATCACCGCAGCCGCCGATCGCGCCGTCCCGACCCTCGGGATCAACCCGCAATGAAGCCGCTTCGACTCTGCTTCATCGCGTTCGCCGCACTCTTCTTCGCCACTCCCGCGCTGGCACTCGAACAGATCACCATGTTCGACGTGCGCATCGAAGTGCAAACCGACGGCGATATCATCGTCACCGAAACCATCGACGTCGTCTCCGAGGGCAGTCAGATTCAACGCGGCATCTTCCGCGATTTGCCGCGTCTCTATGAGCGCGACGGCGCCCACCTCGCCTACAATTATGATGTGCTTGAGATCCAGCGCGACGGCCAGAGCGAGCCGTATGAAACCAGCACCGACGACAACGCCTATCGCATCCGCATCGGCGATCCCGATGTGTATCTTCCGAACGGCCCGCACCGTTATGTGATCCGTTACGAGGTCGCCAATCAGGTCCGCTATTTCGAGGGCTACGACGAGATCTATTGGAACGCGACCGGCAATTACTGGGCGTTTCCGATCCAGCGCGCGCGCGCCATCGTCGAACTGCCGCCAGGCGCCCGCATCACCGGCACACGCGGCTATACCGGCGCGCTCGGCCAAGCCGGCGCTGATTACGAACATCGCCAGCAGGACAACTTGCACAGCTTCGTCACCACCCGCCCGCTCGCCGCCGGCGAAGGCCTCACCATCGCCGTCGGTTTCGAGAAAGGCCTGATCGATCCGCCCTCCGCCGCCGACGAATTCGGCCGCTGGTGGCAGCGATACGGCGCACTCGCCATCCTTGCGCTTGGCCTCGCAGGCATCGCTGCATTCCTGACGCAGAGCTTCAACAAGGTCGGCCGCGACCCGGTGAAAGCTCCGGTGTTTCCGCGCTATGAGCCGCCGGCCGGATA
>CALBST010000140.1 GCA_937967425.1 uncultured Caulobacteraceae bacterium
TAATGCTCATGGGCGGTCGTCTCGCATGTGAGCACCCAAAAGAAAACCACACTCATGCTTCCCGGACGCAGCCCCGGCCTTGAGCCGGGGTGCGATCCGGGACCCAGGGGCTTCAAGCACCGCGCCTCGTCACTCCCTGGGTCCCGGCCCTCCGCTTCGCTGCGGCCGGGAAGCGTAGATTGTTGTGTGCGGTTGAGAGAGAGACAGCGCCCCTCTATGTCTCCGCCACCACGATGACCGCCCCCGCCTTCCCCGCATGAGCCTGATCCAAGTGCTCGGCTCGTCCGCCAATGGCGGCGCGGAGGCGTACTTCATCGGGCTTACCGGCGCCTTCTGGCGCGCCGGCATCGGCCAGGCTGCCGCCATCCGCGCTCACCAGGGCCGCGAGAACGAACTCAAAAGCTTCGGCGTGCCGACTCGCGTGCTCTCGTTCTCCAAGCCGTTCGACTTCACGACGCCCGGCGCCATCGCCACGCTCGCACGCGAACAGAACGCCCGCGTCATCATCGCCTGGATGAACCGCGCCGCGAGCCTTACGCCGGCCGGCCCCTGGAAACGCATCGGCCGCCTCGGCGGCTATTACAAACTCAAAAATTATCGCGGCTTCGACGCGCTCGTCGGCAACACGCAGGACATCGTCGATTGGATCGTCCGCGAAGGCTGGCCGAAAGAGCGCGCCCACTACATCCCAAACTTCGCCGCCGCTGGCGCTGGCGCAAAACTCAACCGCGCCGCATTCAGCACACCCGAAGACGTCCCACTTCTTCTCGGCATGGGCCGTCTCCACCCGAACAAGGCGCACGACGTCTCCATCCGCGCCCTCGCCCTCATCCCCGAAGCCTATCTCTGGATCGCCGGCGACGGCGAAGAGGAAGCAAAGCTCAAAGCGCTCGCCGAAGAGCTCAAAGTTTCAGAGCGCGTCCGTTTCCTAGGGTGGCGCGATGATGCGCCCGCGCTCTATCGCACCGCCGACGTCGTCGTTTTCCCCTCGCGCTTCGAACCGCTCGGCAATGTCGTCATCCAAGCCTGGGCGCACGGCGCGCCGGTGGTCGCCGCCGCCTCCGCCGGCCCCGCCTCACTGATCACCGACGGCCACGACGGCTACCTCGTCGCGCTCGAAGATCACGCCGCTCTCGCAGATCGCGTCCGCACTGTGCTCACCGATCCGCTGCGCCGCACAGCGTTCATCGCCTCCGGCCTCCGCCGCGCCGAAGACAAGTTCTCTGAAGCCGCGATTGTCGCCCAATGGCGTATGCTGTTCGATAAGCTAGGAGGCCTCTGATGTGCGGCATTGCCGGCATCATCGGCGAAGCGACCGGCGCGCAGGCGCTGATCGACGCCATCGCCCACCGCGGCCCCAACGGCATTCGCGTTGAAGAGAGCGAGCGCTATTCGCTCGCCCACGCGCGTCTCTCGATCATCGATCTAGAAGGCGGTTGGCAGCCTTTGCACGCAGCCGGCTCAACCATCATCGGCAACGGCGAGATCTACAATTACGTGGAACTCGCCAAGGAGTTTCAACTCCGCTCCAAACTCAACACCGGCTCCGACTTCGAACCGCTGCTGCACATCTACGCGCAAGAAGGCGAAGCCGCCTTCGACCGCCTGCGCGGCATGTACGCTTTCTGTTTGATCGGCTGCGACGGCCGCACCTGGCTCGTCCGCGACCCCTTCGGCATCAAGCCGCTCTATATCAAGGCACAGAACGGCGCCGTCGCGTTCTCATCCGAACCGCGCTCATTCGGACAAGCCCGCGTCGTCCCAGCGATCTCAAACCAAGTCGCCGCGCTCCACTACACGCTCGAAAACGAAACCGCTTGGGCCGGCGTCATCCGCCTAGAGCCCGGCGAGATCATCGAAATCGTCGATGGCAAACCACGACGTCACCGCATCCGCGCTCCAATCCCCTCCCCCTTGCGGGGAGAGGCAGGGGTGGGGGTACGGGCGGCAGCGTCAGACGAAGATGCACTCCGCGAACTCGACCGCGTCCTCGAAGACTCCATCAAAGTCCACCAACGCTCCGACGTTCCCTACGGCC
>CALBST010000141.1 GCA_937967425.1 uncultured Caulobacteraceae bacterium
GCTGGCTCGTTCCGGACAACGCGGCCAGGCATTCTCCTCTTCCGCTCGCTCGCCGGCACGCTCGGCATGATCCTGGCGTTCTGGGCATATCAGGAGATGCCGCTGGCCGAGGCCAACGCACTTTCGTTCACGCGCACGCTTTGGATCGTGCCGCTGGCGATCTTTGTGCTGGGTGAGAAAATCGGGCCGTGGCGACTGGGCGCGACGATCGTCGGCTTCATCGGCGTGCTGATCATGCTGCAGCCGTCCATCGCAAACGCCGTCGGCTGGCCGGCGGCGGCCGCGCTCGCGTCAGCGGCGCTGTTCGCGATGACCGTGACCGGCATGAAGATGATGACGCGCGATCACACGGTGACGGTCCTGATGGTGTGGTCAGCCGTGCTCGGACTGGTGCTCTCAATCCCCCTGGCGGTTCTCGAATGGCGCTGGCCGGCGCCTGTCGACCTGGCGCTCTTGGCAACGATGGGCGTGCTCGGGATCGCGACACAGGCCTGCTACATCAAGGGCATGGCGCTGGGCGACGCCGCGGCGATGGCGCCGATCGACTACACGCGCCTCGTGTTCGCGATCCTGTTTGGCTTGGTGCTGTTCAACGAAGTGCCGAACTGGATCACAATGCTGGGCGCGCTGATCGTGATTGGCTCGACCTTGGTGATCACGCTCCGGGAACTGCATTTCAAGCAGAAGCCCCCGCCCGTGCGCACCGAATAGCGCCCCCGCATTGCACTTAGTCAGCGTTGGGGATTGCTCCGGGCGCGTGCGCTCCCCATAACCCGGCTCGTGACCACTGCCCCCGCCTCCAAGCCTTCGCTGGCCGGCCTTTCCAAGGCTGAGCTGGCCGAGAAGCTCATTGCCGTCGGCGTCGAGCCGAAGAAGGCGAAGATGCGCGTCGAGCAGCTGTGGCGCTGGATTTACCATTACGGCGTGACCGATTTCGGCGCGATGACCAACGTCGCCAAGGAATTGCGCGCGACTTTGGCCGAACACTACACGCTGGCGCGCCCGGAGATCGTCACGCAGCAGATCTCGACCGACGGCACACGCAAGTGGCTGATCCGTCTTGGCCCGGGCGTCGAAGCGGAAGCGGTGTTCATCCCAGGCGTCGGCAAGGCGGGCGCGCTCTGCGTGTCGAGCCAAGTCGGCTGCACGCTGAACTGCACGTTCTGTCACACCGGCACGCAGAAGCTCGTCCGCAACCTCACCTCCGCCGAGATCGTGGCGCAGGTGATGATCGCGCGCGATGCGTTGGGCGAATGGCCTACTCAAGAGCGCCCGCTGAACGACGGCGACCGTCAGCTCACCAACATCGTGTTCATGGGCATGGGCGAACCGCTCTACAATTTGGACAATGTCGATACCGCGATCGATGTGATCTCGGACGGCGACGGCATTTCCATCGGCCGCCGCCGCATCACGGTGAGTACGGCGGGCGTGGCGCCGCGCATCCAGGAGCTTGGCGAACGCACCGGCGCAATGCTGGCGATTTCGCTGCACGCCACCAACAATGAGTTGCGCAACCAGCTGGTGCCGCTCAACAAGAAGTATCCGCTCGAAGAATTGTTCGCCGCGATCCGCTCCTACCCTTCGCTCGGCAACGCCAAGCGGGTGACGTTCGAGTACGTGATGCTGAAGGGCGTCAACGACTCGCTGCCAGAGGCGAAGGCGCTGGTGAAGTTGCTCGCCGGCATTCCGGCGAAAATCAATCTGATCCCTTTCAATCCATGGCCGGGCACGAACTATGAGTGCTCGGACTGGGCGACGATCGAAGCCTTCGCCGAAGTGCTGAACCGCGCCGGCTATTCCTCACCGATCCGCACGCCGCGCGGCCGCGATATCCTCGCCGCCTGCGGACAGCTGCGCTCCGAAAGCGTGAAACAGCGCGCAAGTGAGCGGCTGAAGGCGGAAGCCGCTCAGTAACTGCGAAGCCCCGGCAGCAATTGCTTCCGCCGCACACCGTGAACTGGTCCGTTGACATTATCCGGATTAATGACGGTAGTGTGCGCCGCTTGGGGCGTTGATGGAGGCACACATGCTCTTGCGTCGAACGTTTTGCATGCTCGCAGGCGTCGCCATGCTGCTCTGGCCGGCACACGCAACGGCGCAGGTCTACCAAATCAATGTCGGCGGATTGCCGATGTCTTGTTCGTCGTTCGCCGGCGAGCCGGTGATGATTATCGTCAACCCGAACGTGCAGGACGTTGGCGTTGCGCACCGCAACTATTACGGCGCGCCGGCCATCGAACTAAACCCCTACGTCCTCGGGCGCTTTTCGCCCATCGTGCAACAATGGTGGTTCGGGCATGAGTGCGCGCACCACGGCCTGCCACCACCCATGAACACTGAAACCAACGCCGACTGCTTCTCCGTCCGCCAGCTTCGCCAGTACGGCATTCTGAACAATCCTCAGCAGCTGATGGCGTTTCAATATGAGCTTTCGATGCTGCCCGGATCGCCAATGGGACATTTGCCTGGCCCGATGCGCGCTCAGAACATCATCAACTGCGCGCTGTACTGAAGGCCGGCATGACGCTTCCAACGCTTGAGACGCCGGGCGCGGTGTTGCGCCCGCTCCAACTCAGTGATGCGGAAGCGTTGTTCGCCGCGCACGGCGACGAACGCAGCCACCATTACTGGTCGGGCCCCGCTCATCGTGACGTGGAGCAAACACGCGCCTATATCGCCGACACGCTGGCTATGAGTGGCGCGCACGTCTGGGCGATCACCGAGGATGGCGGCGAGGCGCTTGGGCGCATCGCGCTCTTTGTGCAACGCCAAGGCGTTGGCGAGATCGGAATCATCATGGTCCCGGCCGCGACGGGGCGCGGGCTTGCCTCGAAGGCCCTAAGCCTCGTCGTCGATTACGGCTTCGGCCCTCTCGACCTACACCGCATCGCCGCCGACATCGATCCGGACAACAACGCCTCGATCTCGCTCTTCCTGCGCGGCGGCTTTCAGCGCGAGGGCCTGCTGCGCGGCAACTGGAAGACGCATCTCGGCATCCGCGACACCGTGATGATGGCGAAGCTCAGGGACTAGGAGCGCGTCTCGGCTGCGGAGCTACAGCTCTTCGATGAACTTCAGATTCCGCAGGCCGTCGCCGCTGCGTTCTTTGGCGTTCATTTTGCCGCTGCGGATGCCGTTGATGAGTTCAAGCGCGGATTTTTTGTTTGGCGGCAGGTCCGCGTCGCTTTGACCGAGCGGCGTCACCCGGTCGCCCCAGCGGACGAGGTGCGCGCAAACTGTGAGACCGGCGCCGAAGGCAGGCATCAGGATGAGCGCGCCGGGCTTCACACGCCCCTCTTCCAGCGCCTCCGCCAAGGCAACAGGCACGGTCGCGGCGCTCATGTTGCCGTAGCGCTCAACGGTGAGCATCACCTTGTCGGACGATACGCCGCTGCGTGAAACGACCGCATCGATGATGCGCAGATTGGCTTGATGCGGAACGACGAGATCGATGTCGTCAGCGGTGACGCCGCATTTGGCCATGACGGCCTGGCTCGCTTGCACCATGCCGCCGACGGCGCGCTTGAAGATTTCCGGGCCGTCGAAATCCCAATCGGTGTCGCCATAGGTTATGCCGTGGTTGACGTAAGCCGTTCCCATGCCGCGCACGCGCAGGGTTTGACGGGCATCGGCGATGCAGCCGAGTTGTTCGCCAAGAACACCTTCCGGCTTATCGGTCGCTTGCACGACGACGGCCGCACAGCCATCGCCGAACAGGACGGCGACGTTGCGGTTCTCCCAATCCATGAACGGCGAAATCCACTCGACGCCGATGACGATCGCGTTCTTCACGACGCCGGTGCGGATCATCGCGGTGGCGGTCGAGAGCGAGTAGAGGAAGCTGGTGCAGGCGGTGTTGAGATCCATCGAGGCCGCCTTCGTGGCGCCGATCGCGGCCTGCACGCCGGAGGCGGAGTTGGGCACCTGCTCATCATTGCTGCAGCTGCCGTAGACGATGAGGTCAACGTCCTTCGCATCGAGGCCCGCGCAGGCGAGCGCGCGTTTGGCCGCGACCACCGCCATCTCGCTGGCGGTGACGTGGCTCACGCGGCGCTCCCTCATGCCGGTGCGCGAGACGATCCATTCGTCATTCGTATCGAGAAAGGTGGAGAGGTCAGCGTTCGTCAGCGTGGCCGGCGGCATGCATTTGCCCCAGCCTGTAATTGCCGCATACGTCATTCGAGCGGTCCCTTGTTCTTGTGGCGCTACCGCTAGCAGGCGGCGCGGCGGGCGTCATCTGGGAAGCGATGCTGCGATGCAGCTAAGGGCCAGCTACTTGCGCACGTTCTTACCGAGAATGGCCACGATGAGAAGGACAAAGGCGGCGAGCCTGATCAGGTAAAGCCAGGAGCGCTCCTCATAGGGGAGCGACAGCAGGACGGTCAGCGCCGAGCTGATCGCGATCAACAGGAACGCCACCGAGAACGCCAAGAACAGATTGTCGGAGCTGCGTATCCAGAAGCGGAAGAAAAACGCCGAGGCCACGAAATAGCCCATCGTGATCATGCCGGCGAAGTATTCAGAGTGCGGAAACACTCACTTGATCTCCCAAAGGAAGCCGTGAAGCAGCACGGCCACCGCCGCGAACGCGGCTATCTGGCGATAGACCAACAGATCCGTCTCCGGCGATGGAATCACATCGATGACGATGAGCCCATTCTGGATGGTGAGAAAGAAGAAGCAGAGAGCGCACCAGAACAACAGCCGCGCGCCGGAACGCTTGTAGGCCCGCGCCATCAAGAACGTGCAGACGGCGCACGTCAGCAGGCACAGCACATAGACGACAAGCGGCGCGATCACGTCTTCCGGTCTCGTAGCTTGAAGGCGTCGGAAAGCGGTTTGAGTTGCTCGGCCTCGCTTGGCCGCGCCGGGTATGACCAACTCTCCCCCAGCTCTCGATCGAAATCGGCGGGCTCAAAGCGGCAGAGCCCGGCTTCGGGCGTGAAGGTGAGCTCGCCGAAGAGCGGTCCCTTGGCCGTGTCGTAGAGATCTACGCGCAAGAAGCGGAACCCCCTGGCGAGCGTCTTCGCGGCATCAAGCATTTCGTCGAGATGCGGCGGCTTGGGCGCCAACTCCGGCGCCGCCGGATAGTTCATCTTGAGATCAAGGCGCTTCCATTGGTCCGTGTAGAACTGGCGCGTGTGCTTGCGGAAGCGCGCATGATCGACCTGAATGAAGCGCACATCGCCATCGACCACCCAGAACTTGTAATCGTCGGGCGATTCCTGGTCGCCGATGAACGGCTCGATCAGGATTTGGCGTTTGACGTTGCCGTACGCCCACTCGCGATGGACCATGTGGTGATCATAGTCACGCCAGCCGTTCGCGGTGCGCGCCGCTTCACGCAGGTTGGAATGGTCTTTGAGAAAAATGATCTGCGCGCTTGAGTGATTGGCCTTCATCACCGCAGGCTTTGGCACTTCGCGTAGGACCTCTTCGGTGACCTCTTCGCCGTGCCACAAGGTCGGGATCAGCCAGCGATCACCGAGCGCCTTAGAAACGTATTTCTTGACCTCAACCTTATCCACGAGCTCAGGCGCGCGCGCGTCATGTGCGTCCAATTTGAAGTGCTGCATCTTTTCCGAGAACAGCTGCGGATTCGCCAAATTGGGGAAACGGCCGAAGACGCGGAAATAGTCGAAACTCACTGCAAGGCGATCGGGAACGCGGCGAAGCAATTCCAGGTACGCGAGCTTGGCCGCCCACCGCAAAGAATTGCCCGACATGACCACACCCGTCGTTTCGCTTCAGCGACAATGCAAATTATGCGGATGAACCAGTTAACGAGTGTTCGCAAAGGGAATCTCGTTACGGCGCGTGAAGAAAGGTCGCAGGGCCGACTCATGCTAGCAACGCGGGCATGGAACCTATCGCACAGGCAACCGCTATCGTTCTTGCTGGCGCTTCGCTCGGCTGGATCGCGCTCTTCTCGTTCGTGCTGGCGCCGGTGGCGTTCAAGCAATTCGACGCAGGCCGCGCCGAGCGCCTCGTAAAGCATGTCATGAATTCCGGGCACGGGATTTTGGGTCTGATCGCGTTTGCTTCGGCGATTGCCGCGCTTATGGCGGGCGCGATCGCTGGCGCTTCGGTGGCGGCAGTGGGCGGCGCCTTCGCGTTCATGTGCAAGTTCGCGCTCGCGCCGCGCGACGATAAGCCGATCAAAGGCCATCGCGTGCTGAAGACCGCGCGCATCGTGGCGTCCGGACTGACTGCCTTTATCGCGCCGGTTCTGATCGCCGCGATCGTGCTGACGATGCTGAAGATTTAAGCGGCGGCTGTCGCTTTGCCTTCCTGGATTGCGCGCTTGGCGCGCTCGATCCAGGTGGCGACGTCATCGGCCGTCGGCGCTGGCGCTGTGCCCCAGGCGCGCTGACCTTCATCCGACAAGCCCCATTGCGCGACGCCTTCGCACAATTGCACGGCGTCGCTCTCCGCCAAGTCCTGCGCATCCTGGATTCCGCACGCAACCAGGGCCTGCGCTTCGCGTGACTTCAAGCCGGGGACGGTGCATGCAAGTAGCGCTTGCGCTTGCCAATCGCGGATCACCTTGGCTGAGATGTGACGCGCATCGATCTGCTGCTCGCCCTCTTCTGCATTCATCGCCAGCAGATCGGCGATCGTCTTCACGCCAACAGCTTCGAGACGCTTTGCGGTCTTCGGGCCAATCGACGGCGCCTGCACAACCGGCGCGCCTTCGTTGAGCGTGAACTTCGGCAATGTCTTCTCGCGCTTCGCCAGCGGCGCGCCTTCCGGTAGCTCACGCGGCATTTGCTGCTTCGTGGGCGCCGGCAGCGCGATCGGTTGCGGTTCGGACTTCGTCTCCAGTTCGATGGTGCGCACTGGCTTGGCGCGAGGCAGCGCTGGCGCCTTTGTCTTTGAGTTGCGCGGGGGCGCGCCCTCGCCCGCCTTCCCACCGATCTCGCGAGGCCACTTAGCGTCCAGCGAAGAAAGCGGCGTCTTCAGCACCTCGGCGGCGTGCAATTCGCGGACAAGCTTGTCGTCTTCGCCCAGCGTCGCCCGAACTTTTCCGGTGCGTTGGAACTCTTCGAACTGCGCCTGCACCTCGCGGCGCGAGGCGGCGTCGTCCAACGCCTTCAATACAGTCTGGATTGGGATTTCGAGCGCCAGGAAGAAGGCCTGCAAGTCGCCGCTCACTTTCGGCGGCCGAACCGCAGCTTCCTCGAACGCGCGATCGAGGATACGCGCAAGACCGACGGCCGCGTGGCCGACAAGCTTTGCAATCGTGTCCTTCAGTTCCTGATCGAGCCCGGCCGGCGGGTCCTTCACGCCCTTAGCGAAGTCATAGTGATCGATGACTGTTTCGTAGTGCTGGTTGGACTCGCGCGCCCCTGCGCGCACCATTTCCGCCAGCCAACTCTCGCCGCCGGGCGCATCCATCTTCGGATAGCCGCCCATGTCGTTCTCGAGAATCCGTTGGAAGGTGGCGTAGGACTTCGAGAAGCTCCACTCGACGGCGCGGTGAATGACATTCTCTTCTTCTGTTTGGTGGGTGTGGAACGGCTGAATCGGATCGACGTAATAATGGCTCATCACACCGGCCGACCATGCCGCCAGCTTCCAATCCTTCGCCGCCAGCGCGCGCACCGTGCGGCGGTACCATTCTTCGCAGCTCTCGATCGCCCCGCCCCACTCCTTTTCGCGCACGTGCAGGACGTGGTTCTTGAAATCCTTGAACTGCTCATCCGGCGCCTTTGCGCCAGCGAGGTAGTCGGCGTGATGGTGCAGCAGCAGGTTGCGCCAGCGCTCGGCGTCCGGGCTCTGCAGGTGTCGCAGCGCATCGACCGCCAAGCGGTGATGGTTTGACCGGCAGCGGCTCGCGAAAACGACCGCATACAATAGCGACATGACTTCCTTGCCCTCGCCCCAGGGATAAACGCGAGGTTAAGAAATCGGGCCGCTTTGGTTAGCGAGGCGTTAACCGCCCCGCACCAGCCCCCAATCTTCGCTGAGAATCCGCACCAGCCGCTCGTGACGCTCCTCGATGGCCTGAAGGGTCCATTCCGCAATCGGCGCGATGTCCTTGGTAAGGGCCAGGATCGGCGCGTTGGTGTCGAAATAGATCTTGCGCTTCTCCGGATAGGGCTTCACGTCGGCGGAGGCGTTCTGGTTGTAGGTAAGCAGCGTGAGGTTGCCGAGCAGATTGGCCAGTTCGCCGCGCAGCGCGGGATCGGGAAAACGCTCGTTCCACCAAGGGCCGCCGTTCTTCGGCAGCACGTGCTCAACCGTCGCGTCGTCTGTCATCCGCACGATGCGCCCACCCGGCATCGCCGCCTCCAAGCGCATCAGCAGCAAGCGGCGCTGACGGTCGCGCTTCCGCGAACGGTTAAGCGTGTGAAAGAACTTCATCTGCTCGGCGTCGGTGAGCAGCAGTGCGCGCTGCTTGCCTTCACCGGCATAGAGCACCTTGTCGTCGCTGACATATTTTATGATATTGGCGTACCGCGCTTCGCGATCGCGGTTCTCGACGACCGAGAGTTCGCACGCAAAAGTGAAACGATCGAGCGCCTGGAAGAAACGGCGCGCGCGCTCGTGTTCGGAAGCGTGCTCCGCCAGGAACGCGATGGCGCACGGCGCCCAATCCCACTGCTCCACTTCTTTCATGAGCGCGACGCGGCGGTTCACTTCGGCGCTGGCTGGGCCGACATCGATGGAGCCTGCGAAAATGGCGCGCAACGCGTGCGCGTAGCGCGGCAGCTGCTCGAACAGGAAAACACGCACGCCGCCCGCCCGCTCGACTGCGGTGCGGAATGAGGCCAAGTCTCCAGGCGAAAGCAACGGTTCGCCCGTTAGCAGGAACGGCATCATGTAAAGCAAACGCGCGAAGTTCTCACGCTCGAACAAATCTTCAGTTTGCTCCCACTTACGCGCGGCCGCATCCGCCTCGGTATTTGAGAGGCCGGAATTCTCCAGCAAGTCGCTCTTGATTATGTCCGCGCCCGAAAGCGGCGAACCGCGTTTATTTAGCGTGTTGAACACGGTTTGCGCGCAGCCGCGCTCATCAGCATCGACAACGTTCAGCGTACAGGCGCGCACGACGTACGACATGAACGCATCCAGCTCGCGATCTTCCGTGATCTTGCTGAGCTCAGACTCGATCGTGCGAGAGGCGCCGGCAATCAGATCCTTGGAGTCGACGCCAATCTCGGCGTGACGCGCGAGCTCTTGCATATGTCCCGGCTCTTGCACGTAGCCGAGATAGAAATTCTGATCTTCCTCACGCAGCAGCAAACGCGGCGTGTTTCCGTCCATGATCAGGGTTTGATATTGCTTCGAGCGGCCAGGAATTCGATCGCGCACATAAGCAAGCATCATCGTCAGCGTCGCGAGACGTTGTTGTCCGTCGGAGACTTCAAGCTTGCCATGATTTTTCACGAGGACGATCTGGCCAATGAAATAGAACGTCGCGCCGCGCTTGTAGGCGCGCCACAGATCCTGGATGAGCTCACGGACTTCGCGGTCGGTCCAAGTGTAGGGACGCTGGTAGCGCGGAACTTTGAGCTGCTTGCGCGTGAGCACCGCGCCCAGATTTAGGATTGTGGAGGTCAGCCCGAGGGGCGTGTCGCCGAAAGCGCCGGCCATTTATGTCTCCCCGCCAGATTTATTCTTGGACAGGAACGTACGCGGGCGGCGCATGCGCGCAATGCACGTGCTGGAATAACTCAGCCTGTGCGCGTCGAGCGTTTCCCAAAAAGCACGGCGGGCTAGCGCGATAGTCCCGCAACTTCAAAGTTCGGCGCTTCGCCGATCCGCGAAAAATCCGAGAAGCCTCTCGCCTCGAATGCACGCAAAGGTGCGCGCGCGCTATCTGCGCTTGTGAACCCTGCACGCCTAACGCGCACCGGCCCCTCTTCAGCAATCAAGACATGTGCGAGCCGGCGCGCGATCGCTTCGCCGGAATCCATCCACACGCATGGACGCGGCGCAGCAACCGCCAGTTCCGCCGCCAGCAGTGGGAAGTGCGTGCAGGCGAGCGCGACAACATCGATCTCGGCGCCGCCAGGGGCGCCAAAGAGACCTTGAATTGCATCTGTGATTGCAGATTTGTCAACCGCCTCGCCGCCCAGCTTCCGCTCCGCGGCTTCAACCAGTCCGGCGGAGCCAAAGCGGATCAAGCGCTTTCCAGCCGCGAATTGGGCGATGAGGTCGTTCGTGTAAGGACGCTGAACGGTGGCCGGGGTCGCCAAGAGGCCGATAACGCCTGTGCGCGTGAGCGCCGCGGCCGGCTTTATTGGCGGCACAACGCCGACAACCGGAATGCTCAACGCCGCGCGAACCGGCTCCAGCGCAATCGTCGACGCCGTGTTGCAGGCTACGACAACGGCCTCCGGCTCCCACTGCGCCACCAGCCGCGAGAGCAAGGCTGGGACACGGGCGCGCAACTGCTCGTCGGTTTTCAGACCGTACGGGAGCCAGGAATTGTCGGCGGCGTAGTCCAGCTCGAACGCGTGCCCGGACGCGGCGATGGCATCCAGCACCGAGAGCCCGCCGACGCCCGAATCGAACACCAGAACGCGCTTTGCGCCGTTAACCATTTGGGCAATCAGACCGCAGCGAGAACGTTAACCAATGCGCTGATTTAGGCCCGCTTTTCCGTTTCGGCCAGCATACGGCGCGCATCTGTGGAAACCTCGCGTTAACCGACTTTGCGGGAATCATAAGCACGGGTAGCAACGCTGGAGTGGGGTTAAACGTCAACGCGCCGAATGGCGTGTTTCAGGATTCGGGGTCGGTACCATGAACGCCATCGGCAAATCGTCCGTCGTCTTCGTGACGCTGTCAGGCCTGTTCTGGGGCGGATGGGTGTTGGGCTCGCAAACGCCCGAAGGCCAAGAAGCTATCGCACGCGCTTACGCCGCGTACGCGGAGCAGCAAACCGCGGCCAACGAAGATCTCTTCGATTCAACCGCGCTTCGCGCCGTCGTCTGTGGCGGCAGCGAGAACGGCGCGCAGCAGCCCTGCCTCGCGGTTGTCGCAGGCGGCCGGCTCTTCATCGTTGATGCCGGCTCGGGAGCAGCAGAATCGCTCATTCAGCGCGGCGTGCCGATGGCCCGCCTGCAAGCGGTGCTGCTGACCAGCTCTGGTCTCCAGCAAATGTCCGATCTTAGCGAAATGTACGGCCACGCCACGCGCGGGCGCGACGATGCGCTGCTGCCGGTTTACGGCCCGGCCGACACACAGCGCATGGTCGATGGCTTGAACCAAGCCGCCGGGATGGACGGCGCCTCGCGCGGCTTACAGGCCTGGGGCCCCTCGCCGGAGCCCGGCCGCTCAGTCATCGTATTCGAAGGCGACGGCCTCACGGTTTCCGCCTTCACCACACAAGAAGACGCATTCAGCGGCCGCGTCGGCTATCGCTTCGATTATCGCGGCCGTTCGATCGTCGTCGGCGGCGATGGGCGCATGATTGGCGCGGAAGCGGCCTTGAACGCCGACGTGGTGCTGCAGGGCGCGCAGAGCCAAGCGCTCTCGCATATCCGTCAGCAAGCCAGCATGACAGCGGCGGAAGTGGCGGCGCAAGCGCGCGGCTCGAACGCCGGCCTCGTCGTGCTCACCGGCGCGAACAACCAGGTCGAAGCGCAAGTGCAGCTCTCGGAAGCGCGCGCTGCGGGCTTCGACGATGTGGTGTCAGGCCGCGTCGGCACGCTGGTGGAGCTGCCGCTCGATAACATGGAAATCAACGTCCGTCCGCTTTAACGCAGCCAGACAGACGCCAAGCGAAAGGGGAGCCGCAGGGCTCCCCTTTTTTGCTGCGCAAGCGCCGTTGTTACGGCGATTGAGGCTTGCCGCGGCCTGACGCGGCTCTAACACTTTCCGCCGATGCGCCTGTCATTTGCCTTCGCCGCATTCGCATTTCTGTTCGCGACGCCCGCGGCGGCGGATCGCTTTGCCCTGACCTATGATGGCCTGGGCTTAGGCTTTGTGCCTGTTGGCGGCGTCACCGTCGATGCAGACGTCTCCGAGGATAGCTACGACATCTCCGCTTCGCTGCAATCGCGCGGCATCCTGAACTTGTTCGAGCGCACAAACATTCAGGCCAACTCATCAGGACTGATAAATAACGGCACGGTGCGGTGGCAACGCTACCATTTGGATCACCACTATAGCCGCAAGCGCCGCGTCATCAGCATGAGCGCGGACATCGACGGCTCCATCACGTCGGAGATCGAGCCGATCTACCGGACCTGGGGCGATCCGGCCGCGACCGAGGAGCAGCGCCGGATTTCGCGGGACCCGCTCTCGAATGTCGTCGCCATGGCCATAGACGTAGGCCGCTCGCACCGCTGCGAAGGGACCTATCCAACCTTCGACGGCCGCTTTCATTACCTGCTGCAACTCAGCGGCGGCGACGTCGATGATTTTGAGGGCGGCGGTTACCAAGGCGAGGTGCTGAAGTGCGATCTTGCCTACATCGCGGTCAGCGGCTTCAACCCGCGCGACGCGGGCCGCCGGCGCATCCCCGAAGGTGAAATCTGGTTCGCGCTGATGCCGGACACGACATTCGCGCCGCCGGTACGCATCTCGACGCCGCTTTCCGCCGGTGGCGCGACGATCCGGCTCTCCGGCTTCCGGCGCGCGCGCGTTGACGTGGAATACACGTCCGATACATCCGCCAGACCTTGACCGCCCGCCGCGCCGCCACCGATCTGCTTGTCGCTGTGATGGAGCGTGGCCGCGCGCTGGAAGATGCGCTCGCGGAAACCCCGAGCTTCAACGCACTCGAAGGCCGCGACCGCGCCTTCGCGCGCGCGCTGACAACAGCGGGTCTGCGCCGTCTCGGCGGCATCAACGCGGTGCTTTCGGAATTCCTCGCACGCCCCCTGCCCGACGACGCGGCGCACGCACGCGCACTGCTGCACCTCGGCGCCGCGCAATTACTGGTGCTCGGCACGCCGGCGCACGCTGCAGTGGGCGAAACGGTCGAGACCGCCAACCACATGCGCGAAGCACGCGGGTTCGCGAAGCTGATGAACGCGGTGCTGCGCAAGGTGGCGAGCAACGGTCAGGTGATCCTCGACGATCTGCCGCCTGGCGCGGACCTGCCGCAATGGCTCTACACGCGCTGGCGCGCGACCTACGGCGAAGCGGTGGCGCAGATTGCCGAAGCGCTGCTGAACGAACCACCCCTCGATCTCAGCGTGAAGCAGGATGCAGAGGGTTGGGCCGAACGGCTCTTTGGCGTGGTGACGCCGACAGGCAGCGTGAGGCTTGGCGAGCACCCGCCCATCGATAGCCTGCCCGGCTTCAATGACGGCGCCTGGTGGGTGCAGGACGCGGCGGCTGCGTTGCCGGCAAAACTACTCGGCGACGTGCGCGGCAAACGCGTGCTTGATCTCTGCGCCGCGCCCGGGGGGAAGACGCTGCAGCTCGCAGCGGCCGGCGCGCGAGTCACCGCCGTCGACAAATCCGAAGCGCGATTGAAGCGGCTCAAGGAAAACCTCGCGCGAACAAAGTTGGAAGCGGAAGTGATCT
Organism: uncultured Caulobacteraceae bacterium; assembly: GCA_937967425.1. The sequence goes on from CALBST010000141.1 coordinate 13,495, forward strand.
GCGCCGACGCCTTGGAATTCAGCGCCGAGCCATTCGACGCAGTGCTGCTCGACGCGCCGTGCACGTCGACCGGAACACTTCGTCGTCATCCGGACGTCGCATGGCTGCGGCGGCCCACGGACGTTCGCGCGCTTGCCGATCTACAAGCACAGCTCATTGAAGCCACGGCCAAACTGCTGAAACCCGGCGCGCCGCTGGTGTATGCGGTGTGCTCGCTTGAGCCCGAGGAAGGTCCCGGCGTCGTTGCGGAAGTTCTGCGGCAAGGTTGGCGGCGCGCGCCGCTGAAGGATGAAATCCCAGCCGAGTTCATCACCGCCGATGGCGATATGCGAACCCATCCCGGCCACTGGCCCGAGATCGGCGGCCTCGACGGCTTCTACGCCGCCCGTTTGCTGCGCAGCTAACGCACGGGGAACCACCTCGCCTTGCGCCCACTCCCCCGCGCGGGGTACGACAAATCATGGCGCGGACGCTCATTTCACCTTCGATATTGGCGGCGGATTTTTCCAAGCTGGGCGAGGAAGTGCGCGCGGCTGAGGAAGCCGGCGCAGACATGATCCATGTCGATGTCATGGACGGCCACTTCGTGCCGAATATCTCGATCGGCCCTGGCGTGGTGAAATCGATCCGGCCGCACTCGAAGCTGCCGTTTGACGTCCATCTCATGATCGCGCCGGTCGATCCGTACATCCAGGCGTTCCGCGATGCCGGCGCCGACATCATCACCGTTCACCCCGAAGCGGGACCGCACCTTCACCGCACGCTGCAAGCCATCCGCGCGACGGGCGCTAAGGCCGGTGTCTCGCTTAATCCCGGCACGCCGGCGGAAGCGATCGATCCCGTGATCGATCTGATCGACCTCGTTTTGGTGATGAGCGTCAATCCAGGCTTTGGCGGGCAGAGCTTCATCGAGACGGCGCTGCCGAAGATCGAAAAGCTGCGGAAGAAGATCGATGCATCGGGGCGCGACATTATCCTGGAAGTCGACGGCGGCGTGAACGCGAAGAACGCCGCGCGCGTCATTGCGGCTGGCGCGACGGCGCTTGTGGCCGGCACCGCAATCTATGGCGGCGATCCCAAGGCGTACGCGGATAATATCGCAAAACTCAGAGCCGCCGCGTGAGCTGAATGAACGCGCCGGTCTCCCCCACCAACCGGCACGCGAAGCCGGTCGCGGCGAACGATCACTGGCGCGCGAATCCATTTCATCGCATGCGTCTCGGCGACGCCGCGCCCGACCGCATCGGTCGTTGGGGAAATGATCCACGCGTCGGCAACACAGAACGCGGCCGCGAAATTGGCCGAGGCATCTGGCGCATCGGCGCCGAACGATTGCACGGCGATCACCTCTTTCCGTGGTTGCCGGCGCACCCTTCGCGCCACTTCACCGCGCGGCTGCATTCGTTCTCGTGGCTTGTTGACCTGGCCGCTGTCGGGCCCTCTGCACATTCGTTCATCGCGCAACTGATCGATGCGTGGGTGAAAGAGCACGGCGAGTGGGACGACCTTGCCTGGGATCCCGAGATCACGGCGGAGCGTCTCTTCGCCTGGCTCTGCTGGGGACGCCCCGCATTCGAGCAAGGCGCACCGGAGCAACGCGCCTCGTTGTTGCGTTCAGCGGCGCGGCAAGCGCGTTTGCTGATGATGGCGCAAAGCGAGTTGAGCGAGCGCCATCTCGGATCGATCAAGGCAGGCGCGGCGCTGGTGCTCGCGGGCGCAGCCGATTTTCCGGAAGGAGAGCGCTTCGCCGAGCAAGGCGAGGAAATGCTCATCGAAGCCTGCGCCAAGCAATTTTATCCCGACGGCGGCCACCTCTCCCGCTCACCCGAAGCGCTGGCGGAAGCGTTGTGCGACCTCGTCACCGCGCGCGATGCGCTCGACGACCCGCCACCGATCATCACCGACACGCTGCCAAAGCTCGCCAACATGCTGCGCATGCTGCGGCTGGGCGACGGCGGCCTGGGCTGCTTTCAGGGCGGGTCCGAAGCCTCCGCCGCCACCATCGACGCAACGCTCGCGCGCGTCGGCGGCGAGGTTCGCCCGTTTCAATTCGCAAACCACACCGGCTTCCAGCGTCTAGAAGTCGGCCCAATGCGAGCATTGCTCGATGTCGGCGGCGCGCCACCGCTCAACTACGCCGAACGCGCACACGCGAGCGCGCTGGCTTTTGAGCTATCGAGCGAGACGGAGCGCCTGATCGTCAATATCGGCGCCACGCGCGAGCTCTCGCCCGCCGCGCGCATGGCCGCGCGCGCCACCAACGCGCACTCAACACTCGTGCTAGCCGATGCGCTCTCGGCAAATCTCGACGAGCGCCGCGGCGGCTCGCGCCTCAGCGGCCCGCAGCTCGACGAAGTGCGCCGCTCCTCGGACGAAAGCGGCATCACCGTCCAGGGCCGCCACGATGGCTACAAGGAAAAGTACGGACTCTGGCACCGGCGCTAC
>CALBST010000142.1 GCA_937967425.1 uncultured Caulobacteraceae bacterium
CGTTGCCGCGATCGAGGAAAAGCCGCGTGTGCGCGGCGCGGCGATCACGCGCGAGCTGCGGATTGAGCGTGAACGGGAAAACCACGCGCTCGCGTAAACGCGACAGAGATTTGCCATCGCAGCTCACAACGCGCGCGCCTTCCGCCGGCGCGGGACCATCGGCTCCAGAGGTCGACGCAACGATGGTGTCGTCGCCGCGCGCGGTGGTGATAAAGCCTGGCCAGCGCGCAATCGCGATCGGGGTGACGGGTTGCAGCGTGAGGTGCGGGTCTTGGAACCCGTTGGTATAGGCCGCGAGCGCGTAGAAATAGCTCGGCTGATCGGTGACGCGACGCACGCGGGCGCGCGCTTCGCGATAGCCGCGATCGAACCAGCGCTGCATGCGCGGATTCTCGGCGTCGATGGCGACCGGCGTATCTTCGCGCAGATACATGCGCAGTGCTTCGAGATCGGACTCGGCGGCAGCGCGCCACGCTTGCGGCGTTTGCGGCGGCTGCGGGCCTTCCTGCTCCTGCGCAAAGGCAGGCACAGACAACGCGGCAATGACGGCCGCGACCGCAAACAGGGTTCTAAGCACAGTGAATTCTCCCACCGCTTCTTGATGCGCGTCCCGGCGCAATCAGATGCGTCAGCACTTCACGCAGATCAACAGGCCGTCGCCAATATTGGTCATTACGGCGTGGACGCGCGTGTCGGACTTTGCCTTCTGCGCGAGCGCGCGCAGCGCTGACGTATCGGCTGACGTATCGGCAGGGTCAGCCACGCGGCCGGACCAAAGCACGTTGTCAAACAGCATCACCCCGCCCCTGCGCAGCAGCGTGAGGCCGCGTTCGTAATAGTCGTCGTATCCCGTCTTATCGGCGTCGATGAAGCCGAGATCGTATTGGCCCGCCTCTCCTGTCGCGATGCGCGCGTCGAGGGTTTCGGTTGCCGGCGCGATGACGAGATCGATCAGGTCGTCGACTTGCGCCTCGCGCCAATAGTCACGCGCTTTCGTCGTCCACTCTTCGGAGATATCGCAGGCGAGCAATCTGGCGCCGACGGGATGAAGCTCCTTCATCGTCAGCGCGACGGCGGTGGAGGAATAGCCGGTAAACACGCCAACCTCGAACACGCGCTTGGCGTTCAGCATCCGTGTGATGACCTGCATGAAGGCGCCCTGCTCGGCGCTGATCTGCATGCGCGCCATCGGCATGGCTTGCGTTTCCTCGCGGCAGCGTGCGAGGGCCGGATGTTCGGGCGGATTTACATGCGCGAGGTAGCGGACGATTTCGGGCGTGAGGCCAAGCGAGGAGGACATGCCCCCTACTTAAGCCAGGCCTTTCAGCTCGGCCACCAGATCGTCGCGTTCCCAGGTGAAGCCGCCTTCATTGTCCGGCTGACGGCCGAAATGGCCATAGGCGGCGGTGCGGGCGTAAATCGGGTTGTTGAGCTTCAGGTGGTTGCGGATCGCGCGTGGCGTCGCGCCGCCGATCATTTCCGGCAGCTTCGCTTCCAGAATCGCGGGATCGATCGTGTCGGCGCCGTGGAGATCGACGTAGAAGCTCGTCGGCTGCGCGACACCGATGGCGTAGCTGATTTGAATCGTGCAGCGATCCGCGAGGCCAGCGGCGACAACGTTTTTCGCGAGATAGCGGCACGCGTACGCGGCTGAGCGGTCAACCTTCGTCGGGTCTTTGCCCGAGAAGGCGCCGCCGCCGTGCGGGGCCGCGCCGCCGTAAGTATCGACGATGATCTTGCGGCCGGTGAGACCGCTATCGCCATCGGGGCCGCCGATCTCGAACTTGCCGGTCGGATTTATGTGCCACTTGGTGCGCTTCGTGATTAGGCCTTCCGGAAACACCGAAGCCGCGATCGGCTTCACGATCTCGGCGAAACGCGATTGGCTGTAGTTCTTGTCGCCCAGCTTCTTGCCGTGCTGGTGGCTGACAACGACGGCGACAACTTCGACCGGCTTGCCGTTTTCGTAGCGCAGCGTGACTTGGCTCTTCGCGTCCGGCTCAAGTTCGGGGCGCTCGCCGCTGTGGCGCACTTCGGCAAGGCGCTTCAGGATGTTGTGCGAGTATTGCAGCGTCGCCGGCATCAGCTCCGGTGTTTCGCTGCACGCATATCCGAACATGATGCCCTGATCGCCGGCGCCCTCGTCTTTCTTGGCCGTCGAGTCGACACCCTGGGCGATGTGCGCGGATTGGCCGTGCAGATAGCAGGCGTACTTGGCCTTCTCCCAGTGGAAGCCTTTCTGCGCATAGCCGATGTCCTTCACCGCGGCGCGAACCTTCGGCTGCAGCGAGGCGATGATCTCCTTGGTGAAGGCCTTGTTCTGCGCCTTGTCGTTTCCCGGCCTCCCGGCGCGGACTTCGCCGGCGAGAATGATGCGGTTCGTCGTCACCATGGTTTCGCAGGCGACGCGGGCTTCCGGGTCCGCGGCAATGAACGCATCCACCACCGTGTCGGAGATGCGGTCGGCGACCTTATCTGGGTGGCCTTCCGAGACGCTTTCGCTGGTGAAGACGTAGTTGTTGCGCGACACGGGATTCTCCGGCCAAACGGTAAAAACGAAGCGGCTCTCTTAGGGAGAACCGTCCCCATAAGCAATTTCCCAATCGTCGCGGGCGTTTAGCGCTTGCCGCCATCTTCCTCTGTGAGGGTCCGGACAAGCTCCAGGACCTTCCGCCGGACCTTCGGGCTCTTGATTGTGGCGAACAGCGCCATCAGTTGGGCCCCCTCCGGGGTGGCTAACGCGTCGTCGACGTAATCCTGGCGTCCCTCGGCGACGCCGCGAACGCTGACGCCTTCGAAGAACCGGCTCACCGGCATTTCGAGCGCGACGGAGATATCCCAGAGACGGCTGACCGCGATCCGGTTCACGCCCTTCTCGTATTTCTGCACTTGTTGGAAGGTTACGCCCAGTAGTTCTGCGAGCTTTTCTTGGCTCATGCCGATTTCGAGGCGCCTGGATCGCACCTTCTGGCCGACTTTTCTGTCGACCGCGTTGGCGGCGCGTTCGTCATTCATGCTCAGGACCCTCCCGAACCACGTCGTCCGGAAGGAATGAACCGGAGTCCCGCCACCAATACAAATAATATGGCGAGCAATATACTACCCCACTGCGCGAAGGGGGGCTCCGGAAGCGCAGGCGGGAGCTGCGCTTCCGCATATGGAGTGCGAGCGGTGGTTGCGGCGACTTCGCGGCCATAAGCATCGACGATCGCTGAAATGCCGCCCGAAGCGGCCCGCGTTATGGGCAAACCCTCTTCGATTGCCCGATATCTGGCCATCGCATAGTGCTGATACGGTCCCGACCCGCCGCCGAACCACGCGTCATTGGTGACCATGACAATCCACCCCGGGCGGCCGTCACCTCTTGGCGTCATGCCCGGAAAAATTGCCTCGTAGCAGATGAGCACGGCCGCCGGCGGCGCACCCGGCACCACAAGCCGCGTGGGCGGCGGCCCCGCTTCGAAGCCGGCGCCTATGCGCTGCAACGGCGCAATGTTGAAGTTGCTCACCAAGTTCCAGAACGGAATGTACTCGCCAAATGGGACCAAGTGGTTCTTGTCGTAGATCTGGCTGACGCGCGCCTCACTGTTCACGCCATCGATGACGGCTGCCGAATTGAAATACGCGAGGTCATCGACCCGAGGCTCGCGGCGAGTCAGACCGGTGATCAGCACGCGATCGCCGAGACCCCGGCCAAGAGCGGCCATGAAATCAGGGTTCTCGAGCATGAAGAAGTTCACGACCGGGATCGCGCCCTCGGGCCAGATCACGATCGTGTCGGCGTTGTCGTCGCTGGGCTCGCCGCTGGCGTCGAGATAGCGCTGCAGCACACGCCATTCCTGGTCGGGACGGTTCTGCCACTTCTCGGCTTGGCCGAGACCGGAGTCCGCCACGCGTATGATCGGCTGCGCACCCGGCAGCTCCACCGGCGCGGACGCGATCCGCTGCACGCCCCAGCCCCAGGCCATGCCGATGGCGAGCGCCGCCACAAGCACAGGCGCGAAGCGCCGGCCCGATGATTGTGCGCCGTCAGCGAGCGCCGCCGGCGTCGCGGCGAAAAGCAATGTGATCAGCGAAAGACCATAAGCGCCCACCAGGGAAGCGAGCTGCGAAATCGGCTCGCCGGGCGTCCAGACGTAGGCAGGCAACAACCACGGGAAGCCTGTCAGGATATGACCACGCAGCCACTCGGAAACGAAGATGCCAATGGCAAGCGCCGCGATACGGCGGACATCCTTGGTCCACAGCAGCATCGCCAATAGCGCACCCACGCCAAAGAAAAGTGCGAGCCCCGCCGCCAGCGCGAGCGTCGCGGGGATGCCCCAGACTGGACCCCAGGCATCGCTGTCGACATTGAACGCGGCAGCGACCCAATAGAGGCCGGTTGCGAAATGGCCGAGCCCGAAGAACCAGCCGATACTGAACGCTGAGCGCAACTTGCGTTCTTGGGTGGCGGAAATATCGAGCAGCCACACCAGCACCGTGATGGCGACGGCATACAGAAGCGTAAGCTGAAACGGCGCGTGACCGAGCGTCGCCATCGCACCCGCCGCGACAGCAAGTCCGCGCCGCTGCCAGGGCGTACGCGCCGCGAACCAGGCGTGGATGCGCGAGCGCGGGGCGCTTGCTGCTTCAGCGTTCAAACAGGATCTCCCCTCTCCGCCGCGAAGGCGCGTTTGGAGCGCGATCGGCGGCGCGGGTCAACACTCAAGGGCTGCGTTGCATCGCCTTTTCGCCTGGTGTCGCCGCACGAACAGCAGTCTGCGCTTCGGTTGCCGGTTTGATCCGAACCCGCTTCACGCGCCGCGGATCGGCATCGACAATCTCAACATCAAAGCCGGCGGGATGACGGAGAATTTCGCCCCTTTGCGGCAAGCGCGCCGCAAGCGCGACGGCAAGGCCGGCCGCCGTGTCGAACTCATCCTCATGCTCGGGGAGCGCCAGGCTTTTCTTGAGCTTTTCTTCGAGTTCCGTGATCGACGCGCGGCCATCAGCCTCGAAGGCGCCGTTGGGGCGCTCCAGCACAAGCGCCGACTCGACGTCATGTTCGTCATCGATGGCGCCGACGATCTGCTCGACCAGATCTTCCATCGAGACCAGACCATCGGTGCCGCCATACTCATCGACGACCAGCGCCAGATGGATGCGGCTCGATTGCATGCGTAGGAACAGGCGCGCCAGCGACATCGATTGCGGCACGAAGAGAATTTCACGCTTGATGCGTGTGAGCGAGCGGTCGGCGAACTGAGCTTGTGAAACGCCGTGCTCGTTCGGCGCGAGTAGCGCCAACACGTCACGAACGTGGACAAAACCCTGTGGATCGTCGAGCGTTTCGCCGTAAATCGGCAAACGCGAATGCTGGCTTTCAGAGAAGACGCGCGCCGCCTCCCCCAATGTTGCATTTGCTTCGATCGCGACGATCTCGGCGCGGGCGCGCATCACGTCGGCGACTTTGAGTTGATCGAAGTGCGCGGCGCGCAGGATCAGATCCTTATGCGCCATTTCAATCGGGCCGCCGCCGTTCTCTTCGCGCTCGCGGAGCGCTTCTTCGACAGCCTCAGCGGACCCTAGCTTCCCGCGCGCGAAAATTCGCGTCCAGCGTTGAAGTAGGCCCGCGCGTCTTCGCGAGGGAGGGTCAGCAACTTCGTTGGTCGTCTCAACCATAATGGTGTGTGTCGCACTCCGTTGGCGGCCTCACGCGTAGGGATCTTCTATCCCAAGCGAAGCAAGGATCGTGCGCTCCCGCGCTTCCATCGCTTCGGCGTCGGCCGGATTTTCGTGATCATAGCCTATCAGGTGCAAAAACCCATGCACGACCAAATGGGCAGCATGGTTTTCGAACCGTTTGCCCTGAATTTGTGCTTGCTCAACAATGGTTTCCGCCGCGAGTGCGATGTCGCCCAGAAAGCCCGGCTCGTTTGTTCCGGGGGCAGGCGAGAACGACAGCACGTTGGTCGGGCCCGTCTTGCCGCGGAATTGCTGGTTAAGCTCCGCGACGGAGGCGTCGTCTCCGAGCAGCAGCGAAACCGTGCCCGACTTGCCCTCGGCCTGCGCCGCGGCGGCCAGAGCTTTGGACAAAAGCTCCTCATGGCCGCGCCAAAGCGAAGAGTTCGCCAGAATATCGACTTCCAAACTAGCCGCCACCGCGCGCTCCTTCATCGCGGTGATAGGCTTCGACGATATGTGCAACGAGCCTGTGACGGACGACGTCCTGCGTGGCGAAACGGATCACTTCGACGCCGGGAATGTCTTCGAGAATTGAGATCGCGTGCGCGAGGCCGGATTGATCCGGGCGCACGAGATCGATCTGCGAGGGATCGCCGGTGACGACCATGCGCGACCCTTCGCCGAGACGTGTCAGCGTCATCTTCATTTGCAGCACAGTGGCGTTCTGCGCTTCGTCGACGATGACGAACGCGTTGGAGAGCGTGCGGCCACGCATAAACGCAAGCGGCGCCACTTCAATCACGCGACGCTCGCGGCGCGCCTTGAGATCGTTGTCGCTCATCTGCGAACGGAACGCGTCCCAGATCGGCTGCAGGTACGGGTCAACCTTTTCGGCCAAGTCACCCGGCAAATAGCCGAGCTTCTCCCCTGCTTCGACGGCAGGCCGCGTAACGATGATCCGGTCGACGCGCTCCTGCTTCAGCGCTTCGACAGCAGCCGCGACTGCGAGGAAGGTCTTGCCGGTGCCGGCGGGGCCGACGCCGAAAATGAGATCGATGTTCTCATCACGCAGCGCTTCGACGTAATGCACTTGCCGCGGCGTGCGCAGCGTGAGGCCGCCGAGTTGCGGCAAATGCATGGGGCCGGAAGATTCGTTCGGGCCTTCAGAGAACGAAATCGCGGCCAGCACCTCGCCTTCGCGCACGCGGCCCTTGCGCGTCGCTTGATCGATGAGCGCGTCGACGATGCGTTGGGCGCGCACGAAATCCGCTTCGGCGGCGCCGATACCTTCCTTGATGACGAGCTTGTCGCCTTGGGCGTCAAACGTCAGCCGATAGGCCGGCGCGCCCCGCGGCGCGTTCGGGTCGCGGAAGGCTTCCTGGATCTGTGCGACGTGACGGTGCAACGGGCCGAAGACGGCTTGCGCGTTTTCGCCAAGCGCAATGGTGCGCGACTGGCTCATACGGGGGCCAGCACAGCGCGTTCGCCCGAAATCGAGTTCTGCGTCGATGCCGTGATGCGGACATCGACGATGTCGCCATTCTGCGCGGTGGAGCCGGTGAAGTGCACAGACTGGAGATATGGCGAGCGGCCGTGCTTTTGACCGGACTTGCGGCCGTCGCCGGTGACGAGCACCGGCAGCGTGCGGCCGACTTGGGCGGCGTTGAACGCGGATTGCTGCGCGAACAGCAAGGCCTGAAGCTGGTGCAGCCGCTCGGTTTTCGCCTCCTCACTCACCTGCCCAACCATAGCGGCGGCGGGCGTCCCTGGGCGGGGGGAATATTTGAACGAGAACGCCGAAGCGAAGGTCACGTCGCGGACGAGTTGCATGGTCGCTTCGAATTCCCTTTCGGTCTCACCCGGAAAGCCGACGATGATGTCGGTCGAAAGCGCGATGTCGGGGCGGATCGCGCGCAGGCGAGAAATGATGTCGCGATAGAACGCGCCATCATGCTTTCTGTTCATTGCTTTCAGGATTCGGTCCGATCCTGACTGCACTGGCAGATGCAAATACGGCATCAGCTTGGGCTCGCTGCCGTGGAGCGCGATCAGCTCGTCGGTCATCTCGATCGGGTGCGAGGTCATGTAGCGGATGCGGGCGATGCCCGAGATGGCCGCGAGGTCGTTGAGCAAATCCGTGAACGAAGCGCCGCCATGATAAGCGTTGACGTTCTGGCCGAGCAGCGTGATTTCACGGACGCCTTTATCCGCCAGTGAGCGGGCTTCGGTGAGCACGTCGGCGAGCGGACGCGAGAATTCGGCGCCGCGCGTGTAAGGCACGACGCAAAACGTACAGAACTTGTCGCAGCCTTCCTGGATCGAAAGAAACGCGGTGACGCCATCGGGCGCGCGCGCCGGCAGGGCATCGAACTTTTCCTGCGCGGTGAAATCGGCGGCCAGGCGCTCGCCGGTTTTGCGCGCGGCGCGGGCGATGAGTTCGGGCAGTTTGTGATAGGCCTGCGGGCCGACGACGAGATCGACAGCCGGTGCGCGGCGCATGATCTCCTCCCCCTCCGCCTGCGCGACGCAGCCGGCGATGGTGATGGTCATGCCCTTGCCTTCGGCGGCGCGGCGCTCCTTGTGCGCGCGCAAACGGCCGATTTCGGAATAGACTTTCTCAGTCGCCTTCTCGCGGATGTGGCAGGTGTTGAGGATGACGAGATCGGCGTCGTCCGGCTTTTCAGTGACCGCGTAGCCCAAAGGCTGAAGCACATCGCGCATGCGCTCCGAGTCGTAGACGTTCATCTGGCAACCGTAGGTCTCGATGAAGAGACGCTTCGGCGTGCGCGCGTCGGTCATTCTATTTCTTGACCGCCTTGGCTTTGTCGTCGAGCGGGACGCCGTAGAGTTCGAGGCGGTGATCGACGAGCTTATAGCCTAGCCGCCGCGCAATCTCGTTCTGCAGGCGCTCGATCTCTTCGTCGACGAATTCGACGACCTTACCGGTCTTCATATCGATCAGATGATCGTGGTGCTGATCCGGCACTTCTTCATAGCGCGAGCGGCCATCGCGGAAGTCGTGACGCTCGAGGATGCCGCTCTCTTCGAACAGACGGACCGTCCGGTAGACGGTGGCGATCGAGATTCCGGGATCGACCGCGGCGGCGCGGCGATGCAATTCTTCAACGTCCGGGTGGTCATGACTGGACGAGACAATGCGCGCGATGACGCGGCGCTGCTCGGTCATGCGCATACCCTTCTCGACGCAGAGTTTTTCGATGCGATCCATGGGCGTCAGATACCCCCTCTCGCGGGGCGATGTCCACCTTTGGCGGACTAAACTACCGGCCGCGGCAGCGTGCGGCGCATGACAATGGCGTCAACCGAGCCGCCTTCGCCCGCATAATAGGCGGCGCGGCGGCCAGCCTCTTCGTAGCCAAGTTTCCGATAGAGCGCGCGCGCGGCTTCGTTGGTCTCCGCGACTTCGAGGTGCATCGATGCGGCGCCGCGCACAAGCGCGGCGACACCGGCCGAGGTGACGAGCGCTGCGCCCACGCCCTTTCGGCGCGCTTCGGGAACGACGGCGACGGTCAGCAGCTCGGCGTCACCAGCAGCGGCCCAGGCCATAGCGAACCCGTTGGGCTCGGCGCCATTGCCGTGCATGAGCGCGAAGACAGCTTGGTTTTCCATGAGCTTGGCGATCTCGCTGGCGGACCACGGTTTCGGAAACGCGCGGGCGTGAAGAGATGCGAGCAGTTCGCAAGCTGTGGGCGGCGCGGCCTCGATCATGAACCCACCGGCAACGTGACGTGCGGGGCGCGCAGATAGGTTGGATTACTTGGATAGTGCGCCGGGTCGAGCCGCGCGGCGCGGGCGGCAAGCGCCGCAGCATTGACCGTGACGCCCGGACCCTTGAGGCGCGCGCCAGCGAGCAGAGCTTCGTGCGCGCCGCGTTCGATATTGCGCGGCGCGATGTCGGCGGCGCCGTTTACGTAGCGCGCGAAGTAGGAGGCGCCCGGCGTTTCGATGAGCGCGGCGCGCGCGCCCTCCTCACCCTCTTCCAGCGCCAGCGTTTCGAGCGTCGAGACGCCGATGCAGGGCTTGTTGAGCGCCAACGCCAGTGTGCGCGCGAATGAAAGGCCGACGCGGACGCCGGTGAACGAACCCGGACCCGTGGTAACGGCGACGCGATCGAGTTGCGCGAATGCGATGCCGGCTTGCTCAGCTGCTTCGCGCGCCATCGGCGCCAAACGCTCGGCTTGGCCTCGGTTCATTGTTTCGGAGAAGTGCGCGAGTGTTTCGCCGTCGCGGACGATGGCGACGGAGCATGCATCCAACGATGTATCGATACCGAGCACGATCATCCGCGCTCACTCACACCACCTGCTCCACCGCGTTCACTTCCGGAACGTAGTGGCGGAGCATGTTTTCGATGCCTTGCTTCAGCGTCAGCGTCGAGGACGGGCAACCGGCGCAGGAGCCGCGCATATTGAGGCGGACGATACCGTGCTCATGGTCCCAGGAGTGGAAGGTGATGTCGCCGCCGTCGCGCGCAACGGCGGGGCGCACGCGCGCGTCGATGATCTCTTTGATCTCCTTCACGATGCCGGCCGCGTCGCCTTCATAGACGATGTCGGCCTCGTCGGTTTCGTCCGCGTACGCCGTGGCGTCGCCGAGCACCGGACGGCCGGAGGTGAAGTGATCCATGATGGCGGCGAGCACATGCGGCTTCAGATGCGGCCACTCGATCGCTTCGGATTTGGTGATGGTGATGAAATCGCCGCCGAGATAGACGCGCTCGACGCCATCGACGCCAAAAAGCGCTGTCGCCAGCGGCGAGGCCAGGCCGGCGTCGGCATCGGCGTACTCGCGGCTGCCCTGCCCCAGCACGTCACGGCCGGGGAGAAACTTCAGCGTGCGCGGATTCGGCGTGGCTTCGGTCTGAATAAACATGGGGGTCAGGTGGGCCCTGCGGGGAAGGCGGTCAAGCCGGTGACGATGGCGCAGGCGACTCCTCGTCTTCGCTTTCGACAGAAACGGCGGCGGCCATGGGCAGCGCAATGGCGCGGATCTCGTCCCGCGACAACGCGCCCGGCACGACCACGACAGGCACCGGGCGCGGCGATAGCCCGCCGGTTTTTCCAAGCTGGGTAATCAGCGGGCCGGGGCTCATGGGAGGGGTCGCAGCCGCGAGCACCACCAACTTGATCGAGGTGTCTTCCTGTAACAGCTTGCGCAATTCAGGCTTCAAATCGCCTTCACGCAGGATCGGTTCGGCGGTCACCCCGCACTCCGCCCAGGCTTCAGCCGCGAAGCGTTGGGTGAGCGACTCGGCCGCGTCACGCGACTGACGGCGCATCTCCTCGGTGATCGATGCCCACGGCGCTGGGTCCGATGGCTCAATCACGCGCAGCATTAGCATGCGCCAGCCCGTGTAGCGGCAAAGTAAGCCCGCATAGATCAGCGCGTCCGGGAACTCTTCGCTCTCGTCGGCGATGACCAGGCAGCTGAACGCTTTCAGATCCTTGCTCATGGCGCGCGACACTCGCTCAAACGCGGAGCGCCATCAAGCGCGCCAGAGGCCGACGACATCGCGGACTTCCGCCATGATCGGCTGGGCGACAGCGCGCGCCTTCTCGGCGCCGTCCCTAAGGATGGCGTCAAGGGCGGCGGTATCGGCGTTAAGGCGGCGCATTTCGGCGGCGATGGGGCTCAGCTTGGAGGCAAGCGTTTCCGCCAGCGCCGGCTTGAACACGCCAAAGCCCTTGCCGCCGAACTCGGTGAGCACATCGTCGACGGTACGATCGGTGACCGCTGCAAAAATGCCGACGAGATTTTCGACCTCCGCGCGGCCTTCGAGGCCCACTTTCGACTCTGGAACCGGATACGCATCAGTCGTCGCCTTCTTGATCTTTTGCAGGATCGTGTCGGCGTCGTCGGTCATGTTGATACGCGACATGTCGGAGGGGTCGGACTTCGACATCTTCTTCGAGCCATCGCGCAGCGACATGATCCGCGCGCCCGGGCCTTGGATCAAAGGCTCGGGCAGCGGGAAGAAATTCGGCGCGTTGTGATCGTTGTTGAACTTCTGCGCGATGTCGCGTGAAAGCTCCAAGTGCTGCTTCTGATCTTCGCCGACGGGAACGTGCGTCGCCTTATAGAGCAGAATATCAGCGGCTTGCAGGACCGGATAATCGAACAACCCTACGGATGAACGCTGGGCGTCCTTGCCGGCTTTGTCCTTGAACTGCGTCATGCGCTCGACCCAGCCCATGCGGGCGACGCAATTGAAAATCCACGCAAGCTCGGTGTGCTCGCGGACCGCTGACTGCACAAAAATGATCGATCGCTTAGGATCGACGCCGGCGGCGACGTAAGCGGCAGCAACTTCACGGCAGCGCGAGGCGAGATTCTCCGGATCAGGGCCGGTGGTGATCGCGTGCAGATCGACGACGCAATAGATGCACTCGTAGCTGTCTTGCAGCTTCACCCATTTCTGCAGCGCGCCGAGATAATTGCCGAGATGCAGGCCGTTGGTCGGCTGCATGCCTGAGAATACGCGTTGTGGGCCCTTGTATTGGGGCTGGGCGGCGTCGGTCATTGGAAACTCCGGAACATGAGAACGGGCGCGCCAATTCGGGCGCGGAGAAACGGCGTCAGGTCAGGCCCGCCATCGCCAGAGGTACGTTCTCGTGTTCATGGCGGGCTTCTATCAGCCGTCCAAGCCCGGCGGCAAGCCGCCTCCCCCACCGGCAGGCCCACGTTCGCGCCGGAATGCGCCGCGGACTTCGGAAATGGTGACTGCGCGCACCAGGAAAGCGACGACGAAATAGAATGTGCCGCCGCCGAGGATGAGCAGCGCGATTGCAGCCTCCTTGGACCCGAGCGTCGCCTCAAGCGCGTCGCGGTTGGCGTTTCCGAACCACAGCACCACAAACAGGATCGCCGAGGCGAGACAAATGCGCAGAAGCCGCGCAAACGCCGACGGCGTCGGTTTGTAGGCGCCGCGCGCCGTCAGCGTGCGGATCATCAGCAACACGTTCACCCAAGCGGCGATGGAGGTCGCGATGGCGAGGCCCTGAAAGCCAGGCATGCCCATCGCGCGCAGACCGAAGAAGATCGCCGCGCCGAGCACGATATTGATGATCATCGAGGTGATGGCGTAGCGCATCGGCGCTTTGGTATCTTCGCGCGCGAAGAAGGCCGGCGCGTAGATCTTCGCCAGCACGAACGCCGGCACACCCCAGCCATAGTGAATAAGCGCAAGCGCGGCGTTCTGAGCGTCAGCCGCCGTGAACTCGCCGCGCGAATAGAGGCCGTCGATCAGATAGAACGGGATCGCCAGCATCGCCGCGGCGGCCGGCAGCGTGAACGCCATCGAGAGCGCGACCGCTTCATCGAGCGCGCCGCGCGCGCCGGGTTCATCGCCCTCCTGCACCAAGCGCGAAAGCCTCGGCAGCATCGCGACGCCGACGGCGATGCCGATGAGACCGAGTGGCAATTGATAGAGCCGGTCAGCGACGTTGAGATAGGAGATCGCGCCTTCTTCGAACGAAGCCAGCGCTTGGCTCACCATAACGTTGATTTGCAGAGCACCGCCGGCGATCGCCGCGGGCGCGGCGAGCACAAAGAGACGCTTCACTTCGGGCGTCAGGCGCGGGAACGGGAAGCTTAGCTTCGTGCCGGAGCGGTGCGCGCCCCACCACACCCAGAGCGCTTGCAGGAGCCCGGACACAGAAACCGCGACGATAGCGGCGAGCCCCGCGCGCTCCGGCGTATCGTGGACGAGCCATAGCGCAACGAGCTGGCAAAGATTGAACAGGATCGGCGCGGCGGCAGCGGCGAAGAAGCGGCCGTGCGCATTGAGAACGCCGGAAAACAGCGTCGCCGCCGACATGGCGACAAGATACGGCATCGCCAGCTGCGTCAGCAGCGTGGCGAGTTGGAAGGTCTCGGGATTGTCGATGTAGCCGGCAAAGAGTGCACGATTGATCCAGCTCATGAAGAAAATGGCGATCGCGCTCAGAACGCCGGTCATCAGCAGCAGCACCGAGAGCGCTTGTGACGCCATGCGGTTCGCCGCTTCCTCGCCCTCAGCCGCGAGCATCTTCGAATAGACCGGCACGAAGGCTTGGCTGAACGCCCCTTCCGCGAACAAGCGGCGGAAGAGATTGGGGAAACGCAGCGCCGCAAAAAACGCGTCCGCCACCGGCCCGGCGCCAAGCGCCGCCGCCAGCGCCACATCGCGCGCAAAGCCGAAGAGGCGCGAGATCAGGGTCAAGCCGCCGATGACGGCGGTGTTGCGGGCAAGGCTCATGCGGGCGGGCGACTCAACGTTGAAGGCTACGGGCGTAGCGCGCCGCTAGCGCGCCGTCGAGGCGGGCGCCACTGCAAGCGGCGCCTTGGCCGGATCGGCCGGCGCGGCCGGTTCCGCGGCGCGGAGAACGGCCTCCAATTTGGCGCGTACGGAGGCGATGCGGCGCGGATTGGCGATTTGTCCACCGCCCTCCTCTTCCTGCACGTAGAAGACGTCTGAGGCTCGTTCGCCATACGTATCGATGTGCGCGCTGCCGATTGAAACTTTGGCTTCAGCACAAACGTGCGCGAGATCGGCCAGCAGGCCGAGACGATCGCGGCCCGAAGCTTCGATAACGGTAGCGTGCGGGGTGATGTCGTTGTCGATGCGCACCCAAGGTTCGATCGTGAACGCGGCGGTGCGGCGCGATGGCGGCGCGGCTGGCGGCGCGGCGTGATCGTGGATGGCGGCGCGTGTGAGCTTTTGCATCAGCGCTTCGAGCGCACGCGGATCGTTGAGGCCGAACGGCTTGTGGCCGGTGGTCTGAATCGAAAACACGTCGAACGCAGCCCCATCCTTTGACGTATGCACACGCGCGCCGACAATATCGGCGCCGCTGGCGGAGATCGCCGAAGCAAGACTCGCGAACAGCCCGGCGCGGTCACCCGCATAGACCAGCACTTCGCTGACGCCCTGTGCTTCGCGGATGCGCGCCGCGACATGAGGAATGGCGCGTTCGGTGCGCGCGCGCATGACTTCAAGCGCGTGCCATTTTAGCGCGTCAGCGTCGTGGTTGAGCCAGTAACCGTCATCGAGCGCATCGAGCCAAGCTTGCAGCACATCCGCTCGGGCGCCGCCGATATCCTTGAGGAGCTGCGTCTTCGCTTCGCCAGCAATCTCCGCCAGATGCGCGCGCACCCCCTCCTCGTCCGAACGGCCGCCGTGAAGCGCGGCCTCGGTGAGACGGTAGAGATCGCGGAGCAGCTGACCTTTCCAATCGTTCCAGACATTGCCGACGGCGCGGATATCCGCGACGGTGAGAACCAACAGCAGGCGGAGGCGTTCGACGTTGCCAACTATTTTGGAGAACTGCGCGACAGTGCGCGGATCGCCGATATCGCGCTTCTGGGCGACGTCGCTCATCACCAGGTGATTGCCGACCAGCCAGGCGACGAGATCAACTTCTTCCTGCGGCAAGCCCAAGCGCTCACAGGCGGCGCGCGCCGATTTCGCACCTTCAACCTGCTGATCTCCGTCGCCCTTTCCGGTGTCGTGCAGCAGCATCGCCAGATAGAGCGCGCGGCGGTTGATGATCTTCGGAAAGATTTCGCTGGCGAGCGGGTGCTTATCCTTGTGACGCCCGTGCTCGATCTCGGACATCGCGTCGATCGCCCGCAATGTGTGCTCATCCACGGTGTAGTGGTGATACATATTGAACTGCATCTGCGCGACGATGCGGCCGAACTCCGGCACGAATTTTCCCAGCACGCCGGCTTCGTTCATCAGGCGGAGCGCGGCGCCCGGGTGGCGCTTGGATGTCAACACCTCCAGAAACGCCGCGCGTGATTCAGGCTGCTTGCGCCAGGCCGGGTCAAAAGCGCGGACGCGGCGCGAGGCTTGGCCGAAGGCGTCCGGATGGATGTCGAGGTCTAGCTTTTCGGCGATCGCAAAAAGGCGGAGCACATTCGACGGCGTTTCGAGCACCTTCTCGCTTTCCGTGTTGAGGCGGCCACCATCAACGACAAACCCGGCCTCGACTTGCGCGGGGCGCTTGCGGCCATTGCTCAACAGACGCTGCAAGCCCTTCGGCGTTTGCTTGGCATGATCTGCTTCAAGCCGCGCACAGAGCGTGCGAGTGAGCGCGCCCACCTCCTTGGCGACAAGAAAGTAGCGCTTCATGAAACGCTCGACCGCGCTGTTGTTGGCGCGCGCGCCATAGCCGAGGCGCTTGGCCAGCTCCGGCTGCAGGTCGAAGGTCAGCCGTTCTTCGGCGCGGCCGGTAACGAAGTGCAGATGGCAGCGGACGGTCCAGAGAAATTCGAGGGCGCGGCGGAAGGCGTTGCGTTCTTCGTTGGTGAATACGCCGGCCTCGACATAATCGCGCGGGCGCTCGAAGCCATAGCGGCGGCGCGCGAGCCAGAAGAGCGTGTGCAGATCGCGCAAGCCGCCCTTCCCTTCCTTGATGTTGGGTTCGACCATGTAACGCGAGGCGCCGGCGCGCGCGTGTCGTTCATCGCGCTCCGCAAGCTTTGCGGCGATGAAGGCGGCGTGATCGCGATCGGCCACCTCTTTGCGGAAACGCGTGAAAAGTTCAGTCGCAAGCGATTCATCGCCGGCGATGCGCCGCGCTTCGAGCAGCGCGGTTTGGATCGTGTGATCCTCGCGTGCAAGCTTCAGACATTCATCGACGTTGCGGGACGAGTGACCGACCTTCAGCCCCATGTCCCAGAGCATGTAGAGCATGTACTCGGTCACGCTCTCGTCGAAAGGCGTGGCCTTGTAGGCGCGCAGGAAGAGGAGATCGAGATCGGACGACGGCGCGAGTTCGCCGCGGCCATAGCCGCCGACGGCAACGACCGCGAAACGCTCGCCCTCGGTTGGGTTGCGGGCGCGGAATATATGCGTCGTCGTGTAATCGTAGAGCGCGGAGACGACTTCATCGGCCACCTGCGCAAGCAGGCGCGCGACAGCCAGCCCGTTCTCGCCGGCCTCCAACCGCTCCTTCGCGACCATACGGCCCCGAAACAATGCGCCGTGCAGAAGGTTGCGCACGGCGCCGCGCGCGTTCTCGCCCTCGGCGGCATAGGCCGCGCTGAGTTGCGCGCGCAGCCGGAGGCCGTCGACGACGTGTTCGATGCGGGCGGGTTTCAGCCGTGACGCGACCATCTCATTGCAATTTCGTCATCCTGGGGCGTCGGCGCCACTGTTTTGGGCTGTCATCTCTGACTTCTTGGTTATCCGCACGTCGAAACCTTGCCTCATTTCGCGGGCACAGCCATGAAGTGTAACGGGAACGTTCGTTTCCGGGGAGTGCTGACGTATGCGCAAAAGCGGCAAGACCATCCGCCTCAATCCGGTGGACGATGATCATGTCACCGATCATCCAGCCCGTGCCGGCCTTGAAGCGATCATGGACCAGAAGCTCTTCGCGCAGCGCATCAAGAGCGAGCGCTCCTCGGCTTACTGGTTTGCCGCTTCGCTCTGGGGCGTCACCGGCCTCGTGCTCGGCGGCATTCTCGGCGCCTACATGATGTTCGTGGCGATGGACTCGTCCTTGCCGCTGGCATCTGAAGCGGTGTCGCGCGGCATGGCGGTCGAGCAGGCGCGCCAGCGTGTTGATGAGCGCGATCCGGCGCTTAGGGATCCTGCTGAGAGACAGCCTTAAGCTTGTAAAGAAGCTCAAGAGCTTCTTTCGGCGACAAGTGATCTGGATTGATATCGCTAAGCGTTGCTTCCAGCGCTGACGGCGCATGTTCTTCCATCACCTGAGCGAACAGCGGCAGGTCCTCGGCGATCTCCACGCGCGTCGAGCCGCCGCTCGTTTCGAGGCGCTGCAGCACAGCCTTCGCGCGCTCGACAGCGGACTTAGGGAGCCCCGCCAGCTTCGCGACCTGAATGCCGTAGGAGCGATCGGCGGCGCCGGGCGCGACTTCGTGCAAAAAGACGAGATCGCCTTTCCATTCCTTGGCGCGCAGATGCGCGTTGGCGCCGGCTTCCAGTTTGTCGGCTAGGCGCGTCAGCTCATGATAGTGCGTGGCGAAAACGGCGCGGCACTTGTTGCCTTCGTGCAGATGCTCGGCCACCGCCCAGGCGATGGCGAGGCCATCGAAGGTCGCCGTGCCGCGGCCGATTTCATCGAGCACGACGAGTGCGCGCGAGCCGGCTTGGTTCAGGATCGCGGCGGTCTCGACCATCTCGGTCATGAAAGTGGAGCGGCCGCGCGCCAGATCATCGGAGGCGCCGACGCGGGCGAAGACACGATCGACAATGCCGAGGCGAAGCTTGCGCGCGGGAACATAGGCGCCGGCCTGCGCGAGAATGGCGAGGAGCGCGATCTGGCGCAGATAGGTGCTCTTGCCCGCCATGTTCGGCCCGGTAACGACCAACAAGCGCGGGCCGGATTTTCCTTCGGCGTCGAGGCGTGCGTCGTTCGGAGTAAAGCCCTGACCGTCGCGGCGGACGCCCTCTTCCACCACCGGATGGCGCGCACCTTCCGCCAGAAGCGCTAAGGTTTCATCGATCTCCGGTCGCGTCGCTTGGGTTTCCTCGGCCCACGCGGCCATGCCCGCGGCGACATCGAGTGATGCGAGCGCCTCCGCGGCCGCACGGATCGGCGCTTCGATGGCGGCGGCGCGCGCGGCGAAATCCTTGAACAGCGCAAGCTCGCGCGCGAGCGAGGCTTCGCCGGCGCGAGAGATTTTGGCGTCGAGTTCCGCAAGCTCCGTCGTCGTGAAGCGGACCGAGCCGGCATTGGTTTGACGATGGATGAAGCGCGCGTTGAGTGGCGGCGCCATCAAGGCCTCGGCCTGCTTCGTCGTCGCGTCGATGTGATAGCCGAGCACATTGTTGTGCTTGAGCTTGAGGCCGGCGATGCCGGTCTCTTCGGCGTAGCTGGCTTGGAGGGCGGCGATGACTTTGCGGCTGTCGTCACGGAGCGCGCGGGCGTCATCGAGCGTCGCGTCATAGCCGGCGGCGATGAAGCCGCCGTCGCGTGCAAGCAGCGGCAGATCAGGCGCCAGGGCGCGGGTCAGCGTCTGTGCGAGCGCTGCGCTTTCGGCGTGAGCGCTAAGTGACAGCGCCGCGCAGGCGCGGGAGATTTCCGCCGGCGCCTCGGTTGAAAGGCCAAGGCAGCGCGCGGCGGCGCGATCACCAGCGATGAGACCATCGCGTAAGCTGGCGAGATCACGCGGGCCGCCGCGGCCGAGCGCAAGCCGCGTCAAGGCGCGCGCGAGATCGCCCGCGGCGCGGAGCTCCTCGCGGACACCGTCGCGGCGATCGCGGGCGTCGAGGAAGAATTGCACGGCGTCGAGACGGGCATTGATCGCGGCAACGTCCGTCAACGGGCGCGAGATGCGCTCGGCCAGCATGCGCCCGCCGGCGGATGTGACGGTGCGGTCGACGCAGGCAAGAAGCGAGCCTTCCCTGCCCCCGCGCACGGAACGCTCGATCTCCAGCGCCGCGCGGGTGGCGGCATCGATGGCCATGAACGCACGTTCGGCGTTGCGGCGCGGCGGCATGAGGCGCGGCGCCGCGCCGGCCTGCGTCAGCTCGATGTAATCGAGCAGCAGGCCCATGGCGCTGAGCTCGACATTGCTGAAGTCGCCGAAGGCATCAAGCGCGGCGACTTCGAACGCTGCCTTGATCCGGCGCGCGGCTGCCTTGGCATCTGCTTTGACGGCGGGGCGGATGGTCAGCGCGGCGCCTGTGATGCGCGCGGCTTCGTTGACATGCTGAGCGTCAGCATCCGTCACGAGCAGCTCCGCGGGCGAAAGTGCGGCGATCTCTTCTTCGGCTTCGTGATGCTTGAACGATCGCGTTTCGAACGCGCCGGTTGAAACATCGGCCCACGCGATCGCGGCGCCTTCGCCGCTGAACGCTACGGCCGCAAGCCGGTTGGCGGCGCGCGCGTCAAGCAGCCCCTCTTCCGTCAGCGTGCCCGGCGTGACGACGCGGACGACGCCGCGCTGCACGATCGACTTGCCGCCGCGCTTCTTCGCCTCCGCTGGATCTTCAAGCTGTTCGCAGACGGCGACCTTGTGGCCGGCGCGAATGAGTTTCGAGAGATAGTTTTCCGCCTGGTGCCACGGCACGCCGGCCATCGGTATCGGTTCGCCGCCGTGTTGCCCGCGCTTGGTAAGCGTGATGCCGACAGCCGCGGAAGCTTTCTCGGCGTCCTCGAAGAACAGCTCGTAGAAATCACCCATGCGAAAGAAGAGCAGCGCGTCGGGGTGCTCTGCTTTGGCGGCGAGATACTGCGCCATGAACGGCGTCACTTTCGGCGCCGGGTGAGAGGAATCAGCCACGAGCCCCCTTTAGCGGGTCGGGCGACGGACTTCCATTGACGGACTGACCCTCAAAGCTAGGGTGCGGCTCAAATCTCCGCACATCTCGCGAGCCCCATGCCCGACTCCAAAAAAACGTTCACCGATGCCGAGGCGCTTGACTTCCACAAGCACCCAACGCCGGGGAAAATCTCGATCCTGCCGACCAAACCGATGGCGACGCAGCGTGATCTCTCGCTGGCGTACTCGCCGGGTGTTGCGGTTCCTGTGAAGGCCATCGCCGACGATCCGGACCTCGCCTACGATTATACCTC
>CALBST010000143.1 GCA_937967425.1 uncultured Caulobacteraceae bacterium
GGAGCGGCGTGCCCGACCAAGCGTTCCGCGCCTCCACGGTGCGGGCGGCTGGCCTCTTGAAGCGCTGGGGGATGCGCTAGAGGCAAAGTCAAACACGGCCCCGAGCGGACGCGTTTGACCATCGTCAAGTCGTAGCGTGGTCGATTGCCGCAATGGCCGAGGCGGATGCTTCAAGGAACGGCGGGCGGTTTGATCGGCCTCAATATCGAGGCCGGCCATGGGCGCAAAGCTTGATGTGGGGAGCCTGCGCCAATGAACGATGCCTCCGCACTTGATCTCTTGCGCCAGTGTGAGGAAGCGCACGCCGCCGGGCGCGATTTTCCCACGATCTGGAACACGCTCTTGAAACGCCATCCGCTCGTGCGCGGCATACCCGGCCACGAAGTCCGGAGCGGCGAAGTCCTCATCGTCGTGCAATTGCTGAGCGGCCAACGGCTCGCCTCATCGACGCGCGGTTTTTCTCTCCTCTAGCGGAGAGAGCCATTGATGCGCATCAAACGAGTTCGTCCCGCCGCACGTTAAGGCCTTCGCATGCGAACCATCATCGAGCCGTTCCGCATCAAGTCGGTCGAGCCAATCCGAATGACCTCGCGCACTGAGCGGCAGGAGATTCTTGCCCGCGCTGGCTACAATCTATTCCGCATCCGAGCTGAAGACGTCATCGTCGACCTTCTGACCGATTCAGGCGTTGCGGCGATGAGCGCCGAACAATGGGCCGCGCTTATGCGCGGCGATGAATCTTATGCAGGCTCAGCCTCGTTCGAAAGGTTTGACGCGGCGGTAAAGCGGCTTATGCCGTTCAAGCACGTGATCCCCACCCATCAGGGGCGCGCAGCCGAAGCCATTCTATTTGCGCTCCTGGGCGGGCCAGGAAAAATCATCCCATCCAACACTCACTTCGATACGACCCGCGCCAATATCGAGGCGACGAACGCCGAAGCAATCGATCTTATCTGCGCCGCGGCTGACGATGTCGCCTCCGAGGCTCCGTTCAAGGGAAACATGGACCTGGAACGTCTGGGCGCCCTTCTGGAGCGCGACGGCGCGCGGATTCCCTGCGTCATGATGACGATCACCAATAATGCGGGCGGCGGTCAGCCCGCCAGTCTTGCGAACATTAGGGCGGTTGCCGAAATCGCGCGCCGCCATGGCAAACTCTTCGTCATCGACGGCTGCCGCTTTGCGGAGAATGCCTGGTTTGTCAAAGAGCGGGAGGAGGGGCAGAAGCACCGAGCCATCGTAGAAATCGTCAACGACATCTTCGCCTGCGCCGACGCCATGACGATGTCGGCCAAGAAAGACGCCTTCGCCAATATCGGCGGCTGGCTCGCGCTCAATGACGACGAGTTGGCCGAAGAAGCGCGGACCCGTCTTATCCTCACGGAGGGCTTTCCGACTTACGGCGGACTGGCTGGGCGCGATCTTGACGCCATCGCCCAAGGCCTGTCCGAGATCATCGATGAAGACTATCTGCGCTATCGCGTGCGCGTGAACGAATATGTACTTGAACGGCTTATCGCCAAGGATGTTCCGATTGTACGCCCGGCGGGCGGACATGCGGTGTTCTTGGACGCCGGCGCAATGCTTCCCCACATTCCGCCGCTCCACTACCCGGGGCAGGCGCTCGCCACGGCGCTTTACGAAGAAGGCGGTGTGCGCGGCTGCGAGATCGGCAGCGTCATGTTCGGAAGCCACCCTGACGGCAGCGAGCGGCCGGCGCGCCGCGAACTGGTGCGCTTGGCCATGCCACGCCGGGTCTATACGCAAAGTCACGCTGACTATGTCGTCGAGACGATTCTCGCCGTGCACCGGCGGCGCAGCGCTCTCGGCGGCATGCGGATTGTCCGTCAGCCACGGGCGCTTCGACATTTCACGGCTGCGTTCAGCCCGATGTGCTGAGACCGAGTTTACGCCATTGCTCGATACTCATCTCCCAATAGCGCGAGCGACGTTCGCTTCCATCGGCGCGCCGGGACTGGCGTTCCCCCATGGGCAAGAAGCCGGCAGCCTCGATCACGCGTGCTGAACGCACATTGTCGAGCGCTGCGGTCACACAGATGAGGCGGACTTTTAACGCCTCAAACATCCAAGCAAAGCTACGCAATGCTCCAGTCTTGCCGAGGCCCGCGCCCTGATGCTCGGCGCGAAAGCCTCCGGCGATCTCCGCGGCGGCCAGTTCGGGCCAAACCGTGAAGTAGGAGTAGGAATAGATCGTACCGTCAGCCGCGCCGCGAACCGTCAGGAGCGCCTCGCCGCGCTGGCGCTTCGCTCGCGCGTCGGCGATCCACGCGCTCACCGTCTCTAGCGTGATCGGCGAGGGCAGATCGTATATCGCGTTCGATAGCGAGGGATCAGCCAGCAAGTGTGTCAGCGCTTGCACATCGCTCTCGCTTGCTTCCATACAATCGCCACCGAGACCCGACGGATCGGCCGCGATGACGGCGGCGCGAATGGTGCCGGCCTCCTCCGGCGTCACATAGAGCCGGGTCTTCGGCGGCGCGCGCACCGCCGTTGGGCCGTTTTGGCGGCGCGATAATCGCTGTCCGGCGCCGATAGGAAGATCTTTTCCGGGTTCATGATCCCTTTGGGGTCGAGCCCAGCTTTAATAGCGGCCATCAGATCGACTGCGCCACCCAATTCGTGGCGAAGTGATTCGCGCTTTCCCATGCCTATGCCGTGCTCGCCGGTTGATGTGCCATCCATCGCAATCGCGCGCGCCACGAGTGTGTCGTTGAAACGTTTGGCCGCGTCGGTTTCTTCGGGTTTGGTTGTGTCGAGCAGCAAGATGACATGGAAGTTGCCGTCGCCGATATGGCCAAGAACCACCGCTGGAAACGGCAACGCGGCGATGTCCTTCTTGGTCTCTTCAATGCACTCGGGCAATCGGCTGATGGGGACGCAGACATCTGTCGACCAAGGACGCGCCCCAGGGCGCAAGCTGAGCGCGGCAAGGCCTGCATTGTGCCTAGCCTTCCAGAGTTGATTGCGCGCTTCGGTTTCAACAGCCCAACGAAAGTCGCCGCCGCCATTGTCTCTGGCGATGGCGCGCGCCCGTTCCGCGTGAGCGGCGACGTCTTCCGCGGAACCGTGAAACTCCAGAAACAAGGCGTCGCTTTGGGCGTAGTCAGTCGCGAACGTATGGTTGACCGCCCCCATTGCGACGTCGTCGAGGTATTCGGCGCGCGCCAGCGGCAGCCCGCATTGAATTGCCTCAATCACCGTCGAGGTCGCTCCTCGTGACGATGCGAAGGCGCACACCGCCGCACTCATAGCTTCGGGGACAGGGTGCAATTTCAGCGTCACGTCGGCGATGATGCCGAGCGTGCCTTCGCTGCCGACGAAGAGATGGGTTAAGTCATAGCCGGCCGAAGATTTGCGCGCCCGGCGCGCCGTCTTGATGACCTGCCCGTTCGCCGTGACGACCGTCAGCGCAATCACATTTTCGCGCATGCCGCCATAGCGGAGCGTGGTCGTTCCGGAAGCGCGGGTCGAGGCCATGCCGCCGATGCTGGCGTCGGCGCCGGGATCAACCGGAAAGAAGAGCCCGGTATGGCGCAGCTCTTCGTTGAGGGCCGAGCGCGTCACACCCGGTTCCACCGTGCAATCCTGGTCCTCGGTGCTGACGCGGAGCACGCGCTTCATGCCGGAAAGATCGATCGAGACGCCGCCGCGTGGCGCGCCGACATGGCATTCGAGCGATGTGCCGGCGCCATAAGGAATGATCGGAACCTTGTGTTCGGCGCAGGCACGAACGATGGCGATGATTTCTTCCAGAGTCTCGGCCGTTGCGACCGCCTGTGGCGGCAGCGGCGCAAAATGCATGCCGGCGCCTGCGTGCTGGTCGCGAACCGCGACGGCTCGGCTGAAGCGGGCGCCGAGCAGGGTCGAGAGCTGCGCGCAGAGCGCGCTGGGCAAGTCCTTCATCGGATCATCACCTCGATGAGTGCGGGACCAGGACTGGCGTAGCTGCGCGTCAGTGCGGCGGTGAGCGCCGCGGGTGTTTCCACGCGCTCGGCGGGAACGCCAAAGCCGCGCGCGATGCTGCAGAAGTCGATCGCGGGGCGCTTCAGGTCGAAGAGCGCGTTCGCCGCCTCGGACAATTGATTGACGCCGGCACGCATCATCTCCAGGCGCAAGATGGCGTAAGCGCCGTTGTTGAGAATGACATTGGTTACGTCGAGGCCCTCGCGCGCTTGCGTCCACAGCGCCTGGATCGTGTAGAGCGCGCTGCCGTCTGCCTCCAAAGCGATGACTCTACGTTCTGGGCAGGCGATTGCCGCGCCCGTCGCGAGCGGCAGACCTTGGCCAATCGATCCGCCGGTCAGCGTCAGCCAGTCGTGTGGCGGACTGGCGGCGGCCAATTCATAACAGAAGAGACCCGCTGTGTTGGATTCATCGCAGACGATGGCGTTGGCGGGCAGCGTGGACGCAAAGCATTGCGCTAATGCGGTTGGATCAATTGCGCCGCCAACGGGCGGCGAGGGCGTTGTTGGAAGCGGCGCCACAACGTCGCCAGTCTCAAGTAACGCGGCGAGCGCTTTGAGCGCGCGCTCGACGCCGCCGCCATTGGCGGTGAGTGAAAACATGCGTGCGCCATCGGGCGAGAGTTTCGTCGGCCGTCCGGGAAGGGCGAAGAACGCGACGGGCTCAGCGGCGCCGGCGAGAACGATGGTCTCCACCTCAGCTAAGGCGGCGGCGGCCATCTCGCTGAGATAAGGCAAGCGTTTCAACTGCGCTGCCGATCCCTCGCGGCGCACGCGAGCGGGAAAAGTCTCGATTAGAACAAGAGCGCCGGTCTTGGCGCCGATCCGTTGAGCGGCCGAACAAGCCGCCGCGGAGAGGAATCGTCCGCCGAGCAAGAGCAAGGTACGCGGTCCCAAGAGCTGAGCCGCTTCTTCAATGCAGTTGGAATCGAGCCTCTCATCAGGCGCCGGCGCCGGTGATAGGAGTGCAAGCGCATCATCGCT
Source organism: uncultured Caulobacteraceae bacterium (assembly GCA_937967425.1). The sequence continues at coordinate 4,968 of CALBST010000143.1, forward strand.
CCAGGCAATGTCGGCAGGCAGAATAAGAGCGGCGGGACCCAGCAGCCGCGCCGCTGCAAATGCGTCGCGCGTCAAGGGGAGCAGATCAGCGGTTTCCTCCACCGTTTGAACCCATGATGAAACCGGGCGCGCCAGAGCGGCGATATCGCTCGCCAGCGGCGGATTGTTGGCGCGGTGGAACGTGGCGTGCTCGCCAATCAACGAGACGATTGGCGTTCGCGCGCGATAGGCGTTGTGCAAATTGGCGAGCCCGTTGCCGAGGCCTGGACCCAAATGAAGCAACGTCAACGCCGGCGCCTGCATCATGCGGCCATAACCGTCAGCGGCGCCCGTCGCCACGCCTTCGAACAGACATAAGACCGGGCGGATGTCCGGCGCGGAATCGAGCGCTGCGACCAGGTGCATTTCAGAGGTGCCGGGGTTGGCAAAGCAGGCCCGAACGCCTTCGCGCTGAGCAAGCTCCAGCAGGCTTTGGGCCGCCTTCATGCGTTGGCGCCGCTGAGGCTCGCTTCGACCAGCCGGCGCGCTCCAGGCGTGACGTTCATCAGCCGAAGACCTGCGCCGCGCGCCCAGCGCGCAAGCATGCGCTCGTCAGCGTAGAGTTTGGCGATCGCGTTAGTGGCCGCGAAGAGCGGAAGCGTCGCGCGTCTATGATCGCGCTCATAGCGGCTGAGGCCCGGGCTGGCGCCAATATCACGACTCTCCCGGCTCGCGGCGAGGACCTCACGCCCGAGCACGAAGGCGCCACGCAAGCCGAAGTTGAAGCCATGCGCGGTGACCGGATGCATGCCGACGGCTGCATCGCCCAAGAGCGCAAACCGGGGCGCAATGAAGCGATCCGCGTAGACCGCAACCAACGGATAGTAGAAGCGCTCGCTCGTCAGCGTGATATCGCCCCAGCGGCGCTGCGTGCGGCGTTCGACCTCGCGTGCGAAGTCGTCGGCTTTCAGCGCCTTGATTTCCTCCATTTCGAGCGCGTCCAGCGTCAGAATGAAAGAGGATTGCCGGTCCCAGAGCGGCAGCATCGCGATCGTTTGTCCGCGATCGAACCACTCGGTGGCGATATTGTCGTGCGGCCGTGTATGGCGCGCGCGGCAAACCAACATGGTGCGTCCAAAGTCAACCATGCGAGCGCCGATGCCCTGGCTTTGGCGCAAGGCCGAAAATCTCGTGTCGGCCCCGACGATGAGCTTGGCCGCGAGTGCGCCACCATCCTGAAGTCGCACCTCGGCGCTTTTGTCATCTATAGCGGCGACGTGCGCCGTGCTCCCTGCGAACAGATCGCAATTGTTTTGAGCCTGCACGCAATCGAACAAGGTGCGGCGAAGAGCGGCGTTCGATACGAGCGCTCCCAGCGGCTCGCGGCGGCCGCGATCGGTGAATGGCAAGACGTAGGAAGAAGCGCCGTCCAGCACTTCGGCGCGCGAGAGGGGAGCGGCTTCGTCTTCCTTTAGGCGCTGCCATGCGCCAAGTGTACGCAGCCGTTCGATGGATGCGCGGGTGAGCGCGATCTCGCGCCCGTCATAGGCGGGATCGCTCAAGGCGGTTGCCGGCGACTTGTCGATAAGCGCAATACGCAGCGGCGCTTCGGCGAGCCGCGCGGCGAGGCTTAGGCCCGCCGGTCCGGCGCCGACGATGATCAGATCATAATCACGCATGGGATCTTCCTTCGCGTTCACGCCGCGCTTGCCTGGCGCGGTCGCAGCAAAAGTGGGCCATAGACAATGGCGAACCAGGCGAAAGCGCCGCTCCAAAGTACCGCCGACAGCGCCAAGAGCAGAGTGTAATGTTCGGCCAGAAATGGCGCTGCGACGCGGACCAAAGCGCCGAGATTGACCAAGACGTAGATGGCGCTGATGCGCGGCGTCGCGGCAAGAGGCTGCCCAGTGTGCCCGAGGCTTGCCCGCGTCATCACCGAAAGCGTCATGACGCCAAAGGCGCCGGCGGTGATGGCATGAAGGCCGGACGCCGCCGGCACAACGGATGGGGCAAGGATAGCGAGACCTTTAAGGCAAAGGCCCAACGCCAGCCAGAAATAGCCGAGGTGTAGGATGAGCACCAACGGTTCGACCGTGGTTCGCCAGCCGCGCCAGCGCGCCAGCCGCACAAAGTGCAGCGCGCCCGCGAGGGTGAGTGCGAGGCCCGCGGCGTAAAGCTCCGGCGAAATGGCCCAAATGCCCAAGCTTATCGCGCCAACCGAGAGCGCGACTGCGTCGAAGCGGCTGGGTGAAGCGGGCTCGGGCGTGAGTTTGCGCTTGGCCATCCAATTGCGCGTGAAGCTCGGTACAATCCGTCCGCCGATCAGCGCCACAAGCGTCGCGACGACGGCGATACCGATGCGCTCGCCGAGCAGCGCCAAGTCAGGATCAACGCTGCGCAAATGCGAAAGCACGTTGGCGCTGCCGAGAACCGTGAGTAACACCAGCACCGGTGCGTTTCGAACATTGCGGCCGGCGATGATCTCGCGCCCGACCACAGCCGAGAAGACGAAGGGGAAGGCGCTGTCTATTATAGGTGCTGCGGCAAAGTCCGGAACAAGCATCGCGACCCGCCCGGCGCACCATAAGAGGACAAGCCCCACGAGTGGCGCGCCGGTTACCGGGAGTCGCCCCGTCCAGTTCGGGACTGCCGTCAGCAGAAAGCCGGCGATAACGCCGCTCAAATAGCCGAACACCATTTCGTGCGCGTGCCAGTCGCGGTTGAAGTGCTCGATCGGCAGCCACCCTGCAAATGCCGCGACCCAGAGCGGGACCGCCAACGCGGCCCAAACCGCAGCGAGCAGGAAAAAGGGTCGAAAGCCCATGCTGAACAAGGCAAGGCCCCGGTAAGCTCTGTAACGTTCCGCGGTTGTGGTGGTCATGACACGGGCCTTAGACAGCGCGCGAATGCGCAAGCGGGGCGGATTGGCCGTAGGCGTCAAAAGCCATGGCCACGAGACGTGAAAATTGCCGTGCCGCTCGTGGAACGACGAGGACGTCGCCATGAATTTCGACGAGGCCCGCTTCCGCGAAGGGCCTCACCTCCGCGTAAGCTTCCGGGAACATGTCCCAGCCGCCCCAGGGGCCGAGGTCGATTTCCAGATTGCACATGATCGATTGAATGACGGCGCCGCGACGCAGATCTTCCGCGCTCTCAGCATGGCCACGCGAGACGGGGAGCGTGTTGGCTTCCACCGCACGGCGCCATGCGCCGATTGTGGAAATGTTTTGTGCGTAGCCGCCGGGAAGATGAGAGATAGCCGAGGGGCCAAAGCCGATGACTGCCCGACTGGCTTCGGCGACATAGCCCTGAAAGTTGCGATGGAGCTTGCCTTCAAGCGCGGCCTTGGCAAGTGGATCATCGGCGCGCGCAAAGTGGTCGAGCCCAATGCTCTGATAACCGAGATCATTGAGCATTCGCCCCGCCAGTTCGGCCTGGTCGAAGCGTTCGTTTGCGCCTGGCAGCGCGGTTGCGTCGATGAGACGCTGACGGCGCTTGAACCAGGGCACGTGCGCATAGCCAAAGAGCGCAATCCGCTTGGGCCTCAGTTCGGCGGCGAGCCGGATCGAACGCGCAAGGTCGCCCGTTGACTGATGCGGCAAACCATACATCAAGTCGAAGCTGATCTCTTTCAGTCCCGCCTCGCGAAGGATGCGCACGCCTTCGCGCAGCTGCTCGAACGGCTGGACGCGTCCGATCGCTTCTTGCACGTGAGCGTTCAGATCCTGAACGCCCAATGACACCCGGCCTACACCCGCGGCCGCGTAAGTTTGCGCGAGTTCAGATGTGATATAGCGCGGATCGAGTTCTATCGCGTGCTTCACGTCCGGTCGTACGTCGAACCAAAAGTCAATGTGATGGATGATGCGGAGGAATTCAGCGGCGGAGAGCACGTTGGGCGTGCCGCCGCCCCAATGGACCTCGCCCACCGTGCGCGATCCCAACGCTGAGGCGACGAGATCCATCTCCATCATCAACGTGGTGACGAAGTCGCCGATATCGCCGCCATGCGTCAGGAACGTGTTGCATCCGCAATACCAGCAAAGCTGTCTGCAATAGGGAACATGCAGATAGAGTGAGAGACTTGTCGCTTGGTCGAGAGTGCTGAGCCAGCGCCGATGGAGGCCGGCATCGACGCTGGCGTCAAAATGGTTGGCGCTAGGATACGATGTGTATCGCGGCGCTTGACGTTCCGCGAAAGACAGAAGCTGCGGATCCATGTCCGCCATGATCGATGCGCCTGGCCTGGAAGCGATTGATCTTGGTCAATCGGCCGTGCGGCCCAAGCGCGCATCACTCAAGGACAAAGCACCTCGACGAGCGCGCCTTCGGCTGTCGCGGGCGCGTCCGGCGGGCGCATCACAAGTGCGGGCGCTGCGGCGAAGACTGATATCAACGAGGAATCCTGCTGCGCTGCCGCTTTCACCCACAACTGACCCGTCTCATCACTTTCGATTGCGGCGCGCAGGTAGGTCTCGCGCACGCCGTTGGCGGCAAGCGGCGATCGGGTGCGCGCCGCGATGGTGCGGGTGGACGCGCCAGGCTCTTGGCCGCAAAGTTTGTCCAGCAAGGGGCGCAAGAAGAGCCGCGCGCATACCATGGCTGACGCTGGATTACCTGGAAGACCTAGAACAAGGTTTTTTTCTATTCTTGCGAACCATGTCGGTTTGCCGGGGCGGAGCGAGACCTTCTCAAACAGGATCTCGCCGCCAAGTTCGCGCACCGCGGGACGGGCGTGATCGTGATCGCCGACCGAAGCGCCGCCAATGATGACCGTAAGGTCGTTTGGAGTGAGTGTCTCTGCAATAGCGCGCGCGACATCGGCGCCGCGGTCCTTCAGCGGCGGAGCAGTGCTTGCTCCGCCGCCCCATTGCTCTACCAGCGCCGCCACGGCGAAGCTCATCGAGTCAAAGACCTGGTCGGCGAGCGGCGTATCGCCCGGTGTTACGAGTTCGTCGCCTCCACCCAGGACCGCGACCCGTGGGCGCCTTGAGACGGTAAGTGCATTTCGTCCCAGGGTGGCCGCAAGCGCGATCGAAACCGCATTGAGCGTCACGCCCGACGTCAGGACGCGATCGCCCGCGCGGAAATCGATGCCGGCATCGCGCACGTGGCGGGCCGGCGCGATCTGCGGGGCGGTGACGATATCCTGGTCGCGCACCGCATCTTCCTGGATAAGGATGGCGTCAGCCCCAACGGGCAGCGGCGCGCCGGTGAAGATGCGCGCGCATTCCCCAGGGGCCAGTGGAACCTGAAGCGCGTTGCCCGCGCCGGCTTCACCGATGACGCGCAGCGCGCCGGGCGTGTCGCTCGCGCGCACGGCATAGCCATCCATCGCGGAAGCGCGAAACGGCGGGTGATCTCGCGCCGCGATCAGATCTTCGCGCAGCGTGCGTCCCAAGGCGTGGCGCAGACGCACATTCTCGGCGTCTATGGGCTCTGCGGCGGAGAGAATTGCCGCGCGCGCTTCAGCGACGCTGATCACGCCTTGGCCCGCACATAAGAGCCGCTCGCGCCGCCGTGCTTTTCCGTGAGCGCGATCTCTTCGATCACCATGCTCGGGTCTATCGCCTTCAGCATGTCGTAGAGCGTTAGGCACGCCACCGAAACCGCCGTCAGCGCCTCCATTTCGACGCCCGTTTGTCCATTGACGCGTGCGCGCGCTGAAACGGAAAACCCAGGCACAGCATCGTCCGGCGTCACCTCGACCTTGAGGTTGGTCAAGGCCAGGGGATGGCAGAGCGGAATTAGGTCCGAGGTCCGCTTGCCCGCCATCACGCCGGCAATCTCGGCGATCGCGCGCACATCGCCCTTCGGCAGATCGCCTGCCAAAGCGCGCTCCAAGGTTTGCGCCTGCATGCGGATGCGGCCCTGGGCTATCGCTTCGCGGCGCGTGGTCTCTTTGTCGCCGACATCGACCATGCGCGCGCGTCCGGCGCGATCAAGATGCGTAAGGGTGTCCTTCATCTCAATGCTCCAAGAGGCGCGGCATGATTTCAACGAGGTTGCAGGGCGTGTGACGGCTATCGAGTTGCCAGCGGATGATTTTCTCCCATCCGTCCCGACAGGCGCCGTTCGAGCCGGGGAGGGCGAAAATGAACTTGCCTTTGGCGACGCCAGCGCACGCGCGCGACTGCAAGGTCGAGAGGCCGACGCTTTCGAAACTCAGCATGTGCCACACGATCGCGAAGCCCTCGATTTCTTTTTCGAAGAGCGGTCGAAGCGCCTCGGGGGTGACGTCGCGCCCTGTAAGGCCGGTGCCGCCGGTCGAGATGATGACATCAATCCCGGAAGATTCGATCCACTCGCTGACGCGCGTTCGGATCTCCGTCGCGTCGTCGCGGACAAGGGTTCGTTCGCCAACACGATGCCCGTCGCGGGCGATGAGCTTGGCCAATAAGGTGCCGGAGGTGTCGCTTTCCTCGTCTCTGGTGTCGGAGATTGTCAGGAGCGCGACATTAACGGGTTTGAAGGGCAGGCTCTCGTCAATCCTGCAGGCATGATCTTTCATTGCGAATGCTCCTCGCGCCGGCGCCGGTCCTCGGCCGTGGGCTCGATCCAGCGGGCGCCGTCCGGCCCGGTCTCCCGCTTCCAGAACGGCGCGTCCGTCTTCAAATAATCCATAAGTTCTTCGGCTGCAGCGAAAGCGGCGGCGCGGTGGGCGCTCAATGCCGCCACCAACACGATTGGCTCGCCCGGAAGGATCGTTCCAACGCGATGGATTACCAATAGGCCGGCCAGGGCATGACGGTCGGCGACGCGCCGTGCAAGTCGATCAATCTCTTTCTCGGTAAAGCCCGGATAGTGTTCGAGGTCGAGACGCGTGACTTCTCCGTCTTGCGAGGCGCCGCGGCAATAGCCGACGAACGTCACCGCCGCGCCGCATCCAGCGCCACGCATCGCTGTAAATCGCGCAAGCTCCACATCCGGCGAAAAGACTTCGGGCGTAATCGAGATTGTGATCATGCGGCGAGCGCTGCGGCGGCGATGCCCAAGACGACGCCCAGAACGCGCAACACGCCGCGTTTGTCGAGGCCCTTCAAGCTCCACGTCGTGCCGATTAAGGCGCCGATCATCGCCGCGGCCATGAACCAGGGCAGGTAGGAAGGCAGTGTCGCAAGCGAGGAGGCGCGGCCGGCGAGGCCGGCGATGGAGTTGACGACGATGAAGCACGCAGCGATCCCGGTTGCGCGCTGAGGATCGGCCCAGCCGGCAAACACCAGCAACGGCGAAAGATAGACGCCTCCGCCGATGCCGGTGAGGCCCGCGAGCGCGCCGAGACCGGCGCCGGTCGGCAAGGCGACCAGAGCCGACGGCGCCTTGCTTGGTTTGATTGCGTCGATCGTGGGCCAGAAAAGATAGCGAAGAGCGGCGGCGCCGAGCGCTACGGCCAGCACGGGACGATAGACATGTACCGGCACATCGATGCGCCCGGCAAGAAAGGCTGCGGGAATGGCCGCGACTGCGAATGGCCAAAACACCTGCCAATCGAAGCGCCCAGCGCGAATGAAGCGCCAGGCGCCGAAGCCGGCGACGAGAATATTGAGCACCAGCGCCGCCGGGCGTACTTCCTCCGGCGCAAGACCCGCAAGCGCCATCAGAGCGATATAAGCGGAGGCGCCGCCGTGGCCGACGGAGGAATAAAGCGCCGCGGCCGCCGCGATCGCCAAAGCAAGCAAAACGATCGTCTCGTTCATCCTAGCCTCCACTCAAGGGTGGCATGAACGCAATCTCGTCGGCTCTCCTAACGCTCTCTGTGTCCCTGTTCGAGATCACTTGATCGACAACCACGTGGATGCCGCGGCCCTGGAGCGCGGCGCCGAGTTCAGCGTCCTCGCTGGCGAGCCAGGCGCGAAGGTCGGCGACGGTTTCAATGTGAGCGGGCAAAGTCACGACGTGTTCGCCGCGCCCTGCCACGTCGCGCAGGCGCCCGAGGAAAAGCAGGCGCGTCATCCGCCAGTCACCGACATATGCCGGACCGTCGCGGGCGTGCGCAATCGATCCACCTGAAAATCGTGGCCCTTGGGCCGAAGCGTAATCGCCGCATCGAGCGCTGCGTCCAAGGCGCCCACGCCTCCATCCGCGCGCAACGTCTCGCGCAGGTCAACCGAAGTTTCGTGCCCCAGGCAAAGATAGAGCCGGCCTGTGCAGGTGAGTCGAACCCTCGAACAAGCCTCACAAAAATTGTGACTGAGCGGCGTGATGAAGCCCAAGCGGCCACCCGTCTCTTCAACGCGAACATAGCGCGCGGGCCCGCCCGTACGGTCCGGCAGATCGGTGAGGCGCCAATAGCTCGCCATGTCTTGGCGCACGCTTGCCAAAGACAGAAATTGATTGGTGCGGTCTTCATCGATTTCGCCGAGTGGCATCGTCTCGATCAGCGTGATGTCGAAGCCGCGTCGGTGCGCCCACATGATGAGGTCGGGAATTTCGTGTGCGTTGTCGCGCTTGAGCGCGACGGTGTTGATCTTGACCTTGAGGCCTGCGCGCTCGGCAGCGTCAATACCCGCGAGCACTTCGGGCAAGCGATCGCGGCGCGTAATATGTTTGAAGGTGTCGCGATTGCGTGAATCGACCGAGACATTTACGCGGCGTACGCCCGCCGCGAAGAGCGGATCGGCAAACTCGGCGAGCTGGACGCCATTAGTAGTGACAGTGATTTCGTCGAGCCCCGACCCGAGGTGCCGTTTCACCAAGTTGAGGAGATCTAGAAACCCGCGTCGCACCAGGGGCTCGCCGCCGGTGAAACGCAATCGGCGTACGCCGCGCCTGACGAACGCCGCGCACAACTGATCAAGTTCTTCGATGCTGAGAAGTTCGTTGCGCGGCAGAAAGCGCATGCGTTCGCTCATGCAATAGATGCAGCGCAGATCGCAGCGGTCGGTGACGGAAACGCGCAGATAGGTAATAGCGCGGCCGAAGGGGTCGATCAGCGGGTTCATGCGCCGCCCTCCAGAGCGGCCAGCGCCTCAACCGTATTGGCATTGGCGAACGCTCGCGCCTCATCAAAATGAACCGGGATGGCGCCGATTTCGGCCAGGAAGGCCCGCACCGATGGGTGGCGGCCGGCTTGCAGCTGTGCACGCAACGTGTCGTGGACGCCAACGCTCCAGAGGGCGCAGAGCGGATGTTGGCCGGCGTCAGTCACGGCGAAAGCCGCGCGCGCGCCGCCAATGCCTTGCGCGAGCCGGGCCACAAGATTGGCAGGCAGACACGGAGCGTCACATGGCGCGCTTGCCAGAAAGGCAAACCCGCGCCGGCGCGCCCAAGCCAGACCACTTAGCAAGCCAGCAAGGGGCCCGCTGGGAAGAGTAGGGTCATCCGACACCACCTCGATACGAGCGGCGCGTCCGCGCGCCTCGGCGCCTGAACCAGGCCGAGCACTGATCGCGTATGCGGGCAAATCCGCAAACAGTTGAGCGATGCGGTCGATCATCGGCGCGCCGTCGAAGATCGCCACGGCCTTCTCTGCGCCGAACCGGGTGGAACGTCCCCCGGCAATCAGAAGTCCGCCTATGGTGTCGATCGGGATCACGTCTTCGGCCGCGTGTAATCTTCAATCCAGGTCAGCGCGCGAATGGCGTGCGGCCAGCCTAAAGTGGTGATGGCGAGATAAGCCACGTGGTGGAGTTCATCGGCGCTTAGCCCTTCCGCCAAGGCGCGGCGCGCATGAGAATGCGTCGCGCCCTCCGAATCGGCGCCGATGGCGAGGGCAAGCGTAACGAGCCGGCGCGTCTTGGCGTCGAGCGGACCAGCCTCGCCTGCCGCTGCGCCCAGCGCCTGCAACGCTTGCCATAGTTCGGGTCTTTCACGGGCGACTCGGCCGGCGGCGCCCGGCAAGTCGTCGCCAGCAGGTTCAGTTGTCATAGCGTTCGCTTCTCCTTACTGCGGCAGTCAAAGGCGCCTGCCGGAGGAGGTCAACCAAAGCGGGAGGGTTCATCGCGGCTTTGTCCGCGAGAGTTCGGATAGCCAGATCTCAGCGTCCGCTTCAGCGACAATATCGCCGCCGCGCGGGGCGTTGTTGTCGATCAGCGGATCGGGCTTTGCGAGTTGTTCCAATGCGGCGGTGTTGGCTAACGTGACGACCGAGCCTTGCACGCTCACGCCGTGCTTTTGCAGGGCGGCAAAAGAGCGCGAGAGATTTTCCGGCGTCATGCCTAGGAGCGACGCCAGTATGCGCTTTTCATGATGCAGAATGACAGTCGATCCTGAACTGTCGATGGCGCGTTGCGCCAGCAGATAGTTGGCCAGCCTCTCGGTGCTGTTGCGTAGCTTGATGTTCTTGATGTTGCGAACGAGACCGCGATAGCAGCCGGCAAGATCACGCGAGACGGACATTGCAAATCGCGGATCAAGGCGCATCGCCGTGCGGATTGCGTCGCCCGGGATCATCAGAATTTCGCACCGTTCCAAAGTGCGCGCCGACATCAAAGCGGCCGCGTCGAGCACGACGGCCGCAAGGATGAAGGTCGATACTGGCCGCAGGATGGTCAGCACCGTTTCATGGTCGTTCCAGGTGCCGTGGAGTTCGACCTGGCCGTCGAGCAAAACATAGAGGAAGTCCACGGGATCGCCTTCGAGCAGCAGCATGGTCCCTGCGGGGAAACGCTGCACGTGGGCGCCAGCTGTCGCCACGCGGAAGGTCTCGGCCGCGGCGTCTGCGAGCAGCGGCAATGCCTTGATCCGGTCGATGTCGCTCGCGCGCAAACTGCCCTCCGATCGAGGCAATGTGGCGCCGTTCTTAAGTGGACGATTTGATGCAAATCAAGCCAATGGGTCCGGCTGACAATCTTTGCCTGGATGCTTGATAAAGTTCAAGTCATAGGCTGGACATAGATCCATTGGCTCTGGTGGCGACGCGCGCATCGACGATATTCGCCTTGATCGGCCTGCTTGGCTTGATCTGCATCAAATGCTCCGGGAGCGTTTAGTGCTGTTGATGCTCAAAGCGCGCGCCTGTTCGGGGCGCTGCTGGCGAAAATGGGGCGATCGACACATGGCGTCACTGCAAGCGCACCGGGGCAAGAAGAAGGGAGCCGACAGCGCGCTTTGGCTCAGCACCGTGGCGTTCACGGCTTGCTTTGCCGTGTGGACCATCTTCTCGATCATTGGCGTTCAGATCCAACGCGATCTGGGGCTCAGCGAAACCCAGTTCGGGCTGCTCATCGGAACACCGATCCTGACGGGATCTCTGATCAGGCTCGTACTTGGCGTTTGGACCGAGCAATATGGCGGCCGCGTCGTTAATCTGGTTGTGATGCTGGCGGCAGCGGCGGCGACATACCTGCTCTCCTATGCGCACACCTACGAACAGTTCCTGCTGGCGGCCCTGGGCGTCGGCATCGCTGGCGGTTCGTTCGCCGTCGGCATTGCCTATGTCTCTAAGTTCTATCCGACGAGCGAGCAGGGTACTGCGCTCGGCATTTTCGGCGCCGGCAATGTCGGTGCGGCCGTCACCAAGTTCGTTGCGCCGTTCGTGCTGCTCGCCTTCGGCTGGGAAGCGGTCGCGCAATACTGGGCCGCCGGCCTTGCAGTGATAGCACTCGTCTTCTTTGTATTCACAACGGATGATCCGGATCTCGTCGAGCGGCGGCGCCGTGGCGTTCGCCCGCGCCCCATGCTGGAACAGTTCGCGCCGCTCAAGAACGTCCAGGTCTGGCGGTTCGCGCTCTATTATTTCTTTGTATTCGGCGCCTTCGTCGCGTTAGCGCTCTGGCTGCCGCGCTATCTCGTCGGCGTCTATGGTCTTGATCTCAAGACTGCCGGCATGGTGGCGGCGGCGTTCTCGGTGCCGGCGTCGCTCTTTCGAATCTATGGGGGGCACCTTTCCGACAAGGTCGGCGCGCGCCAGGTCATGTATTGGACCTTCCTGATCGGCATCGCGACGACCTTTCTGCTGTCGTATCCGCCAACAAGTTACGTGATCGATGGCATCGAAGGGCCGATAGCGTTCCGCCTCGAGACCGGTCTCATTGGCTTCACGGTGCTCGTCTTTGTGTTGGGCTTCTTCATGAGCCTCGGCAAGGCCGCGGTGTTCAAACACATTCCTGTCTATTATCCGAAAGACGTTGGCTCTGTCGGCGGTTTGGTCGGCATGATCGGCGGTCTCGGCGGCTTTGTTCTGCCGATTGCGTTTGGTGTGCTCAACGATCTCACGGGCATTTGGACCAGCTGCTTTATGCTGTTGTTCTTGATCGTGTCCGGTTCGCTGTTGTGGATGCACTTTGCAATCCGCCAAATGGAGCGTGAAGCGGTCGGCACCGAGCTGGAGGCGTTGCCGCAACTCCCGGAAATGAAGCCGATCCACGAACCGGCGAAGCACAAGCCTGCGCTCGCTGGCCTCATTGCGGACTGGCGTCCCGAAGATCCGGTCTTCTGGAACGAGGCCGGCAAGAAAGTGGCTGCGCGTAATTTGTGGCTTTCAATTCCGGCACTGTTTCTTTCGTTCGCGGTGTGGATGGTTTGGTCGGTTGTCGTGGCCAAGCTGCCAAGCATCGGGTTCGCCTACACGACCGATCAGTTGTTCTGGCTGGCCGCGCTACCGGGCCTTTCTGGCGCAACGCTGCGCATCTTCTATTCCTTCATGGTCCCGGTTTTCGGTGGTCGGCTGTGGACGACGCTGACGACCTGGTCGCTTTTGGCGCCTGCGCTTGGCATCGGCTTCGCCGTGCAAAATCCAGAAACGCCATACTGGATCATGCTTGGCTTGGCGTTGTTGTGCGGATTAGGCGGCGGCAACTTCGCATCCTCGATGTCCAACATCGGCTTCTTCTTCCCGCGGGCCGAGAAGGGGAACGCGCTCGCGCTGAACGCGGGGCTTGGCAATCTCGGCGTCAGCGCCATGCAATTTCTGGTGCCGATCGCCATCACCATGGCGGTGTTCGGCGCTTTCGGTGGACCGGGGCAGAGTACGGCGAGCGGCGATACGCTGTTCATGCAGAACGCGGGCTTCATCTGGGTTCCGTTCATCATCGTAGCCGCCTTTATGGCGTGGTTCGGGATGAACGATCTCTCGACCGCACGCGCGTCCTTCACCGAGCAGTCGGTGATCTTCACGCGTAAGCAGAACTGGATCATGTGCTGGCTCTATACCGGCACGTTCGGTTCGTTCATCGGTTTCTCCGCCGCGTTTCCGCTGTTGACGAGCACGCAATTTCCAGACGTGAACGTCCTTCAGATCGCTTTCTTGGGTCCGCTTGTCGGCGCGCTTTCACGCTCGCTGACCGGATGGGTCGCCGATCGCTACGGCGGCGCGCGCGTCACGCTGGTCGTGTTCGCTTTGATGATGCTCGGCACGATCGGCGTGATCTATTTCCTTGGAGCCAAGGAAGCGCCTGGCGCCTTTGCGGGGTTCTTCGCGTGCTTCATGCTCCTCTTCTTCGCCTCGGGCGTCGGCAACGCATCCACCTTCCAGATGATCCCCGCGATCATGCGCAAGGAAGTGGCGCGTTTGATGCCGGCGCTGCCCGGGCCTGATCAGCTGAAGCAGGCGGAGAAGGAAGCGGCCGCTATCACCGGCTTCACCTCGGCCATCGCCGCTTTCGGCGCCTTCTTCATCCCGAAAAGCTTCGGCTTCTCGATCGAAGCAACGGGCGCCGCCACCGGCGCACTGATCGGCTTCCTTATTTTCTACGTCTCATGCTTGGCCATCACCTGGTTCGTCTATGCGCGTCCGGGCGGCCTGCTGTTCGATATCGAAAACAAGCGCAACGCCCCCGCAGGCGCCGCCAAGGCGACGAACTGAAGGACGCACCTGATGAGCCATACACTCGACCGTCTCGCCTTCTTCACACGCAAGACCGAACTCTATTCCGGCGGTCACGGCGTGACGAACGACGAAGATCGTTCCTGGGAGGAGGCGTACCGTCGCCGCTGGCAGCACGACAAAATCGTGCGCTCGACCCACGGCGTGAATTGCACGGGCTCTTGCTCGTGGAAGATCTACGTCAAGGGCGGCATCGTCACCTGGGAGACGCAGCAGACCGATTATCCGCGCACGCGGCCGGACCTGCCAAACCACGAGCCGCGCGGGTGCGCGCGCGGAGCCAGCTATTCATGGTATCTCTATTCCGGCAACCGGGTGAAATATCCGCTCGTGCGCGGACGGCTCATCAAGCTCTGGCGCGAAGCGCGCAAGACGCTGCCGCCTGTGCAGGCGTGGAAGTCGATCGTCGAAGATCCGGTTAAGCGCAAGTCCTACACATCAATTCGCGGCGGCGGCGGCCTCGTGCGCTCGACCTGGGATGAGGTCACCGAGCTAATTGGCGCGGCGAACGCTTACACAGTGAAGCGTCACGGACCGGATCGCGTGTTCGGCTTCTCCCCGATCCCGGCGATGTCGATGATCTCGTACGCAGCCGGCGCGCGCTATCTGCAGCTGCTCGGCGGTGCGTGCGGCTCGTTCTACGATTGGTATTGCGACCTGCCGCCGGCCAGCCCGCAGACGTGGGGCGAGCAGACTGACGTTCCCGAATCCGCCGACTGGTACAATTCCGGCTTCATTCTGGTCTGGGGCTCCAACGTCCCGCAGACGCGGACGCCGGACGCGCACTTCTACACTGAGGTACGTTACAAGGGCGCCAAGTCGGTTGTTATTTGCCCGGACTACTCCGAAGCGTCGAAGTTTGCCGATCTCTGGATCTCGGTGAAGCAGGGTACGGACGCGGCGCTCGCTATGGCGATGGGCCATGTGGTGTTGACGGAATTCCACCGCGATCGCGAGGTTCCGTACTTCAAGGATTACGTCCGCCGCTACACCGACATGCCACTCTTGGTGCGGCTGGTGAAGCAAGGCGACCGTTTTGTGCCGGATCGGTTGGTGCGCGCCGCCGACTTCGCCGATGGCCTCGGCCAAGCCAACAACCCGGATTGGAAGACGGTTGGCATCGATGAAGCCACGGGCAAGCCAGTCGTGCCAACAGGATCGATCGGATTCCGGTGGGGCGAGCAAGGAAAGTGGAATCTCGAAGAGAAGGATGCTGGCGGCGCCGATGTAAAGCTGCGCGTGGGGCTCAAGGGCGCGCATGACGATGTCGTTGAAGTGAGTTTCCCTTACTTCGCCAACACGGCGTCTAACGGCTTTGCATCGACTGAGCATCCAGACACGCTGATGCGGCGCGTGCCGGCCAAGCGCTTGGCGCTCAAAGACGGCGAAGCGCTGGTTGCCTCCGTTTACGATCTCTTCATGGCCAATTACGGCGTCGATCAAGGCTTCGGCGGCGAGCATATGCCGTCGAGCTTCGACGACGTTGAGCCCTACACGCCGGCTTGGGCGGAGAAGGTAACGA
>CALBST010000144.1 GCA_937967425.1 uncultured Caulobacteraceae bacterium
TGTTCAAGCGCACCGGCAAGCGGCTTTTCCTGATGGCGCCGATCCACCACCACTTCGAAAAGCTCGGCTGGCAGGAACCCACGATTGTGATCCGCTTCTGGATTATCTCGGTGATTTTCGCGCTCGCAGGCCTTGCCACGCTGAAGCTGCGTTAACAGTTGCGTTAACGGCGCGAAGCGGCGCAGGAGAGTTCGCTCTTTGGAGAGCGGCACGTGTTTCTGAAACAAGGCAGTAGGCAGTTGGCAGTAGGCAGTAGGGAGCGTCAGCGCCCAGTGGATGCCTACTGCCCACTGCCAACTGCCTATTGCCTCATGGCGCAGCCATGATCCCGATCACGGAATTCAAAGGCCGCGATGTCGCGGTATTCGGCTTGGCGCGAACGGGTCTCGCAGCAGCGCGCGCGCTCGCCGCCGGCGGTGCACGCGTGCACGCGTGGGACGACAACGACGTCACGCGCGCCAAAGCCGAAGCCGCGGGCGTGCCTGTCTCCGACATCAACAGCCGCGATTGGCGCACGTTCGCAGCACTTGTGCTGTCGCCCGGCGTGCCGCTGACATTCCCCGAGCCGCACCGTGTCGTCACGCTCGCGGAAGCGACGGGCGTGCCGATCGTCAGCGACATCGAGCTTTTCGCGCGCGCCGTGAACGCGCTGCCCGCGACGCAGCGTCCGAAGGTGATTGGCGTCACCGGCACCAACGGCAAGAGCACCACGTCGGCGCTGATCGCGCACATTCTGAAAGAGGCGGGCAAAGACGTCCGTCTCGGCGGCAATATCGGCGACGCCATCCTCGAACAGCCGCCGCTGCACGCCGGCGCGTATTACGTGATCGAGCTGAGCTCGTTCCAACTCGATCTCACCTCAAGCCTTCGTCTCGATGTCGCCGTCTGGCTCAACACGACGCCGGATCACCTCGATCGCCACGGCGATATGGCCGCCTACGTCGCCGCCAAGAAGCGCATCTTCCTGAACCAAGGCGCCGCCGATTGGGCCGTCATTGGCGTCGACGACAGCTATTGCGCCATGGTCTGCACCGAACTCACGCGCGGCGCGGCGCAATACGTTGCACCGATCTCCTCAGGCCAAGCACTCGGCCGTGGCGTCACCGCGCTCGACGGCAAGCTGATCGACAGCCTCTCTGGCCGCGCCGAAACCGTCGCCGAATTGAGCGCGGCCCCAGCGCTGCAGGGCAAGCACAACGCCCAGAACGCCGCCGCGGCTTATGCCGCGACGCGCGCGCTTGGCGTCGATCCGCGCATCATCGCGCAAGCGTTCACCAGCTTCGCCGGTCTGCCGCATCGCCTCGAACG
The DNA here is from genome assembly GCA_937967425.1 of uncultured Caulobacteraceae bacterium. The sequence goes on from CALBST010000144.1 coordinate 1,309, forward strand.
CGCCGGCACGATAGAGGGCGTGCGCTTCGTCAACGACAGCAAAGCCACCAACGCCAACGCCGCCGCACAAGCGCTCGCGGTTTATCCGCGCGTCTACTGGATCGCCGGCGGCGTCGCGAAAGAGGGCGGTATCGAAGACCTCGAACAATTCTTCCCGCGCATGGCTAAGGCGTATCTCATCGGGCAGTCAGCTGGCGATTTCGCCGACGTGCTGCGCGGCAAGGTCGCCGTCGCGATGTCCGGCAATCTCGAAGCCGCGGTGAAGATGGCCTTTGCTGACGCGAAGGCGTCCGGCGAACCGCATCCGGTCGTGCTGCTTTCGCCCGCGTGCGCTTCGTTCGATCAGTTCAAGAGCTACGAAGATCGCGGCGATCAGTTCAAGAAGTTCGTCGCCGCGCTCAATGAAGGCGCGAACGGCAAGCGCAACGGAGGCGCGGCTTGACCGGCGCGATCGCCGAGCGCTTCGGCGCGGCGATCGAACGGGCGCGGACCTATGACCGCCCGCTGCTGATCATAGCCGCGATCCTGTTCGCACTCGGCATCCTTTTCTCGATGTCGGCAAGCCCAGCGGCCACCGCACGCATCCAAATCGGCGAAGCCTTTTACTTCGCGGGCCGCCAAGCGGCTTACGCCGCCGTCGGCATCGTCGTCATGCTCGCCGCCGCTTCACTCGATCCACGTCAGCTGCGTCGCGGCGCTGTCATCCTTGCCGCGATCTGCTTGCCGCTCTGCTTGCTTGCCTCAATCTTCGGCCCCGAGATCAAGGGCGCGCAGCGTTGGTTCGATCTCGGTTTCACTTCGTTTCAGCCGTCGGAAATTTTGAAGCCCGCACTCATCGTCGTGTGGGCCTGGATGCTCGGCGAAGCGATGAAGCAGCCCGGGTTCCCGGGCCGCGCCGTCGCCATCACCGTTTACGCGCTCACTGCCGCCGTTCTGCTGTCGCAGCCTGACATCGGCCAAACCGCACTGCTCGCGATTTGCCTTGGGCCAATGCTCATCCTCTCGGGCGTCGCACTCCGCTACGTCCTCGGCGGCGGCGTGCTCGCAGCGCTCAGCGCCTGGGCGATCTACACTTTCTATCCGCACGCCCGCGAGCGCGTGAACACCTTCCTCAATCCCGAAGGCGACGCCGCATACCAGGTGAACCGCGCGCTCGACGCGATTGCCTCCGGCGGCGTGTTTGGCCGTGGCCCGGGCGAGGGCGTCATCAAGGAACGTTTGCCTGACGCGCACGCGGACTTCGTCTTCGCGGTAGCCGCTGAGGAATTCGGCCTCATCGCGTCAATCGGCCTCATCGTTTTGTTCGGCGCGCTCGCGTTCCGCGGCCTCTCGCGCGCGAGCCGATTAAATGAGCCGTTCGAACAACTTGCAGCTGCGGGCTTGATCACGCTGCTCGTCGCACAAGCTTCTATCCACATTGCTGTGAACTTGAGTTTGCTTCCGGCGAAGGGCATGACGCTGCCATTCATTTCGTTCGGCGGTTCCTCAATGATCG
>CALBST010000145.1 GCA_937967425.1 uncultured Caulobacteraceae bacterium
AGGCTTGTCCAAGCCGAGCCGGCGGCATGCCGAGGCGAAGCGATCGGCTATGAGCTTTGCGTAGGGGCCCTCGCCCTTTTGACGCTTGCCCCACTCAGGATCGTAGTCGCGCCCGCTCCGCATCTGACGCACCAGCGTCATGACCCGCGTCGCGCGATCCGGGAAGTGTGTGTGCAGCCATTCGCGGAAGAGATCCTTGATCTCCAGCGGCAGCCTCAACACCACATAGCCCGCAGCGCTGGCGCCCGCCTTGGAGCATTCTTCGAGTATGGCCTCGATCTCGCTGTCATTGATGGCAGGCACAATCGGCGCGACCATCACGGTCACGGGCACGCCGGCGTCGGCAAGCATGCGGATCGCTTCAATGCGGCGGTGTGGGGCGGCTGCGCGGGGCTCCATCACGCGCGCGATGCGCCGTTCCAACGATGTCACGGAGATCGCGGCCTTCGCCAGCCCACGCTCCGCCAAACGCGCAAGCACATCGATATCGCGAATGACCAGCTGCGACTTTGTGATCAGCGCGACGGGGTGGCGCCAACGCTCCATCACCTCAAGAAGGCCGCGCGTGATGCCGTAGCCGCGCTCGATTGGTTGGTAGATGTCCGTAACGCCGCCGAGCATGATTGTTTTCGGCTTGTAGCTTGGCTTCGCGAACTCGCGCTCAAGCAGCTCGACCGCATTGGCCTTCACAAACAGCTTGGTTTCAAAATCCAAACCCGGCGACAAGCCCACATAGGCGTGGTTCGGGCGCGCGTAACAATAGATACAGCCGTGCTCGCAGCCCCGATACGGATTGATCGACTGATCGAAGGAAATGTCGGGGCTCTGATTGGTGGAGATGATGCTCTTGGCCAATTCCGGCGTGACGATCGTCTCCAGCGGCTTGGCGCCATCTTCGCCCACCCAGCCGTCATCAAAGGCTTCGCGGGCAAAGCGCTCGTAGCGGCCGCTCGCATTCGTGCGAGCGCCCCGTGCATGCAGGGGATAGGATTTCATGCATGGGACTATAGTCCTATTTATGCACTTCACAAAAGCACCTCTAGCCCTATGATTAGGACTTCGATCCGCCTCTGGCAAGAACAAAGACAGAACATTGATGCTCAGGTTCGCCGCCCAGCACTTCGAGAGCCTGCGTCCCTATCGTTGGCGGCTCCTGAAAATGCGGGATGCCTGCAAGCCCGCTTTCAGCTTCGAGCACAAGCGACTGACAGCGGCGATAGAGGCGCTAGATCGCGCCGCGAGCGATCACCTGACACCGGAGCAGTACGCCGAGTTCACGGCGCCGTGGGTGCCTATCGACCACGAATAGCGGCGCTACTCCTCACACTCGTATTCGGGATGCTCCACACGAGTGAAGCAATCGCGCTCGAAGTCATAGCGCCGCGCGAAGAACACGGCCCGATGCGTGTCGAGCCTGTCCCGAAAAGTAACCCTGCCAATCAGGAAGAGGTCGCCCTCGGGGAGCCCGCTCAAAGGCACCGTGAAGGAGTATTGAAACTGAGCCATCTCACCGGGCTCAAGTTTCTCGACCAGCTTTTTGGCGGGCAACTGGAACAGCGGCGCTCGGTCTTCGCCATTGGTGCGGTACGGCGGATTCATCGGCAAGTGCTTGAGGAAGCGCGGCGCGCAATCCCAATCCTTGATGAATGCAGTCTCGCGACCGTAATTGATAACCCAAGCCACGCCGTCGATTTGCTGGCCGGGCGTGAAATTCGGCGGGGTGTAGCGATCTTCTCGTTCACCCGCTGGGGGATGCGCCCACAGGATTGGACGGGTCACACGCAGCCGAGGCGGGAAAGTAAGTGTGAGCTGGTCCCGCGCCAACGCGTGTGCGTCCTTTGCGGATTCCGCCGCCCGCTTGGTCTCCTTCCAGAGCAAGATCGTGGAAGCCGCGAGTACGACCGTAAAAATGCCGGTGACTACAGCGGCTATCGCGCTGATGATCGTGGGCCATCCAACCGAGCCGTCGCCATTGTTGTTGGCGGCTTTCTCATTGGGCTGTCGGTGTTCGGTCTCGGGTTCGTGCTGGCGTGGCGCCGCCACCAGCGCCGGGCTGGCGGCATCATTGCGTTGCTGGGAATTTGCTTGAGCTTCTACGCGCTCTTGGCTCCTCTGCTCGGGTGGCGGCTGCCGTGATTGCGAGTGAGCCTCGGTAGCCAAAGCAAGGACGGCGATCGCAGCCACGAGGATTCGCATTTTCATCGGATCAGATTAGCGTCTCGCGATCTGGAGCGAATGCGAAATGAAGAAGCCCAAGCCTGACGACCTCTATCCGGAAAAGGAGATCGAGCGCCGACGCGACGAGACGGTGAAGCGCATGATCGCCATGGCGCCTAAGACGTTGAAAGGGGCGCCAAAACGCGCGGGCGGCATCGGCAAAAAGAAAGGTTCGGGTGCGAAATAATTGTTGTGGGTTCTGTTGTAACTACAAGGGCCGCGCTCGCCCGCTCGGAATGCCAGTCACCCGGTCCCAGTGAAGCTTCACTGCACGAACGCCATTTGGGCGCAGTTTGTGCCAACCGCGCGAGACGACGAAGTGATGGCCGCGCCCTCGCTTCAACGAATCCGGCAGCTTGGACAAATCCTGAGGCCCGCTCTGGTGCGTCAGCCCCTGCAGATACGGCATAAACTCTTCCTCACGAGCGCCTGCGTCGCTACCGGTATCCTCTGAGGCCAGCCAAATAGCGATGTACGCCATTGCTTGAAGCGGACTAGCAAAGCCACCGCGCTGCCCGCCGGAATCCTCATCTCCATCTCGCTCCAGTCTCTCAACTTCGGCATCGATCTTCGCGACGGCTCGTTCGACAAGCGCGAACGCGGCGCGTGCTGCATCCAGCGCGCGCTCTGCTTCGATCTGAAGCTCGCGCAATCGCGCGACCGTGAAATCCCGCTCAGACAGAGGGCCATTGTAATCACAATAGCGCTACAACGCGAGAGCGCCTTAATCGCTGATTAACTCTGCCGGGGTATCAGTTTGCCGGCGACAAGCAGTGAGGCGCGCCCCGGGAGCGACAACACCAGGGAAATGAGCCCTGGCCGGGACGGGGAATTTATACCCTCGCCCACTCACTACTCGTTCGCCAGAAGAGGCTTCCAACCACGTGCGCCTAGGCGCACGTGGTCTCTCCGCTGACCTGCTGAGCTTAAGGTTAACTGGTGAACGAGGTGTTGATGCCTCGGTGAGTGGAATCGTGCCTGCGATTCCTATTCCTCATCGAACGGCAGCCGCGGCTCATACGGATTCCACCATGGCCGATGCGGCGCGGGCTGAGATCGCACCCGCCTACGCGGGTGCTTGGTATCCTTTAGGCATTCGCAGCGTGAGACGCTTGCCAACGGTGCCTTTCACCGCGCGCGCCGCACGCTCCTTGTCGTCAACACCGAGCTTCGCTCTGTTGTTGTGGCGGAACTCGAACTCGCGCAGGTATCTCGCGAGATATTTTTCGTCGCAGTGGCCGTAAACGCCGACCATGCCGCGCTTGAACTGGCCGAAGAAACCCTCAGCGCTATTCGTGTTCACGTCGCCGCGCGCATATTCGCCGGCGCTGTGGCGCACGGTTTCATGCGTTGCTGTGTGCGCGTCGGCGCCGGTGTAAAGACGGCTCTCGTCTGTATGCAGACGCGAATCCGGGTGCACGTTCTCTTGGATGATCCGTGCGACCGTTTCCTTGTCCGCATTCCCAACGTGAAACACGCGCGCCTTGCCACCGCGCTCCACGAGCGCAACCACGGCACGCTTGTTAGACGGACCAGAACGGCCGCCCTTGGTGTAGTCGCGCCCGCTGGTGCTCTTAGTGCGCGGCGCCTTCACCTTGCCTTGGTAGGTCTCGTCGGCCTCGACGATTTTGCCAGCGCCGCCGAGCGGTTCGCCGTGCTTATCGACGCCCATTCCTTCGCGAATGCGATGGGCCATGAACCAAGCCGATCGATACGAACCGAGGCCGAGTTGACGTTGCAGCTCAACAGCAGAGATGCCGCGCTTGCATGAGTTCATGAGGTGCGTTGCGAGCAGCCACTTGTGAAGCGGGATATGCGAGTCCTCGTAAACGGTGCCCATCGTGGCGGTGAAATTGCCTTTGCATGAGCGGCAATAGTAAAGGCCGTCGCGGGCGATCTGCTTGCCAGCCTTCTTGCGCGCGTTGGCGCGCTTCTCGTCGCGCTTCACAGGCGCCGCGTCCCCAACAACGCCACAGTGAAAGCAGACGGGAACGCCGCCTTCCCAGCGCAGGCTCTCAAAGTGAGCGCGCGCGGCGGCTTCGTCGGAAAAGATCGGATCGGTGAGGTTCGCTGACATATCCACATACTACAGGATGAGCAGCTATTGTAAAGTGCATAATTAGGACTATAGTCCTAAAATAGGAACATTTCAAGAACTCGCGGGATGGAAGTTTGGACAGGAATCCGCTCTAAGACCGGATGCATGGACCGGAAAACGACGCGCGCCCTCATCTTCCCGACCTTTGGTCTGCTACTAGCGCTGGCGGTGGCGACCGGTGTCTACGCCTACATCGCCAGTCATCTTTGATAGCGAAAGGGCGCCGGTTCGACCGGCGCCCTCACTTTTGTGGGCTTTTCATGGGATCTGCCTGGTTCTTGCGCT
>CALBST010000146.1 GCA_937967425.1 uncultured Caulobacteraceae bacterium
GCCTTGGCCGGCGACGAATTGATTGAGCGCGCGGTCCATTGCAGGCCGCCAGGGCGCAAGCGTCGCGGTGCGGTCGTGCTCGATTAGCGCGAAGCTCTGTTCGGCGAGATGAATACGCCCGGTGTAAAGCCCGTGCACGCGCTCGCCGTCGCGTGCGAAGTGCGTCACCCGCCCAGTGTCGCGCTCGATGCGGTCGCGTAAACCTTCTTGCTCAAACGAAGCCAGGCTGTCCCGCCACCCGGGCGCCGCCTGGAAGCCATCGCGCTCGCGTTCGCCCAGGCCCAGTTTCTCCAACGTCGATTCCCGCTGTTTCCAGGCGTTGCCGACCTCGGCACCGAAGCCTTCGTCGCGCATCTGGCTTCTGTCCTCGCGTCCGTCCGCGACGCGATCGAGCCAGGTTGGACCGGGATACTCGGCTTGGCGGTCCAGCGCGTGCGGATCAATCAGTGTCACCCGCGCGCTTTCGCGTCCACCCCGCCCTTCGCGCATCGCGACTTGGGCAGGGTAGTCGTGGGGCAGATAGAACGTGCCGTCGCGCTCGCGACTGACAACTCCATCGCGCCTGAGCGCTTCCAGTCTCCGCTCATGCATCTCGATATAGTTCGCGCGATCGGTCGGTCGCGCGTGCCGATGGAGCGCCGCCGAATAGGTGAGATCGTTTTCCTGCGCGATCTCCCAAATGGTGCGGTCGGATGCCTTGAGGCCAGGTGTCGCGCGCTCGATCTCGACGATGGCGCCGCGCTCGACGCCGGCAAGCCCGCGCAGATCTGCTGGGTTAGCCACGCGCGCTGTCCAGAATCGGCCGTCGATGCCTTCCACGCCGATCAGCTGCGGTCCGCGCGCGTCTTCGCCCAGACGCTCAAAGCCAACCAGACGCCCAGTGACGCGCTGGCTCGAATGCGCCGCCTCCAATTCGCGCGTGCGCTCCGGTTCAAGCCCGCGCTCCTCTTGCGCCAGCAACCGAGCCGTGGCGCGCTCGCGGTCGCGCCGGTCGGCGAGGCGGATGAGCTTGTCCTCCAGCTCGGCATCGAGCCGCCAAACGCCAGCGCGGGCCGGTTCTGCCAAACCCAGTTCTGCTAGCCGGTTAAGCCGCTGCACCAGCCGGGCGGCGCGCACGCCATCGTCGGGCAGCGAGCTCATGGCGATCTCATGGCCGCGCGCGCGAGCGACGAGCTCGCGGTCCAGTTCGGTGAAGCGTTCTTGTCTTATCATGCGGTCGGCGCGATCGGGTTCGAGGCGCGGTCCAAGCAGCTCGGTGGCGAGGCCTTCGGCCCGCTCGCGGAAACCGTGGGAAACATAAGAACGCGGGATGACCAGGTCGCGCCCGTCCGCGCGGACGCCCCGCATCAGCAAGTGAACGTGAGCGTGCCCGGTGTCGTGATGCTCGGCCCCGATCCAGTCGATGCGGGTGCCGAGGTCAGATTCCACGGTCTGCATCAGGTCGCGGGTGTAGCCCTTGAGGTCGTCGATCGCCGCGCCGTGCTCGGGCGAGATGATGACCCGGAAATGATGCCGGTCGCCTTCGCAGCGTTCGACGAAGCCGGCGCCGTCCGCCCCGTCAAGCTCGCGGTCGAACACCTGGACGGGGTCGCCCTCGCGGCCGGCGCCGTCGCGCTCGACATAGAGGGCATGGCGCATCAGCGAGCCCGCGCCGCCGCCTGTGGTGCTATGCACCACGGGCTTCAGCTTGATGATCACCCGCTGCTGTCCTGCAGGGCGCGTGTGAGCGAGCTTCACATTCCCCGCGCCACGGGTTCGATTGAACCAGGCAGCGCGGGCGCGCGCGGCAACGCGCTTTGAGCTGACGGCTGACGGTGGGCGAAACATCGAACCCGCTTCCGCCGAGCGCTTTGGTCGGCGTCTGCTTACATCGCCTTCGAATTTGTCTTCGTCATCCATCGCTCGCGCCTTCATTAGCAGCGCAAAGCGGCTCTCTTCACCTCGCCGCACTTTGCGGCGGCGCACCTCATGGTGAGGTGGAAAAAAAGATGTGCAGACAAGCCGCTGTGCATCCAGCACTGCGGCGCATTCTATCTTGCCTCCACCCCATCGTCTTTTTCCGCGTTATTCCGATTCATGCCTCGTGATCGTAAAGCTCAAGCGGCGACCAACTAGACTTGCGTCCTCTGCGATCTGCTGCGCTGTACGTGACGCGGTCGAATAATCGCCTTGCTCGGCTTCGTCGTTCGCACATTGGAAACGCGAGGAAACGTCTGCGCTTGTGTCGTTTCCTTCCGCGTGGCGTGGTGTGGAGGCTCTGCGCACATCTCCGTCATGGACGTGCTTGCTCGAAGTAGGTCGATGCGATTGGACCACCAGGTCATCATCCGCACGCGCTCTTCCCAATACTCTGCGCGAGCGTACGCCCGCCGGACCTCATTGGAGTCGCAGTGCCCGAGCTGACGCTCGATTGCGTCTGAATGCCAAAGGCCGCTCTCGTTGAGCAGCGAACAAGCCATCGCTCGAAACCCGTGCGCGGTCATCTCGGTGTTATCGTAACCGAGCCGCCGCAGCGCCCCGTTGAGGCAATTGTCCGACATGGGGCGCTCTCGGCTCCGAAGCGACGGGAACACGTAGCGTCCGTCGCCCGTCAGCCTTTGCATCGACCGGAGAATGGCGACCGCCTGGTGGGTCATGGGCACCCTGAGTGGTCGCCGCATCTTGGTTTTGGCGGCGGGGATGCTCCAGACGGCAGCATCGAAATCGATCTCTGCCCATTCGGCAGTCCGAAGCTCTCCGGGGCGAACGAAGACGTGCGGCGCAAGCCTAAGGGCGCCATGGGTCGCCGGGTGGCCGCCGTAGCCCTCGATCGCGCGAAGCAATTCGCCCGCCGCCTCGGCGTTGGTGATCGCCGCATAGTGGGCGACTGGTGGCGATATGAGCGCGCCCTTCAGGGCATAGGTCGGGTCCACGACCGCGCGCCCTGTGGCAATGGCGTATCGGAACACAGAGCCGATGACACTGCGTAGCCGGCGCGCCGTCTCGTACCGGCCGCGATCTTCAATCTTGCGCAGCACCGCCAACACCTCGGGCGCGGTTATCTCCGCGACGGGTCTCGACCCCATCTGAGGGCGCGCGAAGTCGATGAGCCAGCGTGTCTTGGTAAGCGTGGCCTCCGCGCGGCCCTCGCGTTCCATTTTGGCGATCAGCTCGTCAGCGATCAGCGCGAACGTGGTCCCGCGTTTCAGTTCGGCTTCGATTTGCTGAAGGCGCTTGTGCTCCAGAGGATCAATGTCTGACCGAAGAAGTCTGCGCGCTTGGTCGCGCGCTTCACGCGCCTCGCTTAAGCTAACGAGCGGGTACGGGCCAATGCTAAGCGTGCGTCGCACACCGCCGAAACGATAGTCGAAGCGCCAGTGTTTTCCGCCGCCCTTGGCAACTAGAAGATAAAGGCCGTGCGCATCGCTCAGCTTGTATGCAGCGACTCCAGATTTCGCATTGCGTACAACGACATCCGTTAGATTTGACGGCACAACTTCCTCCGCTCACACAGCGTGTCCGTCAATTTGCCGTCAAATGCCGTCGCTGTGAACGTACGGCTCTGGACGGCGCGGGACGATACGCGCCTGAAAAACAAACGTTTTTGGACGTTAGCGGAAGTCCCCGGATGGGGTTCTGGTGCCTGGGGCCGGAATCGAACCAGCGACACGCGGATTTTCAATCCGCTGCTC
>CALBST010000147.1 GCA_937967425.1 uncultured Caulobacteraceae bacterium
AGTTTGTCATCAGGAAAATCGGCGTCGATCCACCAGTCTTCGACTTCGCGCATGATAACGCCGACCTTTGGCCCGGCCGGCACGCCGGCGGCCATCACTTCGTCGCCAGTGAGCGGCAGCTTGGGCGGCTTCCACATTTTGGCGTGCGCGGTGAGCGCGCGCCATTGCTGCGCTTTCTCGCCGCCGGCGCTGGCCCAGGCGAGCAGCACGCGATCACCGAAGGCTTCGTTGCCGAGCTCATAGATGGCGCGGCGCATTTCGCGGAGCGACATGTAGCTGGTGATCTTCACGTCGTCACCGAGCGCGGCGACGAGACGGTCACGCTCTTCGTTCGAGAGCTTCAGGCGGCGCGAGAGCGCCTTGGCGCTTTCCTGATCTTCGAGCGCGGAGGCGACGCGCGTCATTGCATCGACCGGCAACATCAGATCGGCTTCAAGGTCCATCAACGCCCGCAGGCGCGGCGTGTTGTTCATCTCCGGCAGCGCGCGAGCGCGGACTTCGATGGCGCTCATCCCCTCCCACGCCGCGCGCGGATCGGGGGCGCCAAGGAGCTTCTTCACTTCCTTCCAGATGCGCTCGACCGAAAGCGCGTCGAGGCCAGAGGCATGGTCGGCGCAGGCTTGCAGGCCATGCGGATCAAGCGGCGTGCGCGCGTACCAGGCGTTGAAGCGGAAGAAGCGCAGGATGCGGAGGTAGTCTTCTTTGATGCGCGTCGCTGCGTCGCCGATGAAGATGACGCGGCCGGCGCGCGCGTCGTCGAGGCCGCCGCCGGTGGGATCGTGGATTTGGCCTCGCGCGTCGGCGTAGAGCGCGTTCATGCGGAAGTCGCGGCGCTGGGCGTCCTCCTCCCAGCTTTCGGTGAAGGCGACGGTGGCGCGGCGGCCATCGGTGCTGACGTCGCGACGGAGCGTGGTGACTTCGAACGGCTGATGATCGACGACGACGGTGATGGTGCCGTGCTCGATGCCAGTCGGGTGCGCGGCGAAGCCGGCTTTGGCGGCGACGGCTATGACTTCTTGCGGTGTGAGTTGGGTGGCGATGTCGAGATCGTCGACCTCGGCGCCGAGCAAGGTGTTGCGCACGCAGCCGCCGACGAAGCGCGAGCCGCCAGGGCGCGCGGCTTCAAGCGCGGCGAGCAGCTTTTGAGTCTCCGGCGCTTTGAGCCAGGCGGCGTGGGCAATGCTCGTCATACCTTCCCCCTTGCGGAGAAGATGTCGCGCGGATGCGCGACGGATGGGGGTGCGGGCGACGCCATATCCAGAAACATCACCGCCGTTACCCCCACCCCAACCCGCCCCGCAAGGGGGCGGGGGTCATTCTGAATACAAACGCTCGTACAGCGCGCGCACCATGCCCGCCGTTGCGCCCCAAATGTTGTGACCTTCGTACGGCATCACGTAGTAGTAGCGCGTGCGGCCTTGCCATTGGGCTTCGCGGACTTCGTGGTTGGCGGGGTTCATCAGGAAATCGAGCGGCGCTTCGAACACGCTCGCGACTTCGCGCGGATCGAGTTTGAGTTCGAAGCCGGGTTCGACGAGGCCGACGATCGGCGTGACGCGAAAGCCAGTGATGGTGTCGTAGCGATCCCAGGCGCCGAGCGGCTCGATGAACGAGCGCGCGAGCCCGATCTCTTCGAAGGTTTCGCGCAAGGCGGTTTCGGCAGCGTTGGCGTCGCTCGCCTGCACGCGCCCGCCGGGGAACGAGATTTGCCCCGGATGCGCCGGCGTTTCGACCGAGCGCTCAGTGAAGAGCATAGTCCAGCCGCTGGCGCGCTTGATGATCGGCGCGAGCACGGCGGCGGGGCGTTGCTCAGGATGATTGTCGAAGCCGGGGTTGAGGTCGTTGTCGCTGCGCGTGCGCGCGGTTTCACGCGCGATGGCGTCGAGCGGATCGAGGCGGGTACGAAGGAGGGATTCTAGGGAGGACACGCGAAAGACCTAGGCACGAACAACGGCGCACGCAATCGAGCACGACTTTCCATACGAATATCGCTCGGGTACCACAAAGGGATGCTCCGACTCAAACGCGTCAGATTCGATGCTCAACGGTTCAGCGGATATCGACCGGTCTTGAGCGAACTCGCGTTAGTTCGCCAGAAAACAATCCGCGCGATAGCGAGTCCGTTCGCCTTTCTGTGGCGCGTCATTCGCGGCAACGTGTTCATTACATTATTTTGTTTGACGTTCACTACCCTGGTGCTGGCGATCATCTTGGTCGCGCCTGCCGGGATGTTCGACGAAGACTTCTGGCTATCAAGCCCTGAAGATGTTCGCACTCTCGTTCTGCTTTTTGCGTCGGTCGGCGGCGCGGCTATTGCGATCATTGGTTTATGGTTGAGCGGCAAGCGTGCACGAGCTGCGCTCCAGCAGTCGCACATCACACAAGAAAACCACTATACCGACTTGTTGGTGCGCGCGAGCGAGCAGGTCTCGCACGAGAATCTATTGGTGCGTTTGGTGGGGATTCACTCGCTTGAAAGAGTCGCTCGTCACAGCGAGCAAGATCGTCCGGCCGTCGCCTCGATACTCGCCCAGTTCCTCCAACAAAATCTAATGCAGGTCGAAGATTTCAATATCACCGAGTTACGCAAGCGGGCGACTGAAGCATATAGAGGCCCTGTGCGAGGCGACGTCGCTGCGGCGGCCGAGGCGCTATCACGCGCCATGGACGAGCTGGACGACAACTTCTCGATCGGCCTTCGATCCGTCGTGCTGCCAAGCGACGGCACCTTTGGCAGTTGCCGGGGCTGGAACTTTGAGAAATGCGTCTTTCTTGACAGCGAACTCGACGGCGCGAGTTTCCACGGATGCACTTTCAAGGACACAAAATTTTTCAATTGTAGCTTCAATATAGCGTGGTTCAATAAAAGCAGCTTCGAGAACGTCCTGTTCTCTTCGTGTCGTTTTCCGACAACCGGCCTCGTGGAAACTACATGGCAAGGGGGCCATTATATCCGGCTCTACTTCGGGCGAAGCTATTTCAATAAGGCCGCATTCTTTAGCTCAGCCTTTACCGAGTGCGACTTCCATCACGTTGACTTTAGAGGCGCAAGATTTTTTGGCGCTCGGTTCGTGAAATGCGATTTTAGTGGCGCGTATCTGGATGAGTGCGTGTTTCAGAATGCCAAGGAAACGTTCTCTGATTGCATGTACCATCGAAGCAATCCTCCCTTCGTCTCGAAGGAGGTGCCTCTAAACGATGCGAACTGCTTCAGACCGCACGACAACCCGCAGGGCGAACTGGATACCCAGGACGTGCTTCGACATTAGGTCTTGCTTCCCAACTCCCACCACACCCCACCGCTCCAAACACCAAGCCTTCCCTCCTTCGGTTCAGCCCATTCTACCAGTTCGTAGAACGGTGCGCGCAGCACGCGTGCCTCTAATCGGCCGCGTACGTGCACGTAAGGGCGTGGCTCATCCCCGCGCCGCTCCACGCGCAGCGGGTGATCCGGGCCGGCGGTGATCACGTCGCCGACATTGGTGGTGAAGACGATGGTTTGATCGGCGCCCTCTCCGACGCGATCGGCGCGGATGGCGACGAAGGGGGCGTCTTCGACTTTCACCACGATCTTCTCGACCGGGGTGACGAGGTAGGTCTGGCCGTCTTCGTCCTTGCGCAAGATCGAGGCGAAAA
>CALBST010000148.1 GCA_937967425.1 uncultured Caulobacteraceae bacterium
TGGCCGATCTGCTCGCGCCGACAATCCGCTACGCCCGCGAAGGCGCGCCGATCCCGCAAACGATTGCGATGTATTGGGCGAACAATCAGCGGCGCTTGGAGGCCGAGTTCGCGGCGGGCCGTTTGCAGGAAATCGCCAACGCGCGCGCCACCTATTTCTGCCAGGAGAATTGCGAAGAGTACCGGCGGATGCCGGACGGGCACGGCCTCTTCCGCAATCCCGATCTCGCTAACACGCTTGAGCAACTCGCCACCGGTGGGCGCGACGCCTATTATCGAGGGCCGATCGCGCGCACGATCGACAGCTATATGCGGCGCATTGGCGGCTGGCTGCGTTACAGCGATCTAGCAGCGCATCAAGGCGAATGGGTCGATCCGGTCTGCGCGCCGTATCGCGACGTCGAAGTATGCGAGCTGCCGCCGAACTCACAGGGTGTGGTGGCGCTGCAGACGCTGCGCATCCTGGAAGGCTTCAACCTGCGCGAAATGGGCTTCCTTTCGATCGACTCGCTGCACACCCAGATCGAAGCGACGCGCCTCGCATTTGCCGACCGCGCGCAGTTCTACGGCGATCCGGCCTTCACAGGTTTCGACGTGCGCCGGCTGTTGACGGATGAATACACGGCCGAGCGGCGCGCCATGATCAACATGACCAGCGCGATGCCGCCGCCGCCACACGCCGAGCTGCGCATCGATGGCGACACGACCTATCTCACGACCGCCGACAGCGACGGCATGATGGTCTCGCTGATCCAATCCAATTATCGCGGCATGGGCTCCGGCCTGGTGCCGGATGGCCTTGGCTTCATGCTGCAAGATCGCGCGGAACTCTTCTCGCTGCAAAGCGGCCACCCGAACGTCTACGCGCCGGGCCGCCGCCCATTTCAGACGATCATTCCAGCTTTCGCGCTGCGCAATGGTCAGCCCTGGCTCTCGTTCGGCGTCATGGGCGGAGACATGCAGCCGCAGGGCCATGTGCAGATCATTGTGAACCTGGTCGACTACGGCCTCGATCTGCAGGCCGCAGGCGATGCAGCGCGCTATCGTTTCTATGGCGGCGCAGAGCCGACGGGCGATGAGCCCGATGGCGTGGGTTTTGTGGCGATGGAGAACGGCATCCCACCGGCGGTCCGCGCCGAGCTTGAGCGGCGCGGTCATCGAATTCGCCCGGCTGATGGTTCGTTCGGCGGCTATCAGGCGATCATGCGCCATCCGAACGGCGTCTATGAAGCCGCCACCGAGATGCGGAAGGACGGAACCGCCGGCGGCTACTGATGCGCCCGCTCCTCTTCGCCGCGTTGCTATCGCTCGCCGCCTGCGGGCCGCAGATCGGCGAGCTGGAGCGTGGTGAAGAGGGCCGCGTTGTGCGTGTGTTCGCGGGTGACACGCTGCTGCTCGAAGACGGCACGCGCGTTTTCCTGGCCGAAATCGATGCACCCAGCGGCGACGCGCCGTACGCGGCGCAATCACAAGGCGAACTCGAGGCGCTAGCGCTGCACCGTGACGTTCTGCTCACTTATGGCGGCGAACGGCGTTGGGTTGGGCGCCAGCGCGAAGGCGAGGACGCGCCGCGCGAAGCCGCGATCGCGCATGTGTTCGTCAAAAGCGAAGGCGGGCGTTGGTTTTGGCTGCAGCACGAGCTCGTATCGCGCGGCGCTGCCTTTGTGCGGGCGCGGCCGAACAACCACGCGCGAACGCCAGAATTACTCGCACTCGAACGGCGGGCGCGCACGGCAGAGCGCGGCATGTGGGCCCAGCGCGCCTACCGCCCGCTCAACGTCCGCGCTGCATCCGCTGCGGCGATCGAGGCCAACACGAATTGCCTCCGCGGCGATGCGCCGTTCCGGATCATGGAAGGCCGCATTGCTGACGTACGCGTATTCGAGCGCCGTGCGTCATTGCGGATGGAAGGCGCAAACGAACCGCCCTTTTCGCTTGTCGTGTTCGGTGAAAACTTCCACGCCTGGGATGGGCCGCCGCTCGCCTCACTGACCGGCGCGCGCGTGCGCGCACGCGGCCCGCTCGGCGTTTATCGCGAAGAACCACAGCTCTGCCTGGAGCACTCAAGCCAGCTGGAAGTCCTCACGGATTAGCCAACATACCCCGCAGCCACCGGATCGCCGACGCGCGCTATAAGGGCGCGGCGGAGCTTCTCTAACGCGTTGCCCTCGATCTGGCGGACGCGCTCTTTGGAGATGCCAAGCCGCTCCCCCAACGCCTCCAGCGTCATCGCGTCTTCTTCAAGCCTTCGCTCTTGAATGATCAGCCGCTCACGATCTGAGAGTTCGCGCATCACGTCATGCACAAGCTCGGCGCGCGCGACATCGTCATGGGCGATCATGACGTCCGTCTCAGGTCCAGCGGCGTCATCGGCGAGCAAATCCTGCCACTCGCCGTCGCCCTCGTCGGTCAGCGGTGCGTTTAGAGAGCGGTCCGGCGCGGAAAGCCGCGCCGCCATCGATTGAACATCCTGCTCCGACACGCGCAGCGCTTTCGCGACCTTCGACGTCGCTTCCGGGCTCATCACCGCGTCGCCGACATCGCCGATGCGCGCGCGCAGACGGCGCAGATTGAAGAAGAGCGCCTTCTGCGCCGAGGTCGTCCCGGTGCGAACGATCGACCAATTGCGCAGAACGAAATCCTGCATCGCGGATCGAATCCACCACGACGCATAGGTCGAGAACCGCACCTCGCGATCCGGCTCAAAGCGCATCGCCGCCTGCATCAAGCCAACATTGCCCTCCTGCACCAGATCCGACAGCGGCAAGCCGTAATGGCGAAAGCGCGACGCCATGGCGACGACCAGGCGCATGTAAGCCATCGTCAACTCGTGCAGCGCGTGCTCATCACGCTCGTCACGCCATCGGCGCGCCAGCTCCCGCTCATGATCAGCAGCAAGCATCGGCGTCTTCATCGCTGCGCGCAGGAAGCGCTGGGCGCCGCGTTGAAGTTCGGAGGTTTCGGAAAGCGCCATATCTAAGTGTACGCTCCAGCTGGTGACAGGATCACACGCGCGGCGCGCTTGGCGCGACGTGTTCAGATCACGAACGCTTGAGCAGGCGGTTTGGCGCCAAAGAAAAAGGCCGGGCATGCAGCCCGGCCTTCTCCGTAGTCAGTTTGGGCCGATTAGGCGGCGGCTTGCGCCTGCTTCTTCGAGGCCAGCGAGGCGGTCAGCTTGGCGACCGCGTCATCGCGGGTGACCTTTTCCACGGCCGCGAGTTCGCGGGCCATCCGGTCCAGCGCGCTCTCATAGAGTTGGCGCTCGGAATAGGATTGCTCCGGCTGGTCGCTGGCGCGGTGAAGATCGCGGACCACTTCGGCGATCGAGACGAGGTCGCCAGAATTGATCTTCTGCTCGTATTCCTGAGCGCGGCGGCTCCACATCGTGCGCTTGATGCGGGCGCGGCCCTGCAGGGTCTTCATCGCCTGATCGACAACTTCGCTCGAAGCGAGCGCTCGCATACCGCATGAACGCGCCTTCGTGGTCGGCACGCGCAGGGTCATCTTGTCCTGCTCGAACGAGATCACGAACACGTCCAGGGCGATGCCGGCCACCGATTGCTGCTCGACGCCCATCACACGGCCAACGCCGTGGGCCGGATAGACGATGTGGTCACCCGGGCGGAAAGCAATCGACGGTTGGGCGGTCTGCATATTCGGATACTCCGTGTCCCACAGGTTGTTCTTCGGACAACTGGCGTCTTTCCGTCGCGTCACAACCACCCGCACAAGGCAAAAAGACCCGTTAGGCCCGTTTTTGACCCCGTGTTCCCCTAAACCGAGCGGAATTATCGCGTTTGGATCGATCCAATTGCCAGGAACGCGCACGCGCGCTCCCATTTGTGAAACATGTATATCACAGTTTTCGGTGATTTTAAAGCGGGGCAGCCGGAGAAGCTCAGTCGCCGCTCCCGGGCTCCGGACTGAAGTATTTCTCGAATTTACCCTTCTCGTCCTTGAAGGTGTCGGCGTCTGCCGGCGCGGTTCCTTTGACGGTAATGTTCGGCCAGACCTTCGAGAACTCGGTGTTGACCTTCAGCCACTTGCCGTCCGGCTCATCTTGGCTGTCAGGCTTGATCGCATCGACCGGGCATTCCGGTTCGCAGACACCGCAATCGATGCACTCGTCGGGATGGATGACGAGGAAGTTCTCGCCCTCGTAGAAGCAATCGACCGGGCAGACTTCGACGCAGTCCATGTATTTGCAGCGCACGCACGCGTCGGTGACGATGTAGGTCATTGGTCCAAGTTCCGCTTGAGCGCTGAAATGACGAGAGCGGCCGCGAACGTCAAGCGAACGCCTCTGCGTCAAGTTCGCTGTAGAGCGCCCGCGCCTCCGCCGCCGGCCCACGCCGGGCGCCGAGCGCCTCCACTTTTATCGCTACGAGCTTGCCGCGTTGCGCGAACAGCAGCGCATCGCCAGCCGCCACCTCCACAGAGGGCTTTTCCAACCGGCGCGGCACGCCGTCATGGACAAGACGAACGCCGCCTTCCGAGACGAGCCGAGACGCCGCAGCCCGCGTCTTCACGAAACGCGCGCGAAAAAGCCAGACATCGATGCGTTGCCGCTCGCTCAAGACGGTCCGCCCCGGCGCCGCCGCGGCGGCGCATTGGTCGGCGGCAAAAGATTGGCGAGCGCGGAGAATGCATTGTCTGTGGGCGCGCTTGCCTTGCCCTTGCGGCGCGGCCCGGCGCGGCGCCAACGCTTCGGGGCCCCCTCTTCGCCGGGCGCTTGGCGATAACCCAGCGCATGCAGCACGCCGGCGAGATCGCGCACTGGGCGGCCGATCAAGCGCGCAAGCGCAGCGTCGTTTGGCGGCGCCTCGCTCTCGATCGCCTCCGCAAGCTTTTCCACCAGGTCGAGCCGCACGGCGATGTGTCCGCAGGCGCGATAGCCGGCCGCGGCGCACTCGCCCCATTCCCGCTTGTGGTCGAGCGGCGCGGAGAGCGCGCCTGGCCGCGCAAGAAACAGTGATTGCCCAGCGTTGGGGTGCGCAGCGCGCCAAAGCAGCGCCAGCGTGTGCGCAGCGCGCGGCTTCACCAGCGCGGGCAGGAACACGGTGTGGCGGCCAATGCGGACGCCGTAGCGGCGGAGTGCGTTGCAGGCGGCCTCGCTCATGTGGTCCAGATCACCCGCGGAGCGATCGAGCGCGCCAGCATTTTCAATCAAGCGAAACGCCAGCCCCCGCGCGTCCGGCGGCAAGCGCCCCTCGCGCCAGGCATTCTCCAACGCCAGCAGCGGACGCAGATCATGCGCCACAAGCTGCGCCAACCAAAGCTCCAGCCGTTCGCGGGCGGCGTTGCGTTCAAGGTCAGAGGCCTGTTCGGCGCCGATCAATTCGAGCCTCGGCTTCAGCACAGGCGCGCCCTGCGCGAGCTTGGCCACCGCCGCGCGGCCAACATGGATGCGGCCATCGCGGCCGAGTGTGATCTCTTCGTCCGGCGCGCGCGCGATCTGAGCCAATCGGCGCGACACCTCCGGCCGCAACGCCCGAAGCGCGGCGTTGCGCACAGCCTTGCCTTCGAGGCCAGACGACGTCCGCGGATCGGGCTTGAATTCCAACCCATCCAGCTGACCAACAAAATGGCCTTCGACCGAGACCTCGCCGTCCTCGGTAATCCCCGCCAGCAGAGCATCTTCGCGCTTCAGCCCCTTAAGCAGCGCGCTAGTGCGGCGATCGATAAAGCGCTGCGTAAGCGCTTCGTGCAGCGCATCAGAGAGCTTGTCTTCGACTTCGCGGGTCTTGGCGCGCCAATCCTCCGCATCTTCCAACCAGTCGGCGCGGCTGGCGGCGTATGTCCACGTCCGGATGTGGGCGAGCCGCGACTGCAGCACATCGAGATCGCCGGCGGTGCGATCCAGCTTCTCAATCTCGGCGCTCACCCAAGAGCTCGGGACGCGGCCTTTCGGCGTCACGATGTGGCCGGCAATGCGGAGCGCCAGCTGAATGTGCTCGTCCTTCGAAAGCTTGCGGAAGTCCGGCAGCTGGCAGGCTTCCCAGACCCGACGCACATGGTCGGGCGTTCGCACGCGATCCATCAGATCGGCATCGTCCAGCGCCCGCCGCAGCACCAATTCGTCATCGGCGCCGCGCACCCGCAACAGGCCATTGCGGTTCGGCGGCGTTTCCAGCGAAGCGACGAGCGCCTCAAGGCTGTTGAATTTCAGCTCGGAACTGCGCCACTGCACAGCCTCGATTGTCTCGAACTCATGCGCCTCGACCCGTTCGACGATCTCTTCGTCAAACGGCTCGCACTCACCTGTTTCGCCGAACTGGCCGTCACGCGTGAAGCGGCCGGCGCGCCCGGCGATCTGGGCGATTTCGTCGGGCCGGAGGTCACGCCAGGAATGGCCGTCGAACTTGCGCCGCGAGGCAAAGGCGACGTGATCGACGTCCATGTTGAGGCCCATGCCGATCGCGTCGGTGGCGACGAGAAAATCCACCTCCCCGCTCTGATAGAGATCGACTTGCGCATTGCGTGTGCGCGGGCTGAGCGCGCCCATGACCACCGCCGCGCCGCCACGATGGCGGCGGAGCAATTCGGCGATGGCGTAGACCTCATCCGCCGAGAATGCGACCACAGCCGAACGCTTCGGCAGTTTGGTGATCTTTTTCGGCCCGCCATACGCCAGCGTCGACATCCGTTCGCGGTGGGTGACCTCCGCGTCCGGCAGCAGCTTTCTGATCATCGGCCGCATGGTGTCGGCGCCCAAGAGCATCGTCTCGCCGAAGCCACGCGCGTTGAGCATGCGCTCGGTGAAGACGTGGCCGCGATCGAGATCGCGGGCGACCTGGATTTCATCGATAGCGACGAACTCGACCGCCTTATCGAGTGGCATAGCTTCGACGGTGCAGACGAAGTAGCGCGCGGTTTCCGGGACGATCTTCTCTTCGCCGGTGATCAAAGCCGCCAGCGCCTCGCCCTTGGCGGCGACCACGCGGTCATAGACCTCCCGCGCCAGCAGCCGCAGGGGCAAGCCGATCATGCCGCTGGCGTGACCGAGCATCCGCTCGATCGCGAGATAGGTTTTGCCGGTGTTGGTTGGTCCCAGGACGGCCTTGGTCCTGGCGCGCGCAGTCATGCAGCGACGATGGGTCCCGGCGATGGCGAATTCAAGCCGAAGCCTCTCCGGAACAACGCTCGGGCAATATTACCTAGAGTTGTTCGAAAAGAAGAGAACAAGAACGAATCACTCGAGAATCAGCTCGATTGATTCGTTCTTGCGCCGTTCACGGCCATATCTTGTGTTTAATACATAAGTAACACACAAGACTGCAGCGCAAGGCAGCGGCTCTACCCATAGGGCGAGCCGCTAGAGCGCTTAGGTTGTGCTACCGAAGCCGGGTCCCATTGACCGTGAGCCGGCGCGCTTCGAGGCGCACCACACCGACGCCGTCAGTCGGCATCTCGATCGTCACAGGCGCCCAGAGGCCGCTGTCGGTGCGGGCCAACAGGAAGGTCAGCGTCGCAGGCTCTTGCGGGTCGCCGAAGCCGGCGATCGGGCGGAATTGGACGCGGCAGCGCACGCCAGGCCCCCGATAAGCGCGGCTATTGATTGTCACGTTGCCGTTCGGGGTCAGCACGAAATCGAAGCGGGCGCGGCCGTCCATGTAGATGCGGAGCGTGCGTTGGCAGGGATCGCCGGAGGCTGTCGCCATGGCGGCGATGGCGGTGATCTGATCGATCGTATTGCGGCGCTGTTCCTGCGTGGCCGGCGGATCGCCCATGTTGGCGGGCCCCGGCGTCGCCGTGGTCACTACGTCATTGGCGCTAAAAACCGCGCGGATCAGCCGGCCATTTGGCCGGTCTTCGCGGCGGCGGCCGCCTTGGTGGGTGTATTGGGTCGGGCGCAGCGTGCCATCGGCGGCGACGGTGCCGCTGACGCTATAGGTGTAGTCTTGGCTGCGGTTGAGCGCGGCCCCGACCCAGCCCTTCATCTCGCGATTGGCGCTGGCGGTGTAGGTCGAGCCCGTCTGTGTGAAATTGTAGGTGAAATCGCCGGCCTCGACGCCGCGTGCGTGGACCGAATAGGTGGCCACGAATGTCCGGTTCGCGCCGGTCTGCGCCGTGGCCGAGCTGGCCATTGCGGCCATGCCGATCGCGAAAAGGAGGCCTTTGGCAGCGCCGAACGTCCTCATGGTCCCACACCTTCCTGCTTACGAAGCGGGCTACTCATAAAGCGCGCCCACTGATCCAGACATGAACCAAATGGGGCTGTTTGATGGAATGGCCTGCCGTATGGCGCGATTCCCCCGCCCGGTCGCCTTGACCCTGGCGGGGCCTTCGCGTAAGCGTCCGCGCTTCATTTTCACTGGTTTTCCGAGAGTCCCATGTCCCGCCGTTGCGAACTGACCGGCACCAACCGCCAGATCGGCCACAAGGTCAGCCACTCCAACATCAAGACCAAGCGCGAGTTCCAGCCGAACTTGGTCAATGTGACGCTGGCGAGCGACGCTCTGGGCCAGAACTATAAGTTCCGCATCACGGCGGCGGCTCTGCGCACCGTCGATCATCGCGGCGGCCTCGATCAGTTCCTGCTTAAGGCTGACGAAGCCGAGCTCTCGGCGCGCGCCGCCAAGATCCGCCGCGATCTGAAGAAGAAGCTGGCGGAAACCGCCGCCGCCTAATCGGCAACCGGCGTTTCAATCGCATCGAAAGCAAGCAAGAGCGTGCGTTGCTGCGCGCTCTTATTGTTGTCCGACACGATGTAGATGCGTGTCGCGCCATCGGGCATGCGCACCGCTGAGATGCCTTCGAAATTGTCGGTCGGAAATGGCGGCGCGATCGACGCGAGAAGCTCGGGCTCAACAGCGCCGTCTGCGCTTGGCGCCGCGAAGCGTGTGATGCGCGCGCGCGGGCCAATTACCGGCGCATAGAAGCGCTCGAGCGCGACGAAGCCGCCATCGGGCGCGCGGTCGAGGCCCGTCAGCGAGAAGCCGCCGCTCAGCGGATACGAGAAGCGCGACGTGACCGGCGTCTGTTCAGCCAGCGGCGCGAGCCAAAGCTGCGTCAATGGTTCGCCGCCGCCTTCGGCGCCCGCGAGCAAAGCTTCGTCCATCGCCGCAAGCGCTTCTATGCCAGCGTTCTCAGGCAGACGAGCGACACCGTCCAAGCGCGGGCCCATTTGGGCCGAACCGAACGGGCCGTCGCGGTTGAGATCATAGATGCGAATGACGTGGGTGCGCTCGAAGCTCACAGCGAAACGGCCATCTGACAATTGCGCCAGACCTTCGGAATCCGACTCGCGCTTGCTGCGAAGCACCCGCCCGCGCTCATCCCGCATCAAGGCGGCGCGCACATTGGTGAAGCCGTTGAGATTGCCGCTCTCATCGAACGTCAGCTGCGCTTCGATCCAATCGCCCTCGTCGCTGATGGCGAGAATACGCGCGCCGTCCAACACCTCGATGGCCGAAAGGCCTACGAACATTGGATTGGAACTGCGCAGTTCGACTCCGCCGCGATAGATCAAGCGGCCGACCGTCTCGACGCCGGCATCAACCGGAATGACTTCAACCGCCACCGCTTCCCATTGATCGTCGTCAATCGATGCGTGCGGCGACTCGCATGCCGTGAGCGCCAGCGCGCACAACGCCGTTGCAAGGAAACGGATCACAGCGCCGCCTGCGCAGCGCGCTGTTTCAGTTCGCGCGGCGAGCGTGGCGGCGGATTATCGTCGCCGGCCGGTTCGTCAAATAGCTCAGCCAGTTTCTCCGTCATCACTCCACCCAGCTGCTCGGCGTCTGTGATCGTCACGGCGCGCTTGTAGTAGCGGGTCACGTCGTGACCGATGCCGATGGCGATCAGCTCCACCGGTGAGCGCGTTTCGATCCAGTGGATCACGTTGCGCAGATGGCGCTCGAGATAATTGCCCGGATTGGCCGAGAGCGTTGAATCATCGACCGGCGCGCCGTCGCTGATCACCATCAGAATGCGGCGCTGTTCCGGGCGCTCAAGCAAGCGGCCATGCGCCCACATCAACGCTTCGCCGTCGATGTTTTCCTTGAGCAGCCCTTCGCGCATCATCAGCCCGAGATTGCGCCGCGCGCGACGCCAGGGCGAGTCGGCGCCCTTGTAGATCACATGCCGAAGGTCGTTGAGCCGCCCCGGCTGCGGCGGACGGTCCGCCTTCAGCCACGCATCCTTGGATGAGCCGCCTTTCCACGCGATGGTCGTGAAACCGAGAATCTCGACCTTCACGCCGCAACGCTCAAGTGTGCGCGCCAGAATGTCGGCACACAACGCAGCCACCATGATCGGGCGCCCGCGCATCGAGCCGGAATTGTCCAGCAGCAGCGAGACGACCGTATCCTTGAACGGCATGTCCTCTTCTTGCTTGAACGAAAGCGCCGCCATCGGATCGATGATCACGCGCGTCAGCCGCGCCGTGTCGAGCAGCCCCTCCTCAAGATCGAAGGTCCAGGCGCGGTTTTGCTTGGCAAGCAGCCGGCGCTGCAGGCGATTTGCCAGCCGGCCAACAACGCTCTGCAAGGGCTTCAGCTGCTGATCGAGATAATTGCGCAGCCGCGCCAGTTCTTCCGGCGGGCAGAGATCCTCGGCGTTGATCACCTCGTCGAAGGCGCGCGTGAACACTTTGTAGTTGGCGTTCGGATCGTCCGGCTCATTGCGCGGCTTCGGACGCATCGGCTTTTCGCCGGGATCGTCCATCTCTGTGTCTTGCTGATCATCCGCATCGACGTCGGCTTCGACGGAAATCGTGCGCTCGTCGTCGGTTTCGACGTCGCCGTCGATCATTTCCATCTCGGCGGGCGCCTGATCTTCCATATTATCTTCGCCGTCGGAATCGTCGCTCTGAGGCGGCGGCGGCTCGTTGCCGGCGGCTTCGTTGTCGTCGTCGTTGGTTTCCTCGACGCTGAGTTCGTCGCCCATGCCAAGATCGTTCAGCACGTTGCGGAACTGCAGCGCGAATTCGCGCTGATCGTCGATGACGGCGGCGAGCTTATCGAGATCGGCCCCGGCGTTCTTTTCGATATCGGCGCGCCAGGCATCGACCAACGCTTTCGCGTTCGCCGGCGGCGCAAGGCCCGTGAGCCGCTCACGCACCATCAGCGCCACAGCGTCCGCGAGCGGCGCCAAAGTGCGATCCTGCATGCGCGCCGCGCCCCGGCGTTCAAGCGAGTCCGTCAACGCTGCGGTGAGGTTGCCGGAGACACCCTTCAACGCGTTGGCGCCGAGCGATTGCACGCGCATCTCTTCGACGGCGTCGAACACCGCGCGCGCCTCCGCGCCTTGCGGCCGCAACTTCGCATGTTCGCGATCGTCGTGATGCGCCAAGCGCAGCGCCAGCGCGTCGGCCTGGCCGCGAATGCGCTCCGCCTCTGGATCGGAAATCACGCGCGGCGGATGCGGCAGCACGATCTTGCCCGGCGAGAGCCGCGGCCCCTCCGCCCCGAACGTCACCTCCAGCTCCTCGTCCGCGCCAGCCAACGCACGCGTCGTCTGCGCGAGCGAGCGCTTGAACAGTTCAGCGGGGGTTTCTTTGGCGGACATTGCGCTCTGGAATCTTGACTTAGCTAAGTCGGTTAGCTAAGCTTTAGCTGTGACCAAGGTGACCATCCACGCGGCCAAGACCAATCTCTCCAAACTCATCGCCAAAGTCGAGGCGGGTGAGGAGGTGGTGATTTGCCGTGGCGACAAGGTGGTCGCGAAACTTGTCGCGCCAACACCGGCGAACGATCGTTCCACGAAGCGCAAACCGGGCCGCTTCAAAGGAAAGTTCACCGTCGATGACCGCTTCTTCGAGCCGCTGCCGAAAGCCTACTTAGGCGTTCAGGAAGAATGAGTCTGCTGCTGGATACTCATATCCTGCTTTGGTGGCTGGACGGTGACCGCCGACTCTCCAAATCCAACCGGGAATCCATCGCTGTCGCTGATGAGATTTTTGTGAGCGCCGCGTCGGCCTACGAGGTGGCGCTAAAGGCAAAGCTTGGAAAGATCGACTGGGATATCGACGCGCTTCGCGTCGCGATAGGACTCGAGGGCTTTCGCGTTCTCGATCTCAACTGGAGACACCTAGCCCTCGCGGGCGGCCTCCCCACCAAGACGAACAAAGACCCCTGGGACCGGATGCTCGTCGCTCAATCCATTCTCGAACAGATGCCGCTGGTCACAAACGATTCTGATCTGACGACGCTCTACATCGAGGCCAAGGCTCATCTGGGCCTTGCGTAGCGCGCCTCGCATCACGCGCGTTGGCAGAGCCCGCCACCGTTGGCGGTTTCAGCCGGCATCGCCGAGAATCTTTGCGCCCGCGAGTTACTGTCGCTGCTCAC
Source organism: uncultured Caulobacteraceae bacterium (assembly GCA_937967425.1). The sequence continues at coordinate 12,293 of CALBST010000148.1, forward strand.
ACCCCGGCGGCGCGCGCGCGGTCGCGGTTGATGACGATCTGCACCTTGTCGCGCGTCACCTGCTCAGCGATGGCGTCGCCAACGCCCAACGTGTCGTAACGGTACCATTGATCCTTCAACAGCGATGTCGCCACGATCGCGAACGGTTTTGGCATTGTAAGCGCATAGGCAACGAACATGAACACGAACGCCGCTAGCGTCAGATGCGCCAGCGCTAGCAGGACCGACCCACGCGTCGGCAGGACCTGAGGCACGACCGCAGTCACAACCGCGACAAACGTCAGCACGCCGATGCAGATCAGGACGCCGAGCACCCGGTAAAGCGTCGTATTGCGGCGAATCTGGAACATCGTGTTGCGGACGATCATCTCCTCGAGGAAGAGCCGCACGCCGATCCAGTGATAGGCGAGCGTCCATGACCCGGAGAGCCTTTTGATCTCATCCTTCTGCGTATCGGCCAGTTGCGTCTCA
>CALBST010000149.1 GCA_937967425.1 uncultured Caulobacteraceae bacterium
GTGGCGACTTGCTCGAAAATCATGCGTTCCTCCCGGGCGTCTGGCGAAGCACCCTTTGCCTTAACATGACGCCCGGGAAAGAATCTGCAACGGCTAGCCCTCGCGAGGCGCCTTCGGCTGCGGCACGATCCGCAGATAGGATTTCAGCGTCTTCCAGCCGCCGGGGAAGCGGGTCTTGGCCTCTTCGTCCGAAACCGCCGGTACGATGATGACGTCCTCGCCGTTCTTCCAGTTCACCGGCGTGGCGACCTTGTGCTGCGCCGTGAGCTGAATCGAATCCACGAGCCGCAGCACCTCATCGAAGTTCCGGCCTGACGACATCGGATATTGCAACGTCGCTTTGATCAATTTGTCGGGGCCGATGATGAACACGGTGCGGACGGTGGCGTTGGTCGCGGCCGTGCGGCCTTGGCTTGTATCGCCTGCGTCGGCAGGCAGCATGTCATAGAGCTTTGCGACGTTGAGATCGTGATCGCCGATCATCGGATATTGGACATCGCCACCGGTGACTTCCTTGATGTCGCCGCGCCAGCGCTCGTGATCCGTCACCGGATCGACCGAAAGCCCGATCACTTTCACATTGCGCTTTTTGAACTCCGGCTCGAGCTTGGCGAGATAGCCCAGCTCGGTGGTGCAGACCGGCGTGAAATCTTTCGGGTGCGAGAACAGGATGGCGTAGCTATCGCCGATCCAGTCATGAAATTTGATCCGGCCGTGTGTGGTCTCGGCTTCGAAATCGGGCGCTTTGTCATTGATGCGTAGAGCCATGGGGAGGCCTCCTGAAACATAACCGGTCGCCAAGCGGAATAACACGAAAGCAGGCCGGGGTCGAAACGGAGATTGGGGCCGGGCGCCGCTTTCGCAAGCCGCACTTAACGGAATGCGCGCATCACATTAGGACTACATCGCGCGAGGGTGGAGGGCAGGCGTGAAGCGTATCTTGAACTGGTTTGGCGCGAACCCGCTGCGGCCTGCGATCGCCTCGATCTTCGCGATCCTCATTCTCGGTTCCGCCGCCAACATGCTGAGCCCGCCGCAGATGGTGCGGAACTGGTACCCTTACCTGGCCCGTACGCCGCAGGTGGAGATTACCGAAACGGGATTTACGGTCTCGCCGGTGAGCGATTGGAGCTACGAATACGATCGCGAGACGGACACGAGCTATATCGACTCCGCGTCCTACGATTTCGATGAGCTGCGCCGCGTGTGGTTCATGCTCGAACCACAACCTGGTTCGCAGCTTGCCGCGCACACGCTTCTGTTGTTCGAGTTTGAAGGCGATCGGCTGCTTGGCCTCACCATCGAAGCGCGGCGCGAGCAGGGCGAGGAATATTCCGCCTTTCACGGTCAGTTCAATGCGTTCGAGCTGATCTACATATGGGCGACGGCGCGAGATCTGCTCATCCGCCGCGCGGTGATGCTGGATCACGAAGTGTTCGTGTACCCGGTCGACATCGGCGCCGAGCAAAACCGGATTTTGCTGCGCAATTTGCTGCAGCGCTCCCAATCGCTCTCGCACACGCCGCGTTACTACAACACCATTGTCTCGAACTGTACGAACGAACTGGCGAAGGCCGCGGGATTCCACTGGGCGCCGGCTTACATTCTAACCGGCCGCTCGGATGAGTATCTCTACCGGCGCGGCATCCTTCCGGGTCCAAGCTTTGCGGAAGCGCACCGCCGCTCGGACATGACCGAGTTCATTCAAGCCTTGAACCAAGCGCCGCCAGAAGCGTTTGATCGCGCGTTGCTGCAAGAGCTGCGGCGGCGCAACGGCATTCAACCCGTTGCGCCCGTGCTCCCCTGACAAGGGGAGCTGTCGTCACGCGACAGCGTGATGACTGAGGGGATGGCGCAAGCTCTTCAAGACACGGCGCCCACCCCTCCGTCATGTGCGACGCACATGACACCTCCCCCTCGCGGGGGAGGACGGGAATATCACTTACTCAGGCGGATGAGCGCATCGCGCTCCGCCGCCGTCAGCGCGCGCCATTTGCCTTCGGGCAGATCGCCGAGCCACAGCGGTCCGATCCGCACGCGCAGCAAGTCCACGACTTCTAGCTCAACCAATTCGCACATGCGCCGGATTTGCCGCTTGCGGCCCTCCTTGAGGATGAAGCGAACCCGCCATGGCTCGACCACATCGATCTTCGCCGGCTTCAGCTTTTTGCCGTCAAGCTCCAGCCCATGGCGCAGAAGCGCAAGCTTGCGGTCGTTGATCTGGCCGCGCACGCCGACAAGGTATTCCTTGTCGAGCTTCGACTCTTC
>CALBST010000150.1 GCA_937967425.1 uncultured Caulobacteraceae bacterium
CCCGTGTGAAGGGAGTGCTCTCCCGCTGAGCTACGCGCCCGAAAGCCAAGCTTCCGAAGGGCGCGGACCATAAGCGCCGGCCCGCCTGCGTCAAGCTGCGCGGCATTCGGGGCTTGACCTCCCCTGCCTTTGCGGCCTTATTGCGAACCGTTCGCAAATTCACTGGGAGGCTCCCCTGTCTTTCAACATCAGCCGCCGCCGCCTCGTAATCGGAGCCTCCGCAACCGCTACACTCGCAGCCTGCAATGCCGGCGGCGGTTCCGACAATTTCGTCAATGTCTATACGGCCCGTCACTACGACGCCGACCGCGCGCTTTATGCCGGCTTCCAAGAAGCCACCGGCGTCGAGGTTCGCGCGCTGACGGGTAGCGCCGAACAATTGCTCGAACGTCTGCGTGTCGAAGGCGACCAGACCGAAGCGGATCTGTTCATCAGCGCCGATGCCGGCAATCTCTGGCGGGTGAAAGACGCCGGCCTCTTCCAGAATGTCACGACGCCCGCGCTCGAGCAGAACGTGCCAGCGCACCTGCGCGATCCGGACGGCGCATTCTGGGGTTTCACCAAGCGTGCGCGCATTATCGTCTATCGCAAGGATGCGGTGCGCCCTGAAGAAGTCTCGTCGATGGATTCGCTCGGCACGCCGCGCTTCCGCGGCCAGATCGTGATGCGTTCGTCTTCCAACACCTATCAGCTGTCGACACTGGCGGCGCGCATCGAACGCGAGGGCGCCGAGAATGCGCGCGCTTGGGCGGCGGCGGTCCGCGCTAACTTCGCGCGCGATCCGCAAGGCAGCGACAGCGATCAGATCAAGGCGGTTGCCGCCGGCGAAGCGCAGGCTTCAGTGTGCAACCACTACTACTATTTCCGCATGATGCGCTCCGAAGACGCCGCAGATCGCGAAGTGATCGAGAAAGTCGGCTTCGTGTTTCCGGACCAGGCGGGCGCGGGTACGCATGTCAACATTTCCGGCGGCGGCGTTACCGCGCACGCCAAGCGCCGCCAACGCGCCGTGCAATTCCTCGAATATCTGGTGAGCGACGACGCGCAGACGATGCTGGCGCCGCTGAACACCGAATTCCCGATCCGACCTGAAATCGCCCCCGCGCCCGATCTCGCCGCCGCGGGCCCGTTCAAGGAAGAAAACATCCCGCTCGACGCTTTGGGCCGTCACCAGGCGGAAGCGGCTCGCATCTTCGAAGAAGTGGGTTGGAGCTAAGCCAAGTCAGGCTAGAAGCAGCGGCGCATGAGCCTTGCCGCAACACCTGCCCGTTCGGGCGCGCTTCGCATTGATGGCGTAGCCGCCGCCGCTACGATCGCCACGCTGATCTGCGCGGCGCCAGCGGTCGCGGTGATCGTTCTTTCGCTGACGCGCGACGCGGGCGCCACGTTTGGCGGCGCACTCATTCGCGACGGCTTGCTCGGCACGTTCACATTGGTGGTCGCTGGCGGCGCGGGTGCGATCATGTTCGGCGCGACGGCGGCTTGGCTGGTGACGCTGTGCCGCTTTCCTGGACGCGCCGTATTCGAATGGTTGCTCGTGGTTCCGCTTGCGGCGCCGAGCTACATCCTGGCCTACGCCTATGCGGGCATGACCTGGGCTGGCGCTTCGCCGTTGCCGGTTCAGGGCTTCTGGGGCGCTGTCTTCATCTATGCGGTCGGGCTCTATCCTTATGTGTACCTCGCGGCGCGAGCCTCTTTCGCCAGCCAGTCGGCCTGCGCGTTGGAAGCCGCGCGCATGCTCGGCGCTTCACCGGCGCGCGTGTTCTGGCGCGTCGCGCTACCCTTGGCGCGCCCCGGTATCGCGGCTGGAGCGGCGCTCGCCTGCATGGAGATCGCCGCTGATTATGGCGCCGCTCAGCATTTCGGTTTGAGCACGCTCTCAACCGCGGTGTTCCGCGCTTGGTACGCACATGGCGCGCCAGCGCTGGCGCTACAAATATCCGCCGTGCTGCTGGTGGCGGCGATTGTGTTTTTGTTCGTGGAGCGTAGCGCACGCGGACGCGCCGCCTATGCAGGCGGCTCATCGCGCTGGCGGCCATTGCCGCGCTACCAACTGAACACTGCCGCCGGACTCTTGGCGGCTGGCTTCTGCACCGCGCTCATCTTCTTTGGAGCAGTCGCGCCACTGATGTGGCTCGCGCGGCTCGCTGTCATTCACGCGAACGTTCAGGACATCATAGGTCCGTTCGCCAATTCGATGGTGCTTTCCGCGACCGGCGCGCTCATTACGCTGGCGCTCGCGGCGGCGATCGCGGCTGCGGCGCGCCGCGCGACAACGTCCGTCGGCAAGGCGCCTCTGTTCGCCGCTGGAATGGGCTACGCGGCGCCCGGCGCGGTGATCGCGCTCGGCGCGCTTTCGCTGTTCGGATTGGCGCGCGAAGCAGGTTGGGTGGGCGGCTTGGGCGCGGCACTTTCGCTGGCGGCGCTATTCTGGACCTACGCCGCTCGCTTTGCATCGGCGGGTGTCGGCCCGATCGATGCCGGCTTGGCGCGGCTTTCCAAGGGGCTAGACGCATCCGCGCGCACTTTGGGGGCCGGCTCGTGGCGACGCTTCGTAGAGATCGATCTGCCGATCGCGGCGCCAAGCTTGGCGGCAGCGGCGCTCATCCTCTTCGTTGAAATCCTCAAGGAACTGCCCGCCACGCTGATCTTGCGGCCGTTCAACTTCGATACGCTCGCCGTCAAAGCTTATTCCTACGCGAGCGATGAACGCCTGCTCGAGGCGGCGGCGCCATCGCTGCTGATTTTCGTCGCGGGCCTAGCGCCCATCATCATTCTTGCCCGCAGCATTGAGCGCGGCCGCGCGGGTGTTTCGTCATGAGCAGCGTTCAACTTTCCGGCGTTCATCGCAGCTACGGCAAGACACGCGTGCTTGAGGATGTCTCGTTTACCGCGCCCGAAGGCCAGGTCGTGGCGCTGCTCGGGCCATCGGGCTCGGGAAAGTCAACGATCCTGCGCCTCATCGCTGGCCTCGAACCGCTCGACGCGGGCGAAGTGAGCATCGGCGGCGAACGGGTTTCGGCTGCTGGCGTCAACGTTCCGACCGAAGCGCGCCGCGTCGGCATGGTGTTTCAGGACTATTCGCTGTTTCCGCATTTGACCGCAGGTGCAAACGTTGCCTTCGGACTCGATAAGCTTGGCCGCGCCGAACGTGACGACGCGTCCCTGAAATGGCTCGACCGCGTTGGCTTGAAGCATCGCGCTCACGCCTATCCGCATGAACTCTCGGGCGGCGAACAGCAGCGTGTGGCCCTCGCCCGCGCGCTGGCGCCGTCGCCGCGGGCAATCCTGCTCGACGAACCTTTCTCCGGCCTCGACGCCGTATTGCGCGCGGAACTGCGCGACACAACGCTCGCCACGCTCGCGGAGGCGCGGACGACGACGCTGTTCGTCACGCACGACGCCGAAGACGCGCTGCAAGCAGCGGACCGGCTGGTAATCTTGAAGGCGGGACGTGTCCTGCAGGAAGCGGCGCCGCGCGATGCATACGATCGCCCTGCTTCACTCGATGCTGCTGCGGCGCTTGGCCCCGTCAATGTTCATGAGGGGCTCGTCACCGATGGCGTGATCGCCACGCCATTCGGCCCTGTGTCTGCCAGCAGCTTGCTGAACGGTGCGAAAGCCATTGCGGCTGTTCGCGCTGAGGCTTTGACCCTCACGCCAGGCGCCGGCGCACGCGTGCTGGCGGTGCGGCCTCACGGCGCCCACGATCTCGTCCGATTTGAAGCCGGGGGCGTGACGTGGCGGGCTTTGGTTCCGGCGCGCACGGCCCTTGGCGACACCGTGTCGGTGGCGATTCAGCCGGCCGGGGCGTTCGCGTTTTCAGCCTGATCGTCGGCAGGTTTGCGCAGCACGAAGCGGCGGCGCTCCAGCCGGCGCGTCGCCAGCAATTGCAGCCGCATCCGCCAGGCTTCGGCCTCCCAAGCGAGTTCACGCGCGACCGCTACTTCGAGCGCACCGGCGGCCGCCAGTTTCTCACCCAATTGCTTGAACGCAGCGCGGGCGGTGAACAGGAAGTCGTCCGTCATGTCCTCGTCGGCCTCGAGCTTCAGGCCCGCGTCCACGAAGAACTGCAGTACGTCGCCATGCGCGCGGATTTGCGGCTCGGCGAAAGATGACGCGAAGGCCGTTGCCAGTTCCGGCGACTTCAGGCCGACATAACATTCCACCACGGCGCAGGCGCCGGGCTTCAGGCACTTCATGATTTGCTGCGCCAAGTGCGGCGGGTAACCGCAATAGGCGAAGTCATCGATGCTCAGGAGACCGTCGAAAGCTCCGGGCGTAAACACATGCGCCTCAAGATCGATGCGCGTGGCGGTGACACGTTCTTCAAGCTTGGCGGCCTGCAAACCGTGTTTGAGCGCGTCGAAGGTTTCTTCGCGCCATTCGAAGACTTCGATTTTGCCAGGGTGGGCGGCGGCGACAGCCTCCATTGGGCCGGCGAGGCCAGGCCCCAGAACGGCGAGGACACCCTCCGGCGCCAAGCCGATGCGCGCCGGCTCCAGTTTGTCGGCGGTCGCGTCGCCAGGCCGAACCCGATTGTCGCCCCAAAGCAAAGCGAGCGCTTGGAGGCGGGCCGGAAGCTCGTAGACGGGCGCGTCGAACAGCTCGTCCTCGGCGGCGGCGGCGGCATCGTTCGCGGCCGGTTCGGCGGCGAGCTTTGCCTCAATCTCGGCGATGGCCGCTTCTTCGTCGAAGGCCTCGCCTTCCCACCACGCACGCAACTTCGCGCGCGCGAGCGCGACGCTTTTCTTATCGAAGAGAGCCTTTTTGGCCGCCATAGCGTTGGCGAGGGTAACGCAATCCCGTTAACGATTTGCTTGGACCAGAGGTAAAAGCGGCGGCGCCTGGGAGGGCAGCGGCGCCTCTGCATCCTCTATAAACGCCAGGATATCAGCGTAAACGACCTCGCGCTGAAGATCGCGCAGGAGCCAGTGCCAGCCGTTCTCGTAGAGCGCGGTGCGGGCGGTGCGGGGCAACCTGCGAGCGGCGGCGATAGCCGAATTGCGCGGGATAATTTGATCGTGCGCGCCATAGAGAAAGAGCACGTCGCCATCGAGATTGGCCGCGCGCTCGGAAGCCGTCTCCATCAGCCCGACGAGGCCATAGACGGC
>CALBST010000151.1 GCA_937967425.1 uncultured Caulobacteraceae bacterium
GAAGGCGAAACACCAGCGCAACAGGGCGGGATTAGACCGGAGCCTCTTCGGAGGGACCGATGAAACGCCAAGCCGCATACCTGATCACGCTCCTGCTCGCGATCGCGCCAATTCTGCCCACGCTCGCCTCAGCCGCGACCGCCTGACCGGTTTCGCTTCCGCGCGAACACGCTTATGTCTCGCGCTGGAGGCGATGGATGGGACCGCTCGAGCGGATTGCACGCGAGATCAGATTTCTGGACGGCCTGGTGCGCACGCTCTTCTCTGTGCGCACCATCGATCCCGACTCCGATTTCCTCATCTGCGACGATTTCGAAGCCGCCGTCGACAAATACGCCGATCACACCGCGATGGTGTTCGAAGGCGAACGCTACACCTATCGCCAGCTCGATGCGCTCGCGAACCGCTTCGCGGCTTGGGCGGATGCACGAGGGCTGAAACACGGCGACACGGTCGCGCTGCTATTGCCAAACCGCGCCGAATACATCCCGGCCTGGGTGGGCCTCACCAAACTTGGCGTCGCGGCAGCGCTCATCAATAACAATCTGACCGGCGCTGCGCTCGCGCATTGCCTCTCGATCTCAAACGCCGACCACGTCATCACCGATACGGAAGGGCTGGCCGCAACGGAAACGATCCGCGCTGGCTTGGCGCGGCCGTTGAGCTATTGGGTGATCGACGCCGACTTTCAGCCGGCGCCTGATCGCCACGTGCTCGATCTGAAGGAGCCCAAGCGCGCGCCCGAGCGGCCGGCGAAAACCCGGCGCGCCGGGCTGAAGGCCCGCGATATCGCGCTCTACATCTACACATCGGGTACAACCGGCATGCCGAAAGCCGCCAAGATCACGCACATGCGTGCGCAGCTCTATATGCGCAGCTTCGCCGCCGCGACAAAGGCCAATGCCGAGGACAGAATCTATTGCGTGCTGCCGCTCTATCACGCGACCGGCGGGCTGTGCGGCGTCGGCGCGGCGTTACTGAACGGCGGCACGGTTGTGCTGCGGCGAAAATTTTCGGCGACGCATTTCTGGGGCGACGTCGTCGACAACGGCTGCACCATGTTCGTCTATATCGGCGAGCTTTGCCGCTATCTGGTCAACCAAGAGCCTGGCCCGAAGGATCGAGCCCACAAGCTGCGGCTTGCGTTCGGCAATGGCTTGCGGCCCGAGGTGTGGGAAGAGTTTCAAGCGCGCTTCACCGTCAAGCGGATTCTGGAATTCTATGGCTCGACCGAGGGCAACGTCTCGATGTTCAATTTCGACGGCCAGCCCGGCGCGATTGGACGGGTGCCGCCCTACCTGCAACGCAACTTCGCGGTGCGGCTGGTGAAGTTCGATGTCGAAGCCGAAATGCCAGTGCGCGATCAGAACGGCCTCTGCGTATTGTGCGCGCCCGGCGAAACCGGAGAGGCCGTCGGCCTGATCAAAGATGATGCACGGCATAATTACACCGGCTACGCCGACAAGGCCGCGTCGGAACGCAAGATCCTGCGAGATGTCGTCGAGAAAGGCGACGCGTGGTTTCGAACCGGCGATCTGATGCGCCAGGACAAGGACGGCTATTTCTATTTCGTCGATCGCATCGGCGACACGTTCCGCTGGAAAGGCGAAAACGTTTCGACGACAGAGGTGGCCGAAGTGATCTCACGCTATCCCGGCGTCGACGAAGCCAACGTCTATGGCGTCAAGATCGACAACATAGATGGCCGCGCAGGCATGGCCGCGCTGACGCCTGGCGAGGATTTCAAACTCGAAGGCCTGCGTGACTATCTCGTGCGCGAATTGCCTAGCTACGCGCGCCCGATCTTTCTCCGCATCACGCCGGCGATCGAAACAACTGGTACGTTTAAGTTTCGCAAGGTCGATCTCGTGCGCGACGGCTTCAATCCGGCGAAGATCGAGCACGCGCTTTTTTTCGATGACCCGGAAGAGCAACGTTATGTGGCGATCACGCCGGAACTTTACGCTCGCATCCAGGCTGGCGCTTTCAAACTCTAGCGTTCGAAAATCGCGGCGAAGCTTTCACCGATGCGCTCCAGTCGGGCCTTGCATCCATAGGCTGCTTCGAGCGCCGCCGGCGTGAGCGCCGCCTCCGGCGGCCCCTCGGAGATAATGCGGCCCGAATTCATCACGACAACGCGATGCGCCACACTTGCAGCAAGCGCGATGTCATGGGTGGAGAAGATCACGCCTCCACCGCTCGCCGCGTAGCCGCGTACGATATCGGCAACAGCGAGCGCTTGCGCTGGATCGAGACCAGCGGTCGGCTCATCGAGCAGGAGCAAAGGTGCGTGCTGAGCGAGAGCGCGCGCAAGGTGGGCGCGGGCTTTCTCGCCGCCTGAGATTTCATCCATGCGCCGGCGTCGCAACTCTGTGAGCGCGCACGCATCTATGGCGGCGTCCACAGCCGCTTGATCCGAGGCCGCGAGGCGATCAGGCGCCGCCCCATGCGCGAAGCGGCCAAGTGCGACAAGCGCCTCAACCTTGATCGGCCAGATCGATTGAGGTCGCTGCGGCAGGTACGCCGCGCGGAGCGCACGATCCCGCGCCGAGAGCGCGCCGGGACGCGCACCGCCAAGCGTGATCTCGCCCTCTGCCGGGATGAGCCCAAGTGCGGCGCGCAACAGCGTCGTCTTCCCTGCCCCGTTCGGGCCGAGCAAAGCGGCGATCTCGCCGACTCTTATTTCAAGTGAAACGCCCTCAAGCGCTTGAACAGCGCCGAGGTTCGCGCTGACAGCGCGCAACGAAAGCAGCGCGCTCATGAATCGCCCCCCCGCGAGGCCAAACGCGCAGCAATGAGCGCAAACACCGGCCCACCGATCAGCGCGGCGGCGACTCCGAGCTTAAGCTCGGTATCGGTCGGCAACACGCGCACCATGATGTCGGCGCAAACCAGAAGCGCGCCGCCGGCGAGCGCGCTCGGCAAGAGCAAGCGAGCAGGATCGTGGCCTGCGAGCGCGCGCACCAAATGCGGCGCGGCAATGCCAACGAAGCCGATCACGCCGGCGACCGCGGTTGCGCCGCCGGTACATGCAGCCGCGCCGAGGACAACCAACGCGCGCGTACTGGTGAGATCTGCACCGATTGCGGCGGCGGATTCCTCGCCAAGCGTGAGCGCCTGCAAGCCTCGCGCGGCGGAGAAGATCAGGCCCGCCCCAAGCGCCAGCAACGCGCCGGCGAGTGTAACATGTTCGAGCGACCGGCCCTCAACCGAACCGAGGGTCCAATTCACGAGATCGGCTAGTGCGCCGGGGTTCGGCGCCAAATTGAGCGCGAGCGCGATCAAGCCGCCGGCAAAGCTAGAAAGCCCGACGCCGATGAGCACTAAACTTGCCGGCCCGCGCGACGCCCAGCCAAGCGTGGTGACGAGCACTGCCGCCGCAAGCGCAAAGACAACCGCCATCGCCGGTGCGAACGCGGCGAAACCGAATGCAAACGCGATCACAGCGCCGAGCGCCGCAAAGCCTGAAAGGCCAAGCACGCCGGAATCCGCCAGCGGATTGCGCAAGAGGCCCTGCAGCGCCGCGCCTGAGAGGCCGAGCGCCGCGCCCGCCAGCCAGGCCGTAAGCGCACGCGGCAAGCGGATGTCCCAGACGATCGTTCTCGTCGCTGCGTCCTGCGCGAAGATGTCGGGCAACGCGACTGGGCCAAGGTAGAGCGCAGCGGCAAGCGCCAGGAGGCTAAGCGCCGCAAGCATAATCGAGATGCGAGCGCTGGCGCTCATGGTGCCCGCAACGCAGCAGCAATCGCTTCGGCAGCGTCGATTGCGTACCAGGCTTGGCAGGCGATCGATGCAGTGGGGAGCGTGACTGTCGGCGTGTCCGCAAGCGCACGGCGAAGCGCCGGATGCCGCGATGGCGACCAGGCGTTGACGCGATCGCGGCTCGTCTCGAAGAATCCAAGCGCGATCAGCGCCGGCGGCGTCTGCACCATGCGCTCGAGCGGCAACACTTGCCAGCCTTCTTCGGTGCGCACATTGCGTCCGCCCGCGGCGATGATCACAGCGTCCAACATCGTGCCCCGGCCCGCAACCGCGCCGCCGCCTGTCAGATACATCACCGGCGCATTCGTGCGATGCGCAGAGAGACTGGCGAGCCGCGCATCAAGATCGCGCGCAAGCGCTTCGCCTCGCTCTGTGTGGCCAAGCGTGTGTGCGGCGGCGAGAAGATCGGCGCGGGCGGACGCGAAGTCCGGTGCATCGCCAACCTCAAGTACGGGTACGCCAAAACGGCCATACACTTGCGCGGCGTCCCACGGGCCGCCCCAGTTGCGGACAACAAGATCGGGGCGCAGCGCGAGCACTTCTTCAAGCGTGCCGCGTGTCTGGCGGATGCCACGCGCGCGATCGCGAAAGTAAGAATCATCGCGCAGCGATCCAATCGAGAGCGCGGCGATCTGCTCGCGATCGGCGAGCGCGAGCACGAACTGATCGGCGCAATAATCCAGGCTGACGATGCGGCGCGGGTCGGCCTGCGCGGCTGTCGCGCAGGCGAACGCAATCGCTGCAATGATCCAACGCATCAGACCTCCACGGCCGCATCCCGGGCCAAAGGTTCAACGCCGGCAGGTCTTCTGGCTTGCGGGTCGATGCGCGCTTGGCCCCTTCCCGGATCGCTCCAGTGGTGATGGCCAACGCACTCGCCGCTTACAGCTGCGGGAGCAGCCGCGGATTTGAACCGCGTTCCCTTAACCGGCGGAGGATGTGTACGCGCGAGCGGCGCAACGTCAAAGGATTTCCTTCACGCGCTCCTTAGGACGCGCGAGCAGCGTGCCTTTGGCGGTGATGACGAACGGACGCTCGACAAGCACCGGATGCGCGATCATTGCGTCAAGCAGCTTTGCATCGCTGACTTTTGAATCCAGCAGGCCGAGCTCTTCCGCCTCAGCGGCTTTCGTGCGCAGCGCTTGGCGTGGCGTGACGCCAGCGGCGGCGAAGAGCTCCTTCAGCTGCTTCTTGGTCCAGCCGACCTTCAGATATTCGATCACTTCGGGCTTGTAGCCGGCGGCTTCGATCATCTCGAGCACCTGGCGCGAGGTAGAGCATTTCGGGTTGTGATAAATGGTGGCTTTCTTCGCCATCAATAATCCTCCTCGTCTTCCTCATCCATCGGGAAAAACGAAAAGCCGTCATTGATATCGAGCGGCTCAGCGACCTGTTCCACTTCTTCAAAGACGATTCGCGGCTGCAGATCGTCCCAGTCTCCCGGCGGCGGCTGCAAGTCTTCGTCTTCGAACAAAAGTTCGGAGCACAGCGTTTCAGCCTCACCTTGCGTCGGCGCTTCGACGTAGCGCGTCGTATAGAAACCGACGATCTCGACATTGTTGTCGATGATCACCGGAAAATCTTCACCGCAGGCGAAAAGACGAAACCAAGGCATTAGCTGAAGTGCTCCACTATAATGCGTGCAATCTCGGCGTGCGCGGCGTTGCGGGCGGCGGCGTCGACGGTGTTTGCGCCCAAGTACGCCGCAATGATGATCGGCGCGCGGTTTGGCGGCCAGGCGATGGCGACATCGTTGGTCGCGTTGTGCTCACCGTTCCAAGTGCCGGTTTTGTCGCCGACTCGCCAATCGGCCGGCAGGCCCGCGCGCAAGCGTCCGCGACCCGTCGGGCTCTCGACCATCCAACCAATCAGCATGTCGCGATGTGCGGGCGTGAGAACGCCGTCTTCGAGCAAGAAGCGCCGCAGCGTTCGCACCATCGCATCAGGCGTCGTCGTATCGCGCTCATCGCCCGGCGGCACGTCATTGAGTTCGATCTCATGGCGATCAAGCCGCGTGACGCCATCGCCGTTCGCGCGAAGAAAGCGGGTGAAGCCCTCCGGCCCGCCTTGAATCTCCAAAAGCAGATTGGCGGCGGTGTTGTCGCTCATGACAACGGCGCCGGCGCACGCTTCCTCGATCGTCATCCAGCCACGTTCCAGATGCTGGCGCGCGACCGGGGCGTAACTCAGCATATCGGACTGATTGAAGCGCACCTGCTCACCAAGCGGCGGGCCGCCGTTCTGCGCCATATGCAACTGCGCCGCCGCAAGCGCCCATTTGAAGGTGGAGCACATCGCAAAGCGCTCCTGGATGCGGCGCCCGATCCAATCGCCGGTTTCGGTATTCCACGCTGCGACGCCAACCCGGCCACCGATGCGCTGCTCGATCGCGGCAAAACGCGGATCATCCGGTGGGGATGTGTAGGCCGTCGTGTTGAGCGCGGTTTGCGGCGCGCAGGCGGCGAGCGCGAGGCCGCTCAAAAGCGTGGTGCGGCGGGTGACATTGTGCATGCGTTACTCGGGATCGATGTCGAAATGCATGACGTCTTCGCGGCGGCCGAGCTTGGTATAGAGCGCGATGGCCGGCTCGTCGCCATAATCCGCCTGAACGTAGATCACCCAGGCGCCGCGGCCGACGGCGATTTCACCGAGCTGTTTGATCAGCGCCGTCGCCACGCCCTGGCGCCGGCACGCTTCATCGACGGCGAGGTCGTAAATGTAGATCTCGCTGCGCTCTTGCTCGAGCTTTTCGAGTTCATACGCGACCAGCCCGCCGATCACCTGCCTATTGCTCAGCGCAACCAACGCAATGATGCCCTCCTTCGAAAGCACCTTCGCTGCATAAGCATCGCTTGGCGGTTTCGCGATGTAGTTTTCATCGTCCTCGAACGCCTTGCCGAACAGCGCGTTCAGCGCGCGGAAGAGCGTGATGTCGCCGGCGGCGAGACGGTGGACGGTGAAAGCCACCAGCGAAGATTAGTCCTTCGCGCGCTCGACGTAAGAGCCATCTTCAGTCGAAACCACGACACGGGTGCCGGCTTCGATGTGCGGCGGCACCATGGTGCGGACACCGATGTCGAGCATCGCAGGCTTGTAGGATGAAGAGGCCGTCTGCCCCTTGACCACCGGCTCGGTGCTTTCGATCGTCGCCGTGATGCGCGGCGGCAGTTCGATCGACAGCGCTTGGCCTTCGTACATGGTGAGATCGACTATCATTTCCGGCTGCAGATAGGCGATGCTATCGCCAACCATGTCGCGCGAGAGGTGGACTTGCTCGTAGGTCGTCGGGTTCATGAACACGAGGCCAGCGTCGCCGTCATCATAAAGGTAGCTGTGCTTGACCTGCTCGACGAAGGCCTTCTCGAGGCCGTCCGTGGTCTTGTGCACAGCCGTCGTCTTCACGCCATCGGTGATGCGGCGCATGACGATGGTGGTGGTCGGCGTGCCTTTGCCGGGACGGAAGGTCTCGTGGCTCAGCACCACATAAAGTTGACCATCTTCGTGCTCGAGCACGTTGCCTTTGCGGACGTCGCTGGCGATGACTTTGACCACGAAAACCTCACTTGCCGCCGGGCTGCCGGCGGTCCTGAAATACCCGAAAGGACCGGAATTGGGGGCTTCTCTAGCCAGATTTG
>CALBST010000152.1 GCA_937967425.1 uncultured Caulobacteraceae bacterium
GTGCCTTCCTTCAGCGCCATGATCCGATCGACCATTTCGCTGACTTGCATCGCCGCGATCGGTTCGCCGGTGGCGGGCGAGTACGGAATGCCGACGCGCGCCCACAGAAGGCGCATGTAGTCGTAGATTTCAGTGACGGTGCCGACCGTGGAGCGCGGATTGCGTGAGGTGGTTTTTTGCTCGATCGAGATCGCCGGCGAGAGGCCTTCGATGGAGTCCACATCCGGCTTTTGCATCAATTCGAGGAACTGACGGGCGTAAGCCGAAAGCGACTCGACGTAGCGGCGTTGGCCTTCAGCGTAGATCGTATCGAATGCGAGCGAGGATTTGCCGCTGCCGCTGAGGCCGGTGATAACAACGAGTTCGTTGCGCGGAATATCGACGTTCACGCCTTTGAGATTGTGCTCGCGGGCGCCGCGGATGCGGATATGGGTCAGGCCGTCCTTCATTGCGGCAAACCGAAAGCGAAAGCGGTCATCGAAATCCCGGGAAAATAGTGGCGATTGAAGAAGTAGGGCGTTTCGCCATCGTGTCGCGCGCCGAGGGCGTAGATGACGGGTGTGAAGTGTTCCCAATCAGGCGCGGCGACCGCGGCATCGGGTAGGGCGGTGTAGTTGACGACTTTGGCGTGATCGTTGGCGACGCCGGAGACGATCAGCTCGTCATACGTCGCGACCCAGGCTTGCGGGTCAGGCGAGGGCGCGCGGAAGAAGGCCGGCAGATTGTGGACGATGTTGCCGGAGCCGAGGATGAGGATGTTGTCGTCGCGGAGTTCGGCGAGTTGTTGCGCGATGACGTAGTGCTCGGAGGCCGGACGGCGGATGTCGAGACTGACTTGAACGATAGGGACATCGGCGTCTGGATACATGTGCTTCACGACGCTCCAGGTCCCGTGATCGAGACCCCAAGTGTCGTCGAGCTGCGCACCAAATGCGCCAAGCTTCTCCACGATCGCGTGTGCAAGGTCCGGATCGCCTGGCGCCGGATATTGAACGTCGAACAAGGCTTGCGGGAAGCTTCGGCCGAAATCGTGGATCGTGCGCGGTTGTGCGTTGGACGTCACCCGCACGCCTTCGGTGACCCAGTGCGCGGAGATGCACACGATCGCGTTCGGCTTCGGAAAGCGCGCCGCGATCTCTGCCCAACCGCGCGCGGAGGGCGTGTCTTCGATCGCGTTCATCGGCGAACCATGGCCGACGAACAGGGCGGGCGCTCTGGTGGTCATCAACTCTCACTGCGGGGACCGCCAGCAGCCCGGCGGACACCATATTTAGTAGCCAGAGTCGCTCGGACATCAAGAACAAAGAACGAACGCCTAAGAGCCGCAGCGGCTGGCGCGGGCTGGATCTGCGGGCATCGTTTCGGCGACGGCGGACTCGCCCCGTTGGTTCGAGTGGTTAATGACCCTTTACCGATGGCGCGAGTCGGCGTATAGAACATAGAGAGAACATTTGCCCGGATGCGCCCGGCGGATGCCTCACCATCGAGTACAGCGCAGGAAACAGGAGGTCGGCGATGGCTGGCAGCGTCAACAAAGTGATTTTGGTCGGCAATCTGGGCAAGGACCCTGAAGTGCGCCGGCTCAACAACGGCGATCCGGTCGTCAACCTGTCGGTCGCGACCTCCGAGACGTGGCGCGACAAACAAAGCGGCGAGCGCAAGGAAAAGACCGAGTGGCACCGCGTCGTGATCTTCAACGAGAACATCGCGAAGGTGGCCGAGCAATACCTGAAGAAGGGCTCGACGGTTTACATCGAGGGCCAGCTGCAGACGCGTAAGTACGAGCAGAATGGCGTCGAGAAGTACACGACCGAAGTCGTGCTACAGAAGTATCGCGGCGAACTCACCATGCTCGGCGGCAAGGGCGATGGCGGCGGCCGTTCGTATGACGACGGCGGCGATAGCTTCGGCTCATCGAGCGGCAAGAAGCGCGTCAGCGA
>CALBST010000153.1 GCA_937967425.1 uncultured Caulobacteraceae bacterium
GATCAGCGCCGAAGAAGCGCGCGAAATCCTGCGCGAAGCGCCGGGCCTGATGGTAATCGATAAGCACGAAGACGGCGGCTACGCCACGCCGCTCGATTGCGTCGGCGAGTTCGCGACGTTCGTGTCGCGCATCCGCGAAGATCACACAGTCGATAACGGCCTTTCACTCTGGGTCGTCAGCGACAACCTCCGCAAAGGCGCCGCCCTCAACGCCGTGCAAATCGCCGAGCTGATGCTGAACAAGGGCCTGTTCAAGCGCTTGCGCGCGGCGTGAAATGTCGTTGCTGAGCCACGGTCGGCGCGCATTGACGGCTACGCTGATCGTGGTGTTGGCCGGCTGCGCCACGAGTGATCGCGTTATCCGTAGTGTTGGTCCGTTTGGAAACCCATACACACTCGTTGTGCAGCGTCCGTATGTCTACGGCGGCGGTGAATTCTGCGGGAGCCGCCTGACCTTCGACGAAGACGACGTCGTCTGGTACGATGTCTTCACACGCGCCACCGAGGTCGAGTGCGCCGCTCTTGAGCAAGAGTTCACGAGCCACTCCGAGTCCCGCGACCCGTTTCCCGGTAGGGAAGCGCTGAATTGTCAGATGACCGATCCCCACGCGTGTGAGCGCGTGCTCGAACTCCAGAAAGAACTCGCCGCGCGCTTTGCGACATCAGGTGTGGATGGCGTTGGCGCACCAAGCGACGATGCGTCGGACCTCCAGGAGTTCTTCGCGTCTAATGGCCGTCTAATCGCCCGCGTTATGTTCGGTTTCAATCCCCGCCAACCTCTGAGCCTCGAGTGTGCTCTTGTTACCCGCCAACTCGACCGCGATGGTTACGGAACGGTCACGGCAATTATCTGTCGCGACGCCACGCGAAGCTGGATTGTTGATGCCTACATCACCGAGGTGTGACGCCTCGTCGGCGGATGCTGAACAAGGGCCTGTTCAAGCGCTTGCGCGCGGCCTGATGAACTCTTTCCCTCTCCCGGTTAGGGAGAGGGTGTCAGTGAGCAACGCGAACGACGGGTGAGGTCGCAGCAGCAAACCTCATCCGGCCGCCATGCGGCCACCTTCTCCTTAACCAGGAGAAGGAACGCAGATAATATCCGGAATGTCCGAGGTTGGTCCGAAGCGGACGTTGGTGATCGTCTCAACCAGAGCTAGATTCGCGACATGTTTCGGTGGACTCTCGCGCAGCGCATGAAGGGGGCTTTGGCGTGTCTGCTGTTCGCCGCCGGCTTGGCGTTGATCGCGCACCTCTTTGGACTGCACCCATAATGTCCGTTCCCGGCGAAAAGCAGACTCAACTTTGATCTGCAGCGAGCAAATCCCGAGGATAGATTCCACCTCTATCCCCCAAATTCCCGCACTAACCCACTGACTCCAAAGCCCCCACCAAAAATCAATCCGACCGCCTCCGCCCGCGCCTAAAATGCCCGCATCTCCTGCATGGAGGCTACGGTGCACCAATAGCTGATAGCGCGG
>CALBST010000154.1 GCA_937967425.1 uncultured Caulobacteraceae bacterium
GCCCAGTTGGAGGCGCTCGGCAATCCGACCCGGCTCGGCATCTATCGCCTGCTGGTTCGGGCCGGTCATGAGGGCCTGCCTGTCGGCGCCGTGCAGGACCGCATGAACATGGCTGCCTCGACGCTCTCTCATCATCTGCGCCGGCTGATCGATACAGACCTTGTCACCCAGGAACGCCAAGCGACCACGCTGATCTGCCGCGCGCACTACCCGACCATGGATGCGCTGATTGGCTTTCTCGCAGACGAGTGCTGTGCGGACGCGGGTTGTGCCGCAAAGCCCGCTCAACGACGAACCAAACAAACCGCCTGAGCGCATTTTTTTGCGCTCTTATTTCGATTTTGCTGGAAATAGGAGTAAGTGATGTCTGAATCCAATGCGCTTCCCATCGCCATCATTGGCGCGGGTCCAGTGGGCCTTGCCGCCGCGGCGCGCGCGGTCGAGCGCAAGCTCGACTTCGTGTTGCTGGAAGCGGGGCCAAGTGTCGGCAGTGCGCTCCGCGATTGGGGTCATGTGCGCGTCTTCTCACCTTGGGCCTACAACATCGACGATGCCGCGCACGCCCTGTTAAAAACGATCAGTTGGATGGCGCCCAATCCCACAGCGCTGCCGACCGGGCGCGAGATCGTGGAGACTTACCTCGAACCGCTTGCGGCGCACCCGGCGATCGCACCCCACATCGTCTTCAACGCGCGTGTGAGCCGCATCGCACGCGCCTTCAACGACAAGATGAATGACGCCGATCGCGCAGCCTCCCCATTCGTGTTGCGTTGGCGCGACGCGGACGGCGAAGAGCAGGAGACCTTGGCGCGTGCGGTGATCGATGCGTCTGGCGCGTGGTCACAGCCCAATCCGATCGGCGTCAACGGGCTCCCCGTTCTGGGCGAGGCTGAGGCGCGCGACTTCATTGATTACGGCATCCCGGATGTGCTGGGCGATGCGCGGGAACGTTTCGCGGGCAAGCGCGTGTTGGTCGTTGGCGCAGGCCATTCGGCCATCAATGTCGCGCTCGACCTCATCACACTGCAGCAGGATGCGCCCGAGACCAAGGTTTTCTGGGCGCTTCGGCGCAACCGCATCGAGAAGCTGTTAGGCGGAGGATTAAATGACCAATTGCCGCAGCGGGGCGCACTGGGCCTGGCCGCCATGGAAGCGATCAAGGACAAGCGCCTCGAAGTGCTCGCGCCCTTCGCGGTGCAACGCATCATCACACGGGGCGACACAGTTACAGTCCTCGCGAGGCTTGGAGGCCAGGACAAGATCTTCGATGTCGATCGCATCGTCGTCGCAACTGGCCTGCGGCCCAATCTGGATATGCTGCGCGAGCTTCGCGTTGCGATCGATCCTTCTGTAGAGGCGCCGCCGGCGCTGGCGCCGCTGATCGATCCGAATCTGCACTCATGCGGCTCGGTGCCGCCGCATGGGGTTGTCGAACTCAGGCATCCGGAGCCGAACTTTTACATCGTCGGCTCCAAGGTCTATGGCCGCGCGCCAACCTTCCTGATGGCGACGGGTTACGAACAAGTCCGCTCGGTGATTGCCGAACTCGCTGGCGATCACGAGGCGGCGCGGCGCGTTGAACTTGTGCTGCCGGAGACCGGTGTCTGCAGCACGGCGCCTGCGGCCGCCGCCAAGGCGACTGCCTGTTGCGGCGCAGCCGCGTGAGCGAAGCGATCGAACCGTCGAAGCTCCAGCCGGTCGCCGGCTGGAGCTGGTTTGTCAGCGGGCTTGGGATTGGCCAAATCTGCTCATGGGGCGCACTCTATTACAGCTTTCCCCTCATCGCCGAAGCGATGGGACGAGATCTGGGTTGGAGCAAGACTGAACTCTATGGCGCGGCCACGCTTGGACTCTTGCTCGCAGCGGCGGCTTCCTATCCGATCGGCAAGGCGATCGATCACGGCTATGGCCGAATCATCATGAGCCTCGGCTCGCTCGCTGCGGGCACGCTGTTTCTGGCTTGGTCGCAGGTCAGCGCGCTTTCCATCTTCTTCGCCATAGCCGCCGGACTTGGGGCGTTGCAGGCGGCCCTGCTCTACGAACCTGCGTTCGCCGTCATCGCCCGGCGCAATGGCGGTGGCGCGCGCGGCGCCATCACGGCGCTGACGCTTTGGGGCGGCTTCGCCTCCACAGTTTTCATTCCTCTCACGCAACTCATGCTCGACCAGTTCGATTGGCGCGGCGCTCTCATCGGGCTGGGGCTGATCAATCTCGCATGCGCTGCGCTTTACTGGATGGTGATCGGCAAAGAGAAAAAGACGAGTGCGAGCTGGACCGCCACTTCGCTCCCTCAAAACGACAACGCTCTACGCGAAGCGTTGCGCACGCCAGTCTTCTGGATGCTCGCGCTTGCCTTCACCGCGCACGCCGGCGCGTTCACGGCATTCACGTTCCATCTCTATGCGCTTCTGCTTGAGCGCGGGTTCTCGACCCAGGATATCGTCCTCGCCATGGCGGTGATTGGACCTGCGCAAGTCACAGGGCGGATCGCCATGAGCCTTTTTGCGCGCGGCGCCTCCATTCGCCGAATTGGCTCTATTGTCGTGCTTGGATTTCCGATCGCTTTTGCCGTCCTCGCCCTCGCGCCGACGGAGCTTGCGGTCGTTGCCGCAGTGGCTGCGCTCTACGGCGCCTCAAATGGCATACTGACCATCGTGCGTGGGCTTGCCGTCCCAGAGATGATCACAACCCACGGCTACGGCGCCATCAATGGCGCCATGAACACGCCCGCCACCATCGCCAAGGCGCTGGCCCCGCTAGCTGCGGCGGCGCTCTGGTCAACGACGCAATCCTATGCGCCAGTTTTGATCGCGATCATGGCCGGTTCGCTTATTCTGGCGTTCGGGTTCTGGGCGGCGGCCTGGGTTTCGACGCGCCGCCAGGGAGGCTCGCTCCATGCTGAGCTATGATGTCGCCGCAAAGCGCGTGGATTCACACGGATCGACGGCATGGACAAAGCGAGCCGCGCTGACGCTCGACACGGACGTCACCGGGCGCGACGAAGCCTTCAACCCGGCCGAATTGCTGCTGGCTTCTATAGCCGCGTGCATGATCAAGGGCGCCGAGCGCGTCGCGCCTCTGATCAAGTTCGATCTGCGCGGCATGGAGGTGCGCCTGCATGGCGTGCGCCAGGATAGTCCGCCCAAGATGATCCGCATCGACTACGAGATCATCGTCGACACGGAGGAGACCGATCAGCGCCTGGACCTCCTGCACAAGAACATTCGCAAATACGGAACCGTTTCGAACACCATCGCCGCGGCCGCCGAACTCCAGGGTACGATCCGCCGCGCGACGCCGGAGGCTTGACCTCATGTCGCCTCATCAAGCGCGCGCCGCCGCCGATCAGCTCAACCGGGAGTGCTTCTGCGTCACGCTGGATCAGCAAGCGCTCGCCGACGCACTTCAGCACGAAGTCGCTGACGCGGATTTCTTCGCCGCGTTGATCGCCTCGCGCCCGCATCTCTTCTCACATGCACCGGTATTTTTGCCCAAGGCAGACCGCAACGCCATGCAGGCCATCGTCCGCGCCATCGAGGCCGCCGCGCTTCTGCCGGATTATCAAGATGCGGTCCTTGGCTGGTCGCCGGCCATCGCACGGATCGATCACGGCCCCATCGGCGCCTTCATGGGTTACGACTTTCACCTCACGCCCGAGGGACCAAGGCTAATCGAAGTCAACACCAATGCGGGCGGCGCCTATCTCAACGCTTTCCTGGCGCGCGCCCAGGTCGCGTGTTGCGCCGAGGTGGAACAGGCGCTTGCCCGCGCCTCGCTCGGCGCCTTTGACGACGCCGTCATCGCGATGTTCGAAGCCGAATGGCGACGGCAAGGCCGCAGCGATCCCTTGCGCCGCATCGGCATCGTCGATGCGCGGCCGCAGGAGCAATATCTTTATCCGGAGTTTCTGCTCGCCAAGCGATTGTTCGAACGGCGAGGCATCGAAGCCGTCATCGCTGATCCGCGTGAACTTCGCTTTGAATGCGATCTGCTTCAGTTCGAAGGGCGCCCGCTCGATCTGATCTACAACCGCCTTGTCGATTTCAGCTTCGAGGACAACGAATACGCAGCGCTCAGAACCGCTTATGAAGGCGGCGCGGTCGTGGTGACGCCGAACCCGCGCAATCACGCCCTCCTCGCCGACAAGCGCAATCTCACTTTGCTCTCCGATCCCGCAAAGCTCGCACACTGGGGGCTCGGCGTTGAACATGCCACGGCCCTGGCGGGCGTTCCGCAAACGCTACGCGTGAACGAGGCCAATTCCGAAGTGCTGTGGAGCGAACGCAAGGGTTTCTTCTTCAAGCCCGCATGCGGGCACGGTGGCAAAGCCGTCTATCGCGGCGACAAGCTCACGCGTGGGACATGGAGCGAGATATTAGCGGGCGACTACATCGCTCAGCGCGTCGCCCCGCCAAGCGAGCGAACCATCAAGCTCGATGGCGAGCGCGTGCAGCGCAAGGTGGACGTGCGGCTCTACACCTACGACGGCGAAATCCTCATCGCCGCGGCGCGCCTCTACCAAGGTCAGACTACCAACTTCCGCACACCCGGCGGCGGCTTCGCGCCGGTCTTCTTTATCTGAGCGTCAAGCCGCACAGCGGATGCAGGTGGCGAGCGCCGGGTCAGCTTCCAAGCGCGCGGGCGCAATCTCCTCGCCGCAGCGTACGCACCAACCGTACTCGTCCGCATCGAGGCGCTTCAGCGCTTGTTCGATGCGAATACGCTCAGCCTCGCGCATGCGTTGCGACGCCGCCGACATGGCTTGGACCTGGAGCGAATCCATGCGCGAAACGCGGCCGACCGCGGTTTGATCGAGTTCGATCGGGCGGTGATCCTCGGCGGTGGCGCGGTCGAGCGCGTCCAATTCCTCGCGCCGCGCCAGAAGACGCGCGCGCACAGCTTGGTGATCTTGATGTTGCGGCATAAGCGGAGCTTAGCCCCGATCCGCGCATCGCACATCCCGACTTGTCACGGTCAATTCGATTCGATATTTCTCGAATTATGCGATCTAAACAAGCCATCGATGCGCTCGGCGCATTGGCGCAGGAAAGCCGGCTCGGCGTGTTCAAGCTTCTGGTCCGCGGGGGCGCGAACGAGATGCCGGCGGGCGAGATCGCGCGCGACCTCGGCGTGCCCGCGAGCACCATGTCGACGCATCTGGCCATTCTGGAACGCGCCGGCCTCATCCAATCGAGGCGTGAAGGCCGAACGATCTATTACCGCGCCGATCTCGACGGCATGACCGATTTGATGGCCTTTCTGATCGAGGATTGTTGTGATGGCCGCGCCGAATTGTGCGCCCCGCTCCACCAAATCGTTCAGAGCGCCGCGTGTTGCGAAGGCGCGCAAAGGAAAAGCCGCCGGAGGGTTTGATGGATAAGCACACACCCGAGAGGCCTTACAACGTCCTCTTCCTTTGCACGGGCAACTCCGC
>CALBST010000155.1 GCA_937967425.1 uncultured Caulobacteraceae bacterium
CATCATGAAGGAGTCGGACATCCTCGGCGTCATCGAAGAGAAGAAGGCGAAGAAGAAGGACGCGGCCTAAAGGCCGCTGGGCAGTGGGCAATGGGCAGTAGGCAATAGGGCGACAGCGCCCGCCTCACGCTCCAACGCCCCTACTGCCCACTGCCTCTTGCCTACTGCCTACTCAAAGATTCAAACACAAAGGTATCAGTCACATGGCTGCTAAGATCGTAAATTTCGGCGCCGACGCCCGTGAGCGCATGCTCCAAGGCGTCGACATCCTCGCCAACGCCGTGAAGGTCACGCTCGGCCCGAAAGGCCGCAACGTCGTGATCGAAAAGTCCTTCGGCGCCCCGCGCACCACCAAGGACGGCGTCACCGTCGCGAAGGAAATCGAACTCGAAGATAAGTTCATGAACATGGGCGCCCAGCTCATTCGTGAAGTCGCTTCGAAGACCAATGACGAAGCCGGCGACGGAACCACCACCGCCACCGTTCTGGCTCAAGCCATCGTTCGCGAAGGCATGAAGGCAGTTGCTTCGGGCCGTAACCCGATGGATCTGCGCCGCGGCATCGACAAGGCGGTCGCCGCCATCGTCGAAGACCTGAAGAAGCGCGCCAAGAAAGTCGGCGGCTCGGAAGAGATCGCCCAAGTCGGCACCATCTCGGCCAACGGCGACACCGACATCGGCAAGTTCCTGGCCGACGCTATGGCGAAGGTCGGCAACGAAGGCGTCATCACGGTTGAAGAAGCCAAGTCGCTCGAGACCGAGCTCGAAGTCGTCGAAGGCATGCAGTTCGACCGCGGCTACCTCTCGCCGTACTTCATCACCAACGCCGACAAGATGGAAGCGACGCTCGAAGATCCGCTGATCCTGCTCTTCGAAAAGAAGCTCTCGTCGCTGCAGCCGATGCTGCCGGTTCTCGAAGCCGTCGTGCAATCGCAACGCCCGCTGCTCATCATTGCTGAAGACGTCGAAGGCGAAGCGCTCGCCACGCTCGTCGTCAACAAGCTGCGCGGCGGCCTGAAGGTCGCCGCCGTGAAGGCTCCAGGCTTCGGCGATCGCCGCAAGGCCATGCTGGAAGACATCGCCGTCCTCACCGGCGGCCAAGTCATCAGCGAAGACCTGGGCATCAAGCTTGAGAACGTCACGCTCGACATGCTCGGCAAGGCCAAGAAGGTCGTCGTGAAGAAGGACGACACGACGGTTGTCGACGGCTCGGGCGCCAAGAAGGACATCGAAGCCCGCGTCAACCAAATCCGCAAGCAGATCGAAGACACGACGTCCGACTATGATCGCGAGAAGCTGCAAGAACGTCTGGCGAAGCTCGCCGGCGGCGTGGCCGTGATCAAGGTCGGCGGCGCGACGGAAGTCGAAGTGAAGGAACGCAAGGACCGCGTTGATGACGCGCTGAACGCCACCCGCGCTGCGGTGGAAGAAGGCATCGTCCCCGGCGGCGGCACGGCGCTCCTGCGTTCGGCCTTCAAGCTCTCGATCAAGGGCGACAACGAAGACCAGGACGTCGGCATCGGCATCGTGAAGAAGGCGCTCGAAGCGCCGATCCGTCAGATCGTCGAAAACGCGGGCGTCGAAGGTTCGATCGTCGTCGGCAAGCTGCGTGAAACGAAGGACGATAATTTCGGCTTCAACGCGCAAACCGAAGAGTACGTCGACCTCGTGAAGGCCGGCATCATCGATCCGGTGAAGGTCGTCCGCACGGCGCTGCAAGACGCAGCCTCGGTCGCCGGCCTCATCATCACGACGGAAGCCTCGATCGCCGAAGCCCCGAAGAAGGAAGCCGCCGGCGGCGGCATGCCTGGCGGCGGCATGGGCGGCATGGGCGGCATGGATTTCTAATCCAGCCACTAGCCACGAAAACGGAAACGGCGGAGCGCAAGCTCCGCCGTTTTTGTTTGGGCGCCTACGCCGCTACCCAGCGCCAGTTCCTTGATCCAGCAGAGGGCAATTGCGCGCGACGCCAATCGCGTTGACTTGCCCGACTGGCGCAGGCTTGCCGTCCGGCATCTGTTGCCCAGTCCTCACAGTCGCGAAGCCGCCGCGATCGCCGTAGAAATACCACCGCGCCTCTTCCACCGAAGTGATCGGCTGGCCGTCCACAAACTGTATCTCATCGCCAACACACAAACGCCCGCGCCAGCGGCCGCGTTCCGGCGCACGCGTCACCGTAGCCGCATATTGGCGCAGCACGCCTTCGCGATTTGATGGGTTGATCTGCACCCACTCGATCTGCGCGCCGGTGCGGTTGATGAATTGGGGAATTCGAACGCCCGGGGGAACGACGTCGTCGAGAAACCCAAACTGCTGGGCGCCCATCGCTAGAGTAGCGAGCGTGCCTATGACGCCGGACCACGCCTGCACGCGCGCGAAGGACGTGCCTTTGTCTTCTTTCTCTTTGGGTTCGTCATCACGGCGCGCCATCTCGTCCCCCCTCTGACGACACTATACTACCGTAAAATTCCGATCTAGCATCCGCCGATCGGAGTGAAAGCAGGGGGGCTTGCATGGCCGGGATTTTCAGCCGCCGGAATGTACTTGTCGGCGGCGTCGCCGCGCTCGGCATTGCCGGATTCGCCGCGTATCGGTTGAATCCGAGTTTTGCGAACGCGGTCGACAACGTCATAGACCCCACTGTCCACCAGGTCGGTGTCGTCGAACTCGGCTCCGGCGGGCCGAAATGGACGGTGCTCAAATTTGCGCCGCGTCAACTGATGGAAGGTTTGGGCGCCGATCGATATGGCGGCGTCCAGCGCGCGAGCCGCTACGACCGCCATGTCGTTGCTTCAGGCGATATCGAAGTCGAAGTCCGCAATCCCGAGGCCATTCCTGACGTCGTCGCCGCGACTTTGAGCGCCGCAGAGTTGCTTGAGAGCAACGGCGTGCAACCCGGCCGAAGCGTAATCGTCGGATCCTCCAGCATTGCGCGCTTGCCGCCCGAGCATTTGGAAAACCTTCGCAAGGCCTTTCAAAATGCGAACGTACAACTTGAAATTGTCAATGCAGCGCAGGAGGCCGAATACGCGTTCCGCTGGCTCGTCGCGCTCGCCGACCGCGAGCGCTCCACCTTCATCGATATTGGTTCGGGCAACATCAAGGGTGGACGCATCAATCCCGAGACGAGCGAATTTGCCTCCTTTGAGATTCCCGAGGGCATCAGCTCGCTCATGAGCGCAGCGCAAGCGCTGCCGGACAGCACCTCAATTCAGGACCGTATGGCCGCTGTTGTGGCGGAGCGCGTCACGCCTCGCCTCGAAGGCTTGAAGCGCGATGGCTTCGCCAACGACCGCATGTATCTTTCCGGCGGCGCCGTGTGGGCCATGCGATGCGTCACGCATCCTGATATTTCGCAAGACGAGCCCTGGGTCCGCCTGACAGCGGCGGATGTCCAGCGCTACTACGAAATTGTGACGGCTGATCCGAGCCTGAATAGTCTTATAGAAGATCTTCCCGCCAACTCGAACCTGCGCCGCCGCATCGCCGCTATCCACGAAGCGATCCCGCAGGAGAATCGCATTCTCGCGAGCGCGCACATTCTCGCGGCGATGTCGGAAAAACTCGATTTCGCGTCAACACCGCACGTGTTCTTCGCTGACGAAGGCCAGTTTGCCTGGTCAACGATGTATTTGCTGGCGCGTCTCGGCCTAGAGCCTCGACTCTAATACCCTGTTATTGTGAGACGGATCGCCTCAGGCGTCGTTTGCAGTTGTCGCATGAGGCGCAGCCGTTAAGTTGCGATCATGACTCCGAGCGGAACAACGACACACTGGTGGCAGCGCGACACCACGCCCGGCTACATCCTGATCGCAGCGACGATCCTCTCGTTCATCGCGCTCAACAGCACGTTCGGCGACACGATCCATCATCTGCTTGAAGATCAGATCGCCGGCCTCATGGTCGGCGTCGGCGCCGGCGCACATCCCGTCAATCTGCACCTTATCATCAACGACGGCTTGATGGTGATCTTCTTTCTCTATGTCGGTCTTGAGTTGAAGCGCGAGACGGTCGAAGGGCCATTCAAGAATCCGCGCGAAGCCGCGCTCCCCATGGCCGGCGCTGTCGGCGGCATGGTCGTGCCGGCGTTGATCTATGTCGCGCTCAACGCCCACGAGCCCTCTTATCTGCGCGGCTGGGCTATTCCCGCCGCCACTGACATCGCCTTCGCGATCGGCGTGCTTTCGCTGCTCGGCCCGCGCGTGCCGGCGGGTTTGCGCCTCTTTCTGCTGGCGCTCGCCATCATCGACGATCTCGGCGCCATTCTCGTCATCGCGCTTTTCTACTCGACGCATCTCGTCGGCTGGGCGCTGGGCGGCGCGGCGGTCACCTTCGGCGTCATGCTGTTGATGAACCGCGGCGGGATAAAATCTCTGCTGCCCTATTGGGTTCTTGGCTTCGTGCTTTGGGGCTTCATGTTGCTCTCGGGCGTGCACGCCACCATTGCCGGCGTGCTGACCGCGATGGCCGTCCCGATGCGCGACAAGAAGGGCGGCTCACCATTGATCACTGCCGAGCACGCGCTCAAATACTGGGTGCAGTTCGCGATCATGCCGATCTTCGCGCTGGTGAACGCCGGCGTTGTGCTGCACGGCGCCGGCCTCGATACACTCCTGCACCCGATCGCGCTCGGCATTAGTCTCGGCCTCGTTCTCGGCAAACCCATCGGCATTACAGTCGCGTCTTATCTCGCGTGCCTCGTCGTGAAACAGCGCGCGCCGGGATCGATGCTTCAGATGGTCGGCATCGCCATGCTTGCCGGCATCGGTTTCACGATGAGCTTGTTCGTCGGCAACCTCGCCTTCGGCACGGGCGATCTCGCAACGCCCGTCCGCTTCGGCGTTCTCGGCGGCTCGTTCGTTTCAGCCGTCCTTGGCCTGACGGTTCTGTGGTGGTGTTGCCGCAAGCTCCCTGTACAGCGCCCCAGCGCGCTGTCGCGCGAGGAAGAGCTGGCCGAAGAACGCGGCGTCTTCGAGGACATCGACGCGCCAAATCAGCCAAAGCGTTAAAGCAAAGGCGGCCGCACCGTTCCCCGATGCGGCCGCCTCACGTCGCTTTTGTAGAGGGCGTCTCCTCCCCGAAACGCGACCGTCCGCGACGCCGACGATCGAGGCAAAATTGAGCCGCGCCGCCCCCGGGGTCAAGCGCCTGTCATAATGAATACGCGCAATGTTGCGCGCACGCCCCTAGCGGGCGAGCATTTGCTGCACTGCGGCAACGAGTTGAGCCCGCGGGACCTCTTGCTGCACCTGCTCTCTGGCCTTGGCGTAAGCCTCGCGATCCTCGCCCAAACCCGACGCGATCTTCGCACCAAGCTTCAGGTCTTTGAGGGTCACGGTTCCTTTCGCCAGTTCGTCTCCGCCTTGAATCACAGCGATCGGCGCATCGCGCTTATCCGCGTACTTCAGCTGCGCCTTCATGCCCGAAGACCCGAGATACGCCTCGGCGCGCACGCCAGCGCGGCGCAGCTCTTCCGCCATCGCGAGATAGTCGCCCATGCGCGCAGCATCGAGCGCGAGAACAACGACCGGAGGCGGTGAGGCGTCCTTGCGGTCGATGCCAAGAATTTCTTGCGCCGCAACCAAGCGGCTCACGCCAATCGAGAAGCCAGTCGCCGGCACGCGCTGCCCCGTGAAGCGCGCAACAAGATCATCATAGCGCCCGCCCCCGCCGACCGAGCCAAACCGGATCGGCTTGCCGGTCTCGCCAGCCGTGAGCGTCAGCTCGGCCTCGTACACAGCGCCGGTATAGTATTCGAGCCCACGCACCACCGACGGATCGATGCGCGCGCGGCTGTCATCGACACCGAGCGCGCTCAGCACCGCATCGATGCCAGCCAATTCCTTCAAGCCGGCGCGGCCTTCGTCATTGTCGCCAACGAGACGCTCCAAGCCGCTAAGAACGGCCGCGCGCGAATCCGTCGGCAACGTGACAAAATCGATCACCTTCTGCACCGCTGCCGGATCGAGTTGCGCGCCTTCGGTGAAATCGCCGGACTCGTCCTTGCGTCCCTTGCCAAGCAGCGCCGCCACGCCCTGCACGCCAACGCGATCAAGCTTATCGATCGCACGCATCACCGTGAGCCGCGCCTTCGTCGCGTTTTCGTCGAGGCCAACACCCAGCAACACGCCGTTCAGAATGCGCCGCGAGTTGATCTTGAACACATAGCCCTCGCGCGGCACGCCAACCGCTTCCAGCGCCTGCCCCGCCATCGCAATGATCTCGGCGTCCGACGCCGGATTGTCCGAACCCACCGTATCGGCATCGCACTGCACGAACTGACGGAAACGCCCCGGCCCCGGCTTTTCGTTGCGCCATACCGAGCCTGTCTGCCAGCGCCGGAACGGCTTCGGCAAACCGTCGCGCTGCTCCGCCACAAACCGCGCCAGCGGCGCGGTGAGGTCGTAGCGCATCGAAACCCAGCGCTCGTCATCCTGAAACGAAAACACGCCTTCGTTCGGACGATCGAGGTCCGGCAGAAATTTGCCGAGCGCTTCGGTATACTCGATCGCCGGCGTTTCGAGACGATCGAAGCCCCATTGCTCGTAGACTTTGCCGACGGCGGCTACGATGCGCTCTTCGGCGCCAGCTGCTTCGCCAAGCTTGTCGCTAAAGCCGCGCGGCTTCTCGGCGGTGACAAGCGGTGTTTCAGAACTCATGACAGAGACTTTCCAGGACATCAGAATTGGGCATGCGAGCGGGCGCGCGGCGGCGCAAACAACTGAGCGTTAATGTCGCTCGAAGCTGTAGCCCGTCGCCTGAGCGATCTCGCCGGAGAGGACGCGTTGCGCCAAGTTCTCGATATCCCAAGTCAATTCGCGATCGCCGCCCCGCACCCACGGCGGGAACGCCTCGCGTATCTTACTTAGGGCGCCCAAGGTCGCTCTGCCAAGCGCGACAGGCTTCTTAGCCTCCGCCGCGTTCTCAGCCCGCACGAGTTCTGCTTGCGATGCGAACGCCATTTCGATCGCCAGAATTTGCGCCAAGCGTTCCGCAGCCTCGTATGCCCGGATCGCGACGTTGGCGCCCATACTGACATGATCTTCCTGACCGGAATCCGTCGAAACCGACATCAGATGAGACGGCATCGCCAAGCCCCAAATCTGATTGCACAGGCCCGCGGTCGTATATTCGGCGATCAGCAAGCCGGATTCCGTCGGATCCGTATTCGCGCCGCGCACTTGCGGCCCGAGTCCCTTATTGCGCTGCGCATCGACAATACGCGCACAGCGCATATTCGAGACCCGCGCCATGATGCCCGCCGCCTGCAGCAAGCCGTACGCATCAACCGCCAGCGGCATCCCGTGGAAATGCCCGCCTGAGGTAATCAGATCGACATCATAAGCCGCATCAGCGGCGCTATTCAGGTCGATCGGATTGTCGGTCACGCTTGATGCTTCAATCTCCATTGTCCGCCGCGCGCGCTGGATCAGCTCCACGCACGGCCCCAACGCCTGCGCCGAACAGCGCAAATTGTACGGATCTTGGATCACACCATCGTGGGCGAACTTCGTATCAGTGTCGACGTCACGGAACGTATAGCCATCGAGCAAATCGAACACCCAGCGCGCGAATGTCACCGAGCCCGCGTGTCGCCGCAGGGCGTGAAGATCCGCACGGAACGGCCGCCCCATGCCGCGCATCGCTTGCACATGCAGCGCCGCGCTCAGCGCGGCCGCATCAACCAGCCGCTCCATCCGCGCCGCCGCCAACGCGCCCCAGGCGTTCGTGTATTGGCAGCCATTGTTGAGCGCGAGGCCTTCCTTCATATCAAGCTCGATCGGCGTGAACTTCGCGCCGGCTTCCGCCGTGCGCACCGGGCCGGCCGCGGTCAGCACCTTGCCTTCGCCAATCACCACTGCCGCAATGTGCGAAAGCGGCGCGAGATCGCCGCTGGCGGACACACTGCCATCGCGCGGCACAACCGGCGTCACGCCGTTGTTCAGCATTTCGATCAGCGTCTCAATCACCACCGGCCGCACAACGCTGCGCCCGCGCGCCAGCGAAGCCGCGCGCAGCAACATGGTCGCCCGCACCACCGGCGCAGGCGCCGGCTCGCCCACACCCGCGCAATGCGAAACGATCAGATTACGCTGCAGCCGCTTCAGGTCCTCGGGGCTGACATAATCCTTATAGTTACTGCCGAAGCCGGTATTGACCCCATAGACACGCTTCTCCGGCCTCGCCTTCAGCTGCTCCACCGCACTCGTCCGGAACGCAGCCACGAGCGCCCGCGTCGCACCATCCAGCGCCACCTGAGCGCGCCCGTGGGCGACATCCTCAATGTCGGCGAGGCTTAGTTCGCCATCATGCTTAAGCGTAATCGTGCGGTTCATGACCAACCCTGAATCGAAGCCGCATCCCTAGCGTAAGCCCCCACACGGAGCGAGCATCTGGCGCCTGATTTGCTCCCCTTTGAGGCGAAGAGGACCGATCATGCTCACCTGTCTCGCTTTGGCGCTCGGCGTCAGCTTTGCCGAACTGCCGTCCCTGGCCGCCGAGGTCGAGGCCGACGCGCGCCGGCTGACCGTCCAGACCGAGATCACGCCCGCCTTCCTGGCCGGCATCGAAGACTTCTCGTCCGACGCCGAACGCCTCTCGGTTTCGCTGCGCGAGCTGGGCGTTGAGCAGGACCTGCCCTGCATTTTCCACGGCATCGCCGAAGACGCGCGCGTCCACATCGCGGCGCTACAAGAGGCCGACACCGAGGCCGAGCGCGACACCGCATTCACCAATCTGCGCGTACTCTTGGACGACGCCATCCTCATCGCGCCGATGGCCGCCTCAGCCGCCGCCGACCGCCAGCACGCCTCCAACCACTAGCGGCAACCCGGCGCCGCTCTTGCTGTCACAGCCTTCGCCGCGCGCGAAGGACCCGCCACCATGCTCACTTGTCTCGCTTTGGTCGCCTTTAACGTAACCGCCTTGGGCGACATTCCGAAGATGTCGGCCGATCTCGAGGCCGAGGCGCGCGCGCTCGCCGCGGTCAGTGCGGCCACGCCTGAACTGATTTCCCGCATCGAAGCGTTCGCGACCGACGCTCAGCAACTTTCTGTGTCCATGCGCCGCGCTGGCGTTGGCCAAGACATGCCGTGCATCTTCCAAGGCATCGCTAACGACGCGCTCGAACGCGCCGGAGAGTTCGCCGCCGCCGACACATCGGAAGAGCAGGACGCCGCCTTCATGAACCTGCGCGTGCTGATGGACGACGCCGCCATGCTAGCGCCCCTCGCCGCGGCCGCCGCAGCCGACCGCGTCGAAGAACGCGACCTCGCACTTCGCTAGAACTTAAGCGGCGTACTTAACGTTACAGCCATACGGCGTCGTTTGCGCGACTTGCACGGCGCGCCCCGCGTCCAAATCGGCCCACGCCGCGCGCACATAGTTCGTTGCGCCTTGCAGCGTTTCCGGCCGCGCTGACGGCCGATCATCGATCGCGCCCTGATAGACGATCTGACCCTCGCCATTGATCATCACCATCTGCGGCGTTGTAAGAGCGCCATACGCGCGTCCCATCACGCCATCAGGATCGAGCAGCGTAGCCGTCACCGTCGCTTGATCGGTCTCCACACGCGCAATCGCGCCCGGCCCATCGAGATAACCCTGCTCGCCCGGCGCCGAGGAAATCACTTGCAGCCACACCCAGCCGCGTTCGCGCGCCTCGCGCTGGACCGCCTGCATGTTGCCCGCATCATAGTGCTTGCGCACATAGGGGCAGCCATTGTTCGTCCATTCGAGAATGACGTTCTGGCCGGCGAATTCTGCCAGCGTCCGCGTGGCGCCCGTCGCGTCGACGACCGAAAACGCCGGCGCCGCGGCGCCGGTGGCGACGTGCTGCAAATCCGCCGGCGGGCCGCTGCACGCGGCAAGCGCCGCCAACGCCGCACCACCCAGCAACATCTCACGCTTCGAAAGCATCCTCACTCTCCCTGGATCGTTTGCAGTATTAGAGACTCGCTCAGCATCTGCGGCAACACCACCGGATCGCCGCCATCCGGCGGAAAATAGAGATAGAGCGGCACGCCGGCGCGTCCATGCGCGGCCAGTTCCGCAGCAATCGCCTCGTCGCGATTGGTCCAGTCTCCGACAAGATAGGCGGTATTTGTGTCAGCGAAGCCCGCCGCGACGCGCGGCGTGAACGCCGCCGCCTCGTTGACTTTACACGTCACACACCAGGCCGCCGTGAAGTTCACAAAAACCCCGCGCCCTTCGTTTTGCAGCTCCATTACACGCGCCTCGCTCCACGGCTCGGAGACGAGCGCTTCCCGCGTCTCCACGCCCAAGAGCGGCCGCCACACGAAGGCGCCCGTCACACCCACAACGAGCAACGCCGCAATCATCCAAGCGCGTCCCCAGCGCGACGCGAGCACCAGGAGACTAACGGCAACGAACATCAGCAACAGCGCCGCAACGCCGTCAGACCCAGCCTGCTCCGCCAGCACCCACACCAGCCACACCGCCGTCGCGAACATCGGGAACGCGAGCACGTTCTTCACGCGCTCCATCCACGCGCCCGGTTTTGGAATGAGCTTCTGCAAACCTGGCACGAAGTGCAGCAATGTCAGCGGCAGCGCGAAGCCCAAGCCGAGTGCGGCGAAGATCAGCAAGGTCGTGAACGCCGATTGCGTCAGCGCAGCGCCGATCGCGCCGGCCATGAACGGCGCCGTGCATGGCGTCGCCGCAATCACCGCCAGCGCGCCGGTGAAAAACGCGCCCGCATCGCCGCCCCGCGACGCGAGGCCCGACCCCACGTTCTGTGCGCCCACGCCGAACTCGAACACACCAAGGAGGTTGAGCCCGATGACAAAGAAGAGCAGCGCCAAGAGGCTCGTCACCCAAGGCGCCTGCAGCTGGAAGCCCCAGCCCACCGCCTCGCCCGCCCCGCGTAACGCGATCAGCACGCCGGCGAGCGCCAAGAATGTCACCATCACGCCCGCGAAATAAAGCAACCCATGCCGCCGCGCTTCGCCGCTTTGCACGCCGCCCGCAAACTGCAACGCCTTCACCGAAAGCACCGGCAAGACACACGGCATGATGTTGAGGATCAGCCCGCCGAGAAAGGCGAGGCCAAGCGCGACAAGCAAGGCAACGCCCGTTAAACTCTCTACACTCGGAATGGCAGCGGCAAGGCCGCCATCGAGTTCCGCCAGAGCATAGTCGTCAGAGAATTGCGCGGCGGACGCATCGGTGTTGGCGATCACCTCACCAGGCGCCGCTTCAATCTCAACGCCACGATGCACCCAGGCGCCGTTTTCTTGCACCTCGTACACAACAAGCCCCGCAAGCGGCGCATTGCCGAGCGGCTGCAAATCGGGCGTCAACGAGAAGCTTGCGCCAGCGGGACCCACACGCGGCCGCTG
This sequence comes from uncultured Caulobacteraceae bacterium, assembly GCA_937967425.1. Next base: position 11,360 of record CALBST010000155.1, read on the forward strand.
CGGCTCTGCCGCCTTCACGACGCCGCGCTCGAATGGGAAGAAGCGCAGATTCCGAAATTCGCTAGCGTTCGGCAGCGCCACGCTCAGCCGCGCCGGATCGCCCGTGCCGATTGTCGCCGTCACGCCGTCTTGCCGACGTGGCAAATTCGACACCGCTTCGGCTATGCGCGCCGCCCATTGCGGATCGTCGCGCCCTTGCGCGGCGACCGGCACGCTCACCGTCAGCGTCGCGTCTTCGGGAATGCAGATGTCTGAACAGACGAGCCAGTAGGCTTCCGCCGTCAGCGTCACGCTCGATCCCGGCCCAGCATCCGCGGGCACGGTGAGTTCGACCGGAAATAGAACCTCGCCCTCGTAGCCGAAGTTCACGAGCATCGCGAAGGGCACCGCATGCGGCGCCGGCCACTGAATCTCGCCCGCGCGCCATCCCGCCGGCAGCGTCCATGTCAGCGTTGTCGCCTCGCCGCTATCGCCAGGATTGCGCCAATAGGTGTGCCAGCCTTCATTGATCGTCTGCCGCAGGACGATCGTGAACCTCTCCCCCGGCGCCACCGCCGCGCGCGCGGAATGCAGGCCCACATCGACCTGGCGCGGCCCAGGCAATGGCTGCGCCGCGGCAATCGCGCCAAAGAACAGGGAGAAGAAGAAGACCGCCAACGCGGCAAAACGGATCATACCTACGCGCATACAGGCTCACTCGCCGTAGGCCAATGCGGCCACGAGACATTCGAACCTTACGTTCGACGAACACCGCCGGTTTCGCTGCAAAAGAAAACGCCCCCCACTTTCGTGGGAGGCGTCTCTTGGAACTTCGCGTCCGGCGCGGCTTAGCGCAGCGGCGTCGAGGCCTGGATGCGCGCGGCGCGGCTCAGAATCTTCGGCCAGAGGCCGAGCGAGAGCAGGTGCGCATGCATCACCGCCGTCACGCCCTTGTCACGCAGCTCGAGGTAGGTGTCCTTCGGCAGCGCGTTCAGCTTGGCTTCCGAGATACGCAGGTACTCGCCAAGCTTGGTCGGCTCGTCCGGCGTGCCATCGGCCTTCGCGCGCGGCAACGCCAGCGGCGTCGCTTCGAACAGGTTGTGATCCTCCATGAGTTTCACGAAGTCCTGGGTGCGGCGCCCCAGCATGTCGAACTCGCGGCAGAACTGAATCGCCTCCTGCGTATAACGTGACGGCTGATTGCCTTCGAAGAACGGCAGTTCCGGCGTCGAAGACAGCATTTTGGCGGCGCGGTCGATGCAGACGAGAACCTTATCGTCCTCTTTTTGCGGCGTGTTCTGACCCGTCAGGACCGGCAGGAACGGATAGCGGCGCGCGAATGCCGGCAGATAGACTTCCGGGTCCAACGAGCCATCGGCGCCCAGGAACACATTCATGCCCGGCCGCAGGCCCATCACCGCCAGCGGCGTCTTCGACTGCGTGTCGAAAATGATCGGGTAGCAAACGGCGGCGAGACCAAACTCGTCCACAGTGAGCGGCACAAGGTGCGTGTCCGCGAGGAACGCGAACGGATTGCTGACTTGGCTGACACCCAGCTTGCCGTGCTTTTCAACCGAAAGCGGCTCAAGCTGGTTGTAGAAAAGGATTTTGCCCAGCGTCTGCTGGCCGCCTTGGGCGGTCGTCATGGGTGTCTCCGCGAGTTCCCTACACAGGGGGCTGTCCAAACCACGAATGCGCGGTTTCCGCAACACGTTAGCGCAAACGAACTGCGCTGGGCGGCCTTTTCTCAGGCACGGCGCATGCTATGCCCGCCCCCGCGCCCTTACAGCGGCGCAACATGCTGCGAGGGGTTATATGAAGCCGTTCCGTTGGGCCTTTGCCGTGGTTCTGGGGCTTTCGCTCGCCGTGAGCGGATGCGGGCCGCGCCAATCGCAGCCAATGACCGCCTTCGAGGGCAAACTCTCGGACTGGGCGCGCGAAATCCTGGCGGACAGCCCCGAGACCGCCTCGCAGACCGGCGTGGGAGAAGATGTCGCCGGCGGCGCCTATTCCGATCGCTTGGATGATCGCTCGATCGTGGCGCTCGAGGCCCGGCGCAGCGCCGCCATCCGCCGCTACGCCGAGCTACGCTCATTGAACGTGAGCGCGCTCAGCCCGGAAGACCGCCTCACCTACAACGTTCTTCGCGATCAATTCGCCAACGCCGCTGGCGGCGCAGCATTCGACTACGGCGATTTCAGCCCGCTGGGCGGCGTCCGCCCTTATGTCATCAATCAAATGGACAGCGCCTTCATCACGCTGCCCTCCTTTATGGACGATCGCCACGACGTGACCGACGCCGCTTCAGCTGAAGCCTATCTCACACGTCTGCGCGCGGTCGCGGAAGCGATTGATCAAGAGACCGAACGCGCGCGCGCCGATGCGGCGTTGGGCGTGCGCCCTCCTGGCTTCATTCTCGATACCGTCGCAGACATGCTCGAAGGCGTGCTGCGCGAGCCGCCGGTCGCGCAAGTTTACATCACCAGCTTGCGCCGCAAGCTCGACGCCATCGCCGCACGCGAACAAGACGCCGAGCGCCGCGCCGTCATCGAGCGCGAAAACCTCGTCCTTCTCGCGCGCGCCGATGCGATCATGCGCGAACATGTTTTGCCGGCGCACCAGCGCGCCCTCGCCTGGGTGCGCTCCGAGCGGCCGCGCGCCAGCGAAGCGCCAGGCGTTTCGAATCTGCCGCAAGGCGCGGCGTTCTACGCCGCGGCGCTCAGGATCGAAACGACCACCGAACTCACGCCCGATGAGATCCACACGATCGGACTCAATCGCGTCGCCGAGCTTAATCGCGAGCTCGACATCGCGCTCCGCCGCCTCGGGCTCACCGAAGGCCCCGTCGGCCAGCGCCTCGCGCAACTCACCGCCGACCCGCGCTATCAGTACGAGGATAGCGACGCCGGCCGCGCGCAGCTCATCGCCGATGTAGAAGCGCGCATCGCCCGCGTCCGCGAACGCGCGCCGCAATGGTTCGGCCGCCTGCCGCAGGCGCAGTTGGAGGTACGCCGCGTCCCCGCCTTCGCCGAGGCGGGCTCGCCTGGCGCCTATTACAATCCCCCCTCGCTCGATGGATCGAGCCCAGGCATCTACTTCATCAACATGCGCAGCCTGGCTGAGATGACGCGCATCGATCTGCCGACCCAGGATTTCCACGAGGCCATACCGGGCCACCACTTCCAGATCGCGCTGGCCCAAGAACTCACCGAGACGCCGCTGCTGCGTCGCCTGACCTCATTCAACGCCTACAGCGAAGGCTGGGGTCTCTACGCCGAACAACTCGCCGACGAGCAAGGCTTTCACGAAGGCGACGCCGCCGGCCGCATTGGCTATCTGCGCTGGCAGCTCTGGCGCGCCGTGCGCCTCGTCGTCGATACTGGGCTTCACTCGAAGAATTGGTCACGCCAACAAGCCATCGACTACGTCGCTCAAACCACAGGCGACATGCCGGGCGTCATCGCCACCGAAGTCGATCGCTACATTGTTTGGCCCGGCCAAGCTTGCGGCTACGAACTTGGCCGCCGCGAGATTGCGCGCTTGCGAGACGTCGCGCGCAACGAACTCGGCCCCGATTTCGACTTGCGCGGCTTCCATGACGCAGTGCTGCTGAGCGGCGAAGTCCCGCTCAGCGTTCTCGATACGCTCGTGCGCGACTGGATCCCCGTACAACGCCGCCTGGCCGAACGCGAACGCAACCGCCGCTGACGACGCGGCCGCTTCGCGCTCACCGAAGCGTTTTTCACACATCCGCGTGATGCACGCTCTCGTGTACGCAAAACGCCGCGCGCATGCCTCATGTTAGCCCCGATCGGAGCGCTTCGCTTACCGTGTCAAAGGCCGCGTACGCGCGGCTTGGGAGGGAAAACGTCATGCTGCGCAACACTCGGCGCGCGGGCTTCCTAGCTTGCGCGATACTCCTCGCCGCGTGCGCGTCTCAGTCTGCGGACAACGCGCAAACGGCTCAAGAAGACCAGATCGTCATCACCGGCACACGCACCGAGCGACAAGACTTCGAATCCGCATCGCCGGTCACGACACCGGATCAACGCGTTTTGCCAATGGCGCCACCCCCGCCGCCGCCGTCGCGGGCGCGCGCCGCGCTCAGCGGCATCGTCGGCGGCACTTACGCGCAATCCGCGCCACAGCCGATGCCAGGGACCGTCGACCGCGAGAATTACGAAGATGTCGACACCAACCCAATCCGGGCTGTTTCGACTGATCCGGTCTCAACCTTCTCGATCGATGTCGACACCGCATCGTACTCGAATGTACGCCGCCTGCTGAATTCCGGACGCCTGCCGCCGCAGGACGCCGTGCGCACCGAAGAGCTGATCAATTATTTCCGCTACGATTACCCGCTGCCGCAATCGCGCGAACAGCCCTTCTCCACCAACGTGACGGTTGCGCCTTCGCCCTGGGCCGACGGCCGCCAACTCGTGCACATTGGCTTACAAGGCTACAACATCGTGCCGCGCGAGCGCCCGCCGCTCAATCTCACGCTGCTGCTCGATGTCTCCGGCTCAATGTCGGCGGCCAACAAGCTGCCGCTCGTCATTCAAAGCATGCGTATGCTGGTCGAACAGCTGACGGCGCGCGATCGCGTCGCCATCGTCGTCTATGCAGGCGCCGCCGGCGCGGTGCTTGAGCCGACGCCCGGCAACGAACGCGGCCGCATCATCGCCGCGCTCGAAAACCTGCAAGCTGGCGGCTCTACCGCGGGCGGCGAAGGCCTCCGCCTCGCCTACGCGCTGACCGAGCAGAACTTCCGCCAAGGCAGCGTTAACCGCGTCATCATCGCCACCGACGGCGACTTCAACGTCGGCATCAACAACCCGCAAGAGCTCGAAGACTTCGTCGAGCGCAAGCGCGACACTGGCATCTACCTTTCAGTGCTTGGTTTCGGCGGCGGCAATTACAACGACGCCTTGATGCAAAGGCTGGCGCAGAACGGCAACGGCGTCGCCGCTTACATCGACACACTGAACGAAGCCCGCCGCGTGCTGCGCGACGAGATGGCCTCGAACATGTTCACGATCGCCAACGACGTGAAGATCCAAGTCGAGTTCAATCCCGCACGCGTCGCCGAATATCGCCTCATCGGCTACGAAACCCGCATGTTGAATCGCGAGGACTTCAACAATGATCGCGTCGACGCTGGCGAAATCGGCGCAGGCCATTCGGTGACCGCGATCTATGAGATCGTCCCAGTTGGCGGGCGCACCTTCAACGATCCGCTGCGCTATCAGCAGGAAGCGGCGCCCACCGGCACGGCCAGCGAAATCGCCTTCCTGCGCATCCGCTACAAACTGCCAGGCCAAGACACCTCACGCCTGATCGAGCGCCCGATCACCGACCGCGACGCGGTCCGCGACATCGCCCAAGCGCCGGAATCGACACGTTGGGCCGCGGCCGTCGCCGGCTACGGCCAATTGCTGCGCCACGATCAATTCCTGCGCAGCGGCTACGGCTACGACGATGTCATCAGCCTCGCGCAATCGGCCCGCGGCCGCGATGAATTCGGCTGGCGCGCCGAATTCATCCAACTCGCCCGCGCCGCCCAAAGCGCCGCGGCTCTGCCAACGGCGCAGAACGCACGTCCTGGAGGTCACTAAACTAGCGACTCCCCGCCCCCTTGCGGGGCGGGGTTGGGGGCGGGGGGTAACGGCGGCGCCATTTCAAAACATCAGCGCCAACACCCCATCCGTCGCGCTCCGCGCGACACCTTCCCCGTGAAGGGGAAGGTTCATCTTTGAGGCAAATGCGCCAATGCCAGCGCGCAAATAGTTCGCGCCAGAAACCAGAGCGCCTCCTCCGCAGGCGTCATCGCCTTACGAAGACGCCGTGCGGTCAAGACTGCTCGATCGGATTTGAAACGTCCAGCGACGCCCGGCGGAGTTAGATCCTCACGCACGGCGACAAATCAAGCCGCCCAGACCAAGCGCACCGCGCCCTCTTCCGCCGCTTCCGTCAGCT
>CALBST010000156.1 GCA_937967425.1 uncultured Caulobacteraceae bacterium
CTCTCCCTCATCGGCAACACACCGCTGATCAAGCTGAAGCGCGCGTCGGAGGAGACGGGCTGCACCATCTTGGGCAAAGCCGAGTTTCTGAACCCCGGCCAGTCGATCAAGGATCGCGCCGCGCTCGCTATCGTCGAAGACGCCGAGCGGAAGGGCCAATTACGGCCAGGCGGCGTCATCGTTGAGGGCACCGCGGGCAATACCGGCATCGGCCTCGCCATGGTCGGCGCGGCCAAGGGCTATCGCGTGATCGTGGTGATGCCGCGCACGCAGAGCAAAGAGAAGAAGGACGCGGTGCTGTCTCTCGGCGCCGAGCTTGTCGAGGTCGATGCGGCGCCGGCCTCGAGCGACAATCACTATCCCAAAGTCGCTCGCCGCCTCGCCGAAGAGAAAAACAAGACAGAACCCAACGGCGCCATCTGGGCCAATCAGTTCGACAATGTCGCCAACCAGCAAGGCCACTATCGCACCACTGGTCCGGAGATCTGGGAGCAGACGGGCGGCAAAGTCGACGGCTTCATCTGCGCCGTCGGCTCCGGCGGCACGCTCGGCGGCGTGTCGCTCGCGCTGAAAGAGCGCAACCCCAACATACGCATCGGCATCGCCGATCCGGGCGGGGCGGCGCTCTACAATTGGTACAAACACGGCGAACTGAAAGCCGAAGGCGCGTCGATCACCGAAGGCATCGGCCAGGGCCGCGTGACCGCCAACCTCGAAGGCGTGATCGTCGACGATGCCTTCCGCATCGAAGACAAAGACTGGCTGCCGGTTCTCTACAAGCTCATCCAAGAAGAGGGCCTCTCACTCGGCGGCTCTTCCGCGCTCAACGTGTTGGGCGCCATGCAGCTGGCCCGCGAACTTGGCCCCGGCAAGACCATCGTCACCGTGCTCTGCGATTACGCCAACCGCTACATGGGCAAGCTCTTCAATCCCGAGTTCCTGCGCGCGCAAAACCTGCCGACGCCGCCGTGGATGGCGAGCTAAGCGACGGGGCGCCCTTGAGCCGGTGAACGGTGAGCCATAAGCTCCAATTAAGCCACTCGGGGACACGTTCCATGAACCTTCGTCATATCCTTTCGGCGGGTGTGATCGCACTCGCTGCCTGCGCCACGTCTGATCATCCCGCGCCTGCCAACGATATCGCCGCCTTCCAACACGCGCCGCTCTCGGCGGAGGCTCTGCTTGAGCACGTCCGCGTTCTCGCTTCCGATGAGTTTGAGGGCCGCGCGCCTGGAACCAACGGCGAGCGTCTGACGATCGAATACCTCGAACGCGCCTACGCTGCCGCCGGGCTGCAACCCGGCGTGACGCTGCCGGACGGCACGCGCTCCTGGCGCCAAGAAACCACGCTCGTCGCCGCCACGCTCACGAACACGCCGACGCTCACGCTCTCAGGCCGCGACGGCGCGCGCAATTACGAATACGCGACGCAATTCTCAGCCTGGACGCGCCGCCTCGATCCAACGGTCGACATTCAGAACGCACCGCTCGTGTTCGTCGGCTATGGCATCAACGCGCCTGAACTCGGTTGGAACGATTACGAGGGCGTCGATATGCGCGGCAAGATCGCCGTGATGCTGATCAACGATCCCGACTTCGAAACCGGCGACGACCGCGGCTTCGGCGGCCGCGCCATGACCTACTACGGCCGCTGGACCTACAAGTTCGAAGAAGCGGGCCGCCAGGGCGCCGCGGGCGCCATCATCATTCACGAAACCGGGCCTGCCTCCTATCCATGGGCGGTCGTTCAATCTTCGACCGGCAGCGCGCGTTGGGATGTCGTCCGCCCCGATCGCGGCGCGAGCCGCGCCGGCTTCGAAGGCTGGATCAACAACGAAGTGGCGATGGAGACGTTCCGTCGCGCCAATCTCGATTTCAACGAATTGAAGTCGCGCGCGCAGCGTCAGGGCTTCCGCGCCGTACGTATGAACCTGACCGGCTCGCTACGTCTCGAAACCAGCGCCGAGCAACGCACCACCTACAATGTCGTCGGCGTCCTGCCAGGCACGGAACGCCCGGATGAAACCGTCATCTACACCGCGCATTGGGACCACCTCGGCCGATGCCCGGCAGTCAACGGCGACGACATTTGCAACGGCGCCTTCGACAACGCGACAGGCACAGGGGCTCTCGTCGAACTCGCGCGCCGCTTCCACGCGCAAGGCCCAACGGACCGCACCGTCGCCTTTATTGCATTGACGGCCGAAGAGCAGGGCCTGTTAGGCGCGCTCTACTACATGCAGCATCCGCTGTTTGCGCCGCGTAACACAGTGGCCGCCATCAATATGGACGGCATCAATGCGTTCGGCCGGACACGCGAGGTCGAAGTGCGCGGTTACGGCCAAAGCCAGATGGATGATCTGCTAACCGCCGCGGTCCAAGCGCAAGGCCGCCGCGTGGCGCCGGATTCATCACCCGAGGCTGGCTATTATTATCGCTCAGACCACCTCCACTTCGCGCAATTGGGCATTCCGGTGCTCTACACCTCGCGCGGCATCGATATGGTCGACGGCGGCGTCGAACGCGGCCGTGCTTTGTCGGCGCGTTATGTCGCCGACATCTATCATAAGCCAGACGATGAAGTGACCGCCGAGTGGGACATGAGCGGCGGCGCCGAGGATCTCGAAGCGCTCTACGCCGTCGGCCGCCGACTCGCCGATGGCGCCGAATGGCCTGAATGGAGCGCGACGTCGGAGTTCCGGGCGGTGCGCGAGCAATCGCGGCGTTGAACAGCACGGCGCCCTCGCGGAGAAATCCACGAGGGCGCCTTTTCCTCTGCTCGCAGTGACTACTCGGTCGTTGTCGTATCGATGCTCGAATAGCTGCTCGATGTGTCGATCGAGGTATCGACCGTAGCCGTCGCATCGAACGTGGAAGACGTATCGACGGTTTGATCCGCGTACGTCCCGCCCGCGTCGGCCATCGAACCATAGTCGGCCGCGGTAGCCGCTTCGTCCACGGCGCTCTCAGCGTAAATTTCCGCTGTCTCCAGATCACCCTCGGCCGCGTACGCCGCGGCTGATGCCGCGTTATCGTCCGCGATCTCTTGGTGATAGTCGGCGTTCTCCAACTCCATCTGGTCGTACTGGGCTTCGAGGATTTCCGAATCCGCGACATCGCCGCCGTGATCCTTGACTTCCTCCATCGCGTATTCGGCCTTCTCGGCCATCTCCTCGGCCTTTTCCCAGTCGCCGGCTTCAACCGCCTTGGCCTGTTCGGCCTGAAACAGCTCTGCCTCCTCGCGCTTTTCTTCCGCGATCTGGGAATCGAGGAACATGTCGTCGGGGTTGAAATCGGCGGTTAGACCGCCGTTATCGGCGGCCTGCTGCAACTGATTGAGCATTGTCGCGGTTTCGGCCTCCGACATGCCGGCCATATCGATCTGCAATTGTTGACCAGTCTCGGTCTGCCAGAACTCTTCGAGTGTCATCGGGTCAGCCATGATCCATCACCTTTATTCGCCGCCATCGTCGTCTGTCTCAGGAGGGACGACTTCCTCCACGTCTAGGGTCTCGTTGTCCGCGACCGCCACGGCGATACCCACCACGATAGCTGCATCCAGAAGCGCGCGGGTGGCATCATTACGCTCTTCGATCATTTCCTCGTCTGTTTTCCCGCTATGCGCGAGCGCGGGATCGTAAGTAGAGGCGAGCGCGGCGTCGCGTGCTCGTTTGGATTCCTCATCCTCCTCCGCCTCAACGACCTCGTTGCGCGGTGCGGGCTCAACCGCCACCTCGAATTTGGGATGCTCTGGGGGCGTCCGGCCGCTCAATCGCCCACCTGATCAGGTTTTGGCGGCTTCGGCTTCTTGGGCGTGATCTTCAGCACCTTGTTGCAATCCGGGTTGGGGCAACGGACGTTCACGGGTTCCGTGCCCGTGAGTTTGGCCTTCGGCACCCGCATCACGGTCTTGCAGGAGATGCAGGTGAGCTTTTCCATATCGGCCTGCGGCGGCGCCTTCGGTGGAGCGGCTGCTGCCTGTACGGTTGGCGCATCCGGCTTCTTCGGCGCCCAATGCTCAATGACCCGGCGCCAGCCTTGGAACTCCGCGCTGCCGTGAAATTCGCGCGCCAGCTTCAAGCGCCGCGCGGCATAGGGCGTCGATGTCATCGCGAATTCCGAGGCCTGCATGGCGCTATCGTCGGAAGCGTCTTCCTGCGCCACCCAAGCTTCGCGGTTGATCCGCGCCGCAAGTGGAAAGGAGTGAAGCGTCCATTGCAGCGTGACCCGCCGCGCCACTTCAAGATCACCCACACACAACAGGCCTGCACGGTCGGCAGTGATAGCGGAGTGGCGCTGCCAGGCCATCAGCGGCGCATTGATGCCGCTTTCAATGAGTTTGGTTGGCGAGAGAAACGACAACATCCCGTCCGACATCAGCGAGCGATTGCCGGGTTGGCGTCCGGCAAGAAGCTGAACCACTGTATTCCAGAGCGCATGCCCCGCCTTGGCGTGACCCATCTCGCGCCCAAGCAAGTAAAGCAGATCATCGCCGCGGAAGTTCGTCAGCACGGAACCAAGCGCGATGAAGGATGAGGTCTGGGAGCCCATCGTCACCGAGTCCCACATCTGCTCACCCGAAATGTAAATCTCCGGCAGGTGATGGAGACCGACGATGCGCGCCGCCTTGACCGCGAGTTCGAAGATGTCTGGCAGTTGCTGCTCTGAAAGCCGCACGCCGTTGACCGCCGCTTCGAACCATGGCCGGCCGACCTTTTCCGAGATGCCGTGCGCTGCGGCGTTCAATGGCCCAATTCCCGCCAGCGTGTTCATCGCGTCTGCATCAAGGCGCCAGAGGAACGCCTCGACCGGCATCTGATAGTTCGGCCCCAGCGGGCGCAACCAGCGGCACGTCGGGCAATAAACCTTGTCCAAGGGCAAGCGTGAACCGTCGCCTGCGCATGTCGTGCAACCCGTTCCGTAATAGGGAGTCGCTGGAGCCACAGCCGCCGCCCCCAATGGCGAACCGCATTGTGTGCAGAAGCGCGCCGTCCCATCCGACGCCGCGTTACAGCGCGGGCAGGCAACGACCGCGATCGTCATGATCAGATGCGCTTCAGGAGTTCGGCTTTCTTGGCCTCGAACTCATCCGCTGTGAGCACGCCTGCGTCGCGCAAACTGCCGAGCTGTCTAATCTGCTCCATGATCGTAGCTGAATCGCCGCCGCTTGGGGCGGGTGCGGGCGCGGGCGTGGGCGACGGCGCTGGCGTCGCTGGTTGGGGCGTGTAAGCGGGCGGCGGCGCGTGGTTTTGATGCGTCGCGAAACTCGGCGCCGGTGCGCCGCCTTGGAGGTTCTTGATGAACTCGGCCAGCGCCCGCTCGGGCAGATGACTGGCGACGCTCCATGCGGTGATGCCCATGAAGCCAATGATCAGGAATAGTGCAAACGCGAAGATGTAAGGGTTCACCATCGCGGCGATGATGACCATCACGCCCTGCAAAAGGATAAGTCCCACCGCGCTGCCCCATTGTACCTTCAGGGAATAGCGCGCGCTGACTTGGCCCGGGCCCGTTTGCTGGATTTGAAGATCGCCGTCGTATTTGATCGGGAAGCCGACTGTGGACCAGGCGCTCTTGCAGACAGTTTCAAACTTCGCGGCGAGCGGCGCTTGCTGCCAAATTATCTGCGAGGTGACCGTACCTTTGCTCGTCGTGTTGGTGGCGTTGAGCGCATTGAGCGCTTGATTGAAAGCGTCCTGTGCAGAGCCGGAGAAGTTGGCGTGTTTGGAATTGCCGCCGCTCGCGCCGGAGAAGCCGCGCATCATCTGCGGCATGGGAGGCGGTTGCGGCGGCTGGTATGGCGGCTGGGGGATTGGTGGCGGAGGCGGTGTCGGAGCAGCGCCTTGCGGTGCGCCACATGAACCACAGAATTGCGCGCCCGCCGCCAAGGCAGCGTTGCAGCGCGGGCAGGCCGTCGTCGTCACTGGATCGCCCCCGATCGCGAACTACTCGCCGCAATGGCGAGCCGATGGCGCAAATATTTGCCGCGCTTGCCCACGCGAGGGAAGCGAAAACTAACGCGAGTGTCATGGAAAAAGTTCGCCCGCCATCGCCCTTGCTGTGCGTGAGCGGCGCTGACACAAGCCCTCCGGCGGGAGGCGGCGATGGCGATCAAGCTCTACGGCAGTTCAGTAAGCGGAAACTGCCACAAGCCGAAGTGGCTCCTGGATCGCCTCGGCATCGCCTATGAATGGATTGAGACCGACGCCTTTGACGGCTCGACCCGGACGCCGGAGTTTCTCGCGCTCAATCCGGCTGGCCAAGTGCCGCTGATCGTTTTCGATGATGGCCGCATCCTGGCGCAGTCGAACGCCATGCTGCTGCATTTCGGTGAAGGCTCCGATCTCATCCCGTCCGACGCGTACGATCGCGCCAAGATGTACGAGTGGCTGTTCTGGGAGCAGTACAGCCATGAACCGCAAGTAGCGGTGCGCATCGCGCTCAAGCATTATCTCGGCAAAAGCGACGATGAATTGCCCGCATCTTTGCTGACCAAGGGCAACGCCGCGCTCGCGCGCATGGAATTGCAGTTGAAACAGACGCCGTATCTCGTTGGCGATGCGCTCTCGCTCGCAGACATTGCGCTCGTCGCCTACACGCGCCGTGCTCATCTCGGCGGGTTCGACCTTGAAGATTACCCTGCCGTAAGGGGATGGGTGGCGCGGGTCGAGGAGCTACTCGGAATTGAATCCCTGCTACCCGCGGACGGTTAACGCAGGAACCCGCCGCTCTCTGGTCGCATTACGATGTGACGGGTAAGCTGCCGGCGAGGCCAGCGAAGAGGGAGCATGGAAGTTTCAGCGGACCTTTGGCCCGGCTTGGCGACCGTGTTCGGCCTTTTTCTGGCGGTCGGATTCCTCGCTCAATTGATCGATGGCGCCGTGGGGATGGCGTACGGCGTCATTTCATCGAGCGTGCTGCTGGCGTTCGGCGTGCCCCCGGCGCAGGCCTCCGCCACAATCCATGCAGCAGAGTGTTTCACCACCGGCGCCTCGGGCGCCTCGCACCTCATGCATCGAAACGTGGACTGGCGCTTGTTTTGGCGCCTGGCGCCGGCAGGCGTCGTGGGCGGCGTCGCCGGCGCGTATTTGCTGACCGGTTTCGACGCCACCTTCATCAAGGCGATCGTCATCGCCTATCTCGGTCTGCTCGGCATCTACATGCTGTCGCGCGCTATTCGCGAGCCAAAGGAAGAGCCGCCTCACTTGAAGCACGTCATTCCCGTCGGCGTGGCCGGCGGCTTTCTCGATGCCAGCGGCGGCGGTGGTTGGGGGCCGGTGGTCGCCTCCACCTTGCTTGGACGCGGGCACACCCCGCGTTACGTCATCGGCAGCGTGAACGCGGCTGAGTTCGTCGTTACGGTTGCGATCTCATTAACCTTCCTCTGGACGCTGATTACCGGGCGTTTCGAACTGGAGGGCGGACTGGCGACAGGCGGTGCGGCGCTCGCGGGCCTCATTTTTGGCGGTCTGATCGCAGCGCCGCTCGCGGGTTACGTCACCAAGATCGCGCCGGCGCGCGTGCTTTTGGCGGCGGCATCGGTGCTGGTGATTGGACTTTCGATTTGGCAAGGCGTCCAGCTCTGGCCGCGCCTCCTCGAATACCCGATTTTCAATGACATGGCGCAGTCGGCCGGTCTTCGTTAACCAATCGGCGCCAACCGCGCGTTTACGGCTCGTGAGCAAAGCTGAACGCTTCGCGGAGTCGGTGTGGTCAACGTCAACAGCCTCTACGTTGCCTCCGCCCTATTGGGCGGATCGGGCAGCAGCGCCGGCGGCAGCGGGGTCAGTTCCTCGCTGCTGACGCAATGGGCTGCGGCGCGCGCCGGCATCGGCGCCGACGTTTCCGCCGCATCGCAAGACCCCAACGCACCATTGGCCCCGGTGTGGACGCCAGGCGTTTCGCCCAGCGCGGAAGCGCTCGTTCAGCGGGCGCTAAGCAACAAGTCCTTCTTCGATCTCAACGCCAAGCTCTACAGCGATCTCGGCGCCAGCGGCGACTACAAGCGCCTGTTCGCGCTCTACTCGGGCCTCTCGACATTGCAGGCGCTCGCTGGCCGCGCCGAAGACTCGTCGCTCTCCAAGACGGCGCTCGCGGCGACGCAAGCACAGTTCGCGCGCGGGCTGTCCGAACTCGAAGCCTTCTTCGCGCAGCAGAAGTTCGACGATATCCGCTTAGCCCAGGGTGATCGTGTCGACGCCGCGCAAACGACGCTCGGCATGCCGGTGAAGAGCGAAGATTACACCACGCCCGTCATTCATCGCGGCTCGCTCTACGACAAGATTAGCGGACTTGCGAGCGACGCCAAGTTCAACATTGTCGCCACGTCGCTCGCAGGCACAGTGCGAAATGTCGCCATTGATCTCTCGGAGATGGGGTCGATCCCGCGCACGCTGAGCAACGTCGTCAGCTTCGTGAACAATAAGCTCTCCGCGGCCGGCGCCTCTTCGCGTCTCGAAGCGGTCGATCAAACCCCGAAGAGCACGAACATCATCATCGCCGGCCAGGTGAAGACGACCAAATACACCGGCCCCAAACAATACGCGCTCAAGGTCGATGTCCGCGCCGATGAGAAGGTGGCGTTTGAACCGGTGAACGCTAATCCCGCGTTTTACGCTCTCGGCATGACCGGCAGCGGCGCGCGGCTCATCAAGCTGGAAGACGTCGGCGGCGCCGTTGCTCAGCCGCTGCTTCTCGATCGGCCCGCATCGACCGCTGACCCCATCGGCGCGCTGATTGGCGCGGGCTGGATTGGCGCCGGCGCGCCGTATGTAACTGCGCCGGCCGGCGCGACCGAGCAACGTACGAACGTGTTGATGTCCGATGGCGCCAATTCGTTCGAAGATGCTCTACGCGCCGCGGGCGAGGCAGTGCTGAAGCTCGATCTGCCCGATGGCCGTTCGCTCACTGTCACCACCGCTTGGCGCAGCGGCGATCTCGAAGCCTGGCGCGTGCGTGATGGCGAAAGCGAAGATCGCGGCATGCTCGACGATCTCGCCGAGCGGCTTACGCAATTGCTGCACGAACAAGGCGTCGCCGCTGGCGTCGATGTCTGGGAAGACGACGGCAATCTCGGCTTCTCGATCTATGGCGGCGATGGCGTCCGCGCCTCCAGCCTGTCGATCGGCGGCAAGTTCACGACGCTGGAAACAACGGAAACGCCCGGCATGGTCGGCGGCCTGCGCGATGGGGTGTTTGCGCGGCGTTTTGAGGTCGCCGGCGTGATCCCTGAGGACGGTCTCTTCACCGGGAGCCAGACCTTCACCTTCACCACCCGCACGATCGCGCAATCGATCACACTCGACGGCGGTGAAGAGGGCGCCACCGCCGCGCAAATCGAAACGCAGCTCAACGAAAAGTTACGCCAGAAAGGCATCGCCGCCGCCGCTTACCTGGTCGACACCGGCGGCGGCTCCTACACGCTCCGCATCGACGCGCTGCACGACATGGTCGATGTCAGCGCCGTCTTGAACACCGAGGTCTACGACACCGATCTCGTTGCGCCCGGCGCCTGGGCCAATGGCGGCTTGCCAACGGCGACGAGTGGGCAGCCGTTCGGCGATTCCATCCGCGGCTACAGCGCAAGCGGTTCGCCGCTCGCGACGCATACAGGCGCGCTCAATATCGAAGTCGTCGTCGCCACGGCGAATGGCGACAAGACCATCACGCTGGAAATTACGGCGCAGGAACGCCTCGACAATCCTGATCTCGCGCCGGGCCAGTGGAACGCGGCGCTGCAAGCGCGTCTCGATGCGGAACTCAATGCCGCCGGCGTCTATGTCAGCGCGCCCGGCGGCGGTCTCACTCAATGGAAAGTCGCGGAAAGCGCGGGGCAGCGCCTCGTGTCGGTGACTGTGAACGGCGATGCGCTTGCGCTTGAAGGCGATCAGCCGGCGCTCGCCGTCGGCGGCGCGTTCAGCGCCCAGCGCAGTTTCACGAGCGCGGAAGCCGCAACCGGCGTCAGCGATGACGTCGCAGCGTTGCTCAGCGATCAGAACCTTTCGATCACACTGGACACCATCTGGGGACCGCGCACGTTCAACGCCGCGCTGCAACCCGGCGATCCGCGCACGCTGGAGAGCGCCGCACTTCGCTTGAACGAGGCGCTTGCCGCCGCCGGCTATGATGCGGGCCTCGTCGCCACAAATCTTGCAGGGGGCGGCGCGGGGCTGCGCGTCGTTACGGGCTCGTCCAACACCATTCGTGGCGTCACCGAACTCAATCTCGGCGGCGTCAGCGTCGCCTCGACGCTTGATCCGATCGATGCGGCGTCGAGCGCCGACGATCCGGTAGGCGCGCTTCGTGTGTTTGAGCGCGCCGCGCGCGGCGCAGCGATCACCCAAACACTTTCCGCCGCCTCGCCCTTCACCGCGCCAAGCGTCAATTCCTCCAGCTGGTTCCCCGGCCGCGCCTTCGACGTGAGCATTGGCGGCGGGGCTAAGGTTGCTGCTGCGCGCGCGGTCGCAACCGCCGGCGACGGCTCGGTCTATGTTCTCGCCGATCTCTCCGATGGCTCCGCCACGAGCGACATCAAAGGCGCGCGCGATGTCGCGCTGCTCAAATACGATTCCGCCGGCAAGCTTGTGTTCAGCGAAATCCTCGGTGCTTCGCAGTCCGCCAGTGGCTACGCGCTCGCTGTTTCCGCCGATGGCAAGGTCGCTGTCGCCGGTTCTGTCGAAGGCAATCTCAGTGGCACAACCGCGAAGGGCGGGACGGACTCGTTTGTAACGGTCTTTGATTCAACCGGCCAAGAGCTATGGACCGCGCGCCGCGGCGCCAGCGCCAATGATGAAGCGCTTGCGGTCGCGTTCGCGCCCGATGGCGGCGTCATCGTCTCCGGCAAGACCGACGCGGCGCTCGTCGGCCAAGTCAGCGCCGGCGGCACGGACGCTTATGTGCGCGGCTATAGCGCTGGTGGCCTTGAACTTTTCACCCGCCAGTTCGGGACTGGAGGCGCGGACGCCGCAACCGCGCTGCTCGTGCGCGACAACGGCGCCGGCGGCATCGACATTTTCACCGGCGGCGTTGAAGACAATCGCGGCGTGCTTCGCAGCTTCAGCTACGCCAGCGGCACAGGCTTTAGCGCCGGTGAGACGCGCGATATCGGCTACTTCTATAAGGGCGGCATCAACGCGCTCGCGATCGACGGTTCATCTCTCTATGTCGGCGGTGAGATCGGCGCCGATCGCTTGACGCTTGGCCAAACCGCGCGGGGCGCGGTCGCCGGCCAAGAAGGTTTTGTCGCCCGCATCGATGCTGACCTCACGTCGACTGCGCTCGACCGCGCGACGTATTTGGGCTCTGCGCAAGACGATTCCGTCAAGAGTCTCGCGATCGTCAACGGCGATGTTTACGCGGCAGGGGTAACGGGCGGCGCGATTGCCGGTTCAGGCGCTGCGAAGTCAACGATGAGCTTCCTCACGCGCCTTGGCGATGACGGCGATGCCGAATGGATGCGCACCTTCACCTCGGCCGGCGGCACGGTGGGGCTCACCGGGCTCACCGTCGATCAAACCGGCGCGTCGCCGCTCGACGTGTTGGGGCTTCCGCGCGGCACGGTGGCCGCAACAGAGTCCGCCACGCTCACCAATCGCAGTGCGCTGCGCGCCGGCGATGAATTCCGCATTGGCGTTGATGGCCGGCGCCTCACCACCATCCGCATCACCGAAAAGGATACCCTTGCCACGCTGGTCGCCACCATCAACCGCGCCATCGGCTCGGCTGGCCGCGCCGTGATCGTGAAGGAAGACGGCATCGAGCGGATCAAGATCACGCCGCGCAGCGGCCAAGCCATCCGCCTCGACGCCGGCGCCGCGACACGGGACGCACTTCCGGCGCTCGGGCTCAGTCAGGGGATCGTCGCCGAAAGCAGCGGCGCCGGCCGCCGCCCGCTGAAAACCTATGGTCTGGGGCTTGTCGGCCTCACTCTCGATAGCCCGGCCGCGATCGCCAGCGCCAAGTCCGAGCTTTCAGCCGCGATCTCGATCGTCCGCATCGCCTACGACGCGCTGCTCAACCCCAACGCCAAGCCGCCCACCGCCGAGGAGCAGGCGCTGCAGGCCCGCCGCCAGAATATGGGCGCGGCGCCTGAGTATTATGCGGCCCAGTTGGCCAATTATCAGGCGGCTTTGGCCCGCTTGGGCGGGTGAAAAGGCGGTCCCCAAGCTGCGGCGCCGCCGGGCTTCCAATAGCGGCCGGAGCCGGTTAGAAGCCCCGCTTCGCGCCATCCCATGGTGGCCGGTCAGCCGCGGTAGCTCAGTGGTAGAGCGCACCCTTGGTAAGGGTGAGGTCGAGAGTTCAATCCTCTCCCGTGGCACCAG
>CALBST010000157.1 GCA_937967425.1 uncultured Caulobacteraceae bacterium
GTGCTCATCCGCGGCGGCCGCGTGAAGGACTTGCCGGGCGTTCGCTATCACATCCTGCGCGGTGTGCTCGACACGCAAGGTGTCAAAGACCGCAAGAAGCGCCGTTCGCTCTACGGCGCCAAACGTCCGAAGTAAGAAGAGAGATTTAAAGTATGTCCCGCCGTCACCGCGCCGAGCCGCGCCAAGTTCTGCCCGATCCCGTTTATGGCGATCTCGTTCTGACGAAGTTCATGAACTACGTCATGTACGAAGGTAAGAAGTCTGCCGCCGAGCAGATCGTCTATGGCGCGCTCGAAACGGTCGAGAAGAAGCTGAAGCGTCCTTCGATCGAAGCGTTCCACGATGCGCTCGCGAATGTCGCCCCGGCGATCGAAGTGCGCTCGCGCCGCGTCGGCGGCGCCACCTATCAGGTGCCGGTTGAAGTTCGCCCCGAGCGCCGTCAAGCGCTCGCCATTCGCTGGCTCGTTGGCGCCGCGCGCGCCCGCAACGAAAACACCATGCAAGAGCGTCTGGCCGGCGAAATCCAAGACGCCGCCAACAACCGCGGCAACGCGGTGAAGAAGCGCGAAGACACCCACCGGATGGCGGAAGCCAACCGCGCGTTCTCGCACTACCGCTGGTAATCAGCTCAAGGCGACACACGCGCACGGCGACGTGGTCGTCGAGCGTGGCGCCCCTTTCGGGGTGCGTGTGTGTCACCACCTTTAACGGACAGAATTGTCATGCCTCGTCAGTACAAAATCGAAGACTATCGCAACTTTGGCATCATGGCCCACATCGATGCCGGCAAGACCACGACGACCGAGCGGATTCTGTTCTACAGCGGCAAGTCGCACAAGATCGGCGAAGTCCACGATGGCGCGGCCACCATGGACTGGATGGAACAAGAGCAAGAGCGGGGCATCACCATTACGTCGGCTGCGACGACGACGTTCTGGCGCGAAAAGCGCCTGAACATCATCGACACGCCCGGTCACGTTGATTTCACCATCGAAGTCGAACGGTCGTTGCGCGTGCTCGACGGCGCCGTCGTCGTGCTCGACGGCAACCAAGGCGTTGAACCGCAGACCGAGACCGTTTGGCGTCAAGGCGACAAATACAAGGTTCCGCGCATCATCTTCGCGAACAAAATGGATAAGACCGGCGCCGACTTCTACATGTGCGTCGAAGACATCAAGAAGCGCCTGGGCGCGCGCCCGGTGCCGCTGCAGCTGCCAATCGGCATCGAGTCGGGCTTCAAGGGCCTGGTCGATCTCGTCGAGATGAACGCGATCATCTGGAAGGATGAGAGCCTCGGCGCGAAGTTCGACATCGTCGAGATTCCCGACGATCTGAAAGAAAAGGCCAACGAGTATCGCTCGGCCCTGGTCGAAGCGGCTGTCGAGCTCGATGACGCGGCGATGGAAAAGTACCTCGAAGGCGAAGAGCCTTCGAAGGAAGAGCTGAAGCGCCTCATTCGTTTGGCGGTGCTGAAGGCTGCCTGGTACCCGATGCTCTTGGGCTCGGCGTTCAAGAACAAGGGCGTGCAGCCGCTGCTCGACGCCGTCGTCGATTATCTGCCGAGCCCGATCGATCGCCCGGCGATCAAGGGCGTCGATATGGACGACCCGGAGAAGGAAATCGTCCGCAAGTCTGACGACAGCGAGCCGATGTCGCTGCTGGCCTTCAAGATCATGGACGACCCGTTCGTCGGCACGATCACGTTCTGCCGCATCTATTCGGGCGTCCTGAACGCCGGCGACAGCTTGCTGAACTCGACGCGTGACAAGAAGGAGCGTGCGGGCCGCATGCTGCTGATGCACGCCAACAACCGCGAAGACATCAAGGAAGCCTATGCCGGCGACATCGTCGCGCTGGCGGGCCTGAAGGAAGTGCGCACCGGCGACACGCTCTGCGATCCGCAGAAGCCGGTCATCCTCGAGCGCATGGAATTCCCGGAGCCGGTTATCGAAGTGGCGGTTGAGCCGAAGTCGAAGGCCGACCAGGAAAAGCTCGGCGTGGCGTTGGCGAAGCTCGCCGCGGAAGATCCGTCTTTCCGCGTCAACACCGATCAAGAGTCGGGCCAAACCATCCTGAAGGGGATGGGCGAACTCCACCTCGACATCAAGATCGACATTCTGCGCCGCACCTACAAAGTCGAAGCCAACGTCGGCGCGCCGCAGGTGGCGTACCGCGAGAAGCTCGGCAAGCCTGCGACCATTCTCTACACGCACAAGAAGCAAACCGGCGGTTCGGGTCAGTTCGCCGAAGTGAAGATCGAGTTCGAGCCGGGCGAACCGGGTTCGGGCTTCAAGTTCGAGAACAAGATCGTCGGCGGCAACGTGCCGAAGGAATACGTTCCGGGTGTCGAAAAGGGCCTCATGATGGCCAAGGAGAACGGCTTGCTCGCCGGCTTCCCGGTGATCGACGTGACGGCGCGTCTCGTCGACGGCAAGTATCACGACGTCGACTCCAACGTCTTGACGTTCCAGATCGCGGCGCAGGCTGCGTTCCGCGAACTGAAGGAAAAGGGTGATCCGAAACTGCTTGAGCCGATCATGAAGGTCGAAGTGACGAGCCCGGAAGAGTATGTCGGCTCGGTCATCGGCGATCTGAACTCACGCCGCGGCATGATCCAAGGCCAAGACATGCGCGGCAACGCGACGATCATCAACGCGATGGTCCCGCTCGCCAACATGTTCGGTTACGTCAACACGCTGCGCTCGTTCTCACAGGGCCGCGCTTCGTACGTGATGGAATTCAGCCATTACGAAGAAGTGCCGAAGGCGGTCAGCGCCGAAGTGCTGGCAAAGCTCCGCGCCTAAGCGAAGTGGCGACACAAGACCGGAAGGGCCGCTCGAAAGGGCGGCCCTTTTGTTTGGCTCGAGAGCTGCATGCCTAGAAGCGCTGGTCCGCCAAGGTCGGCGTCCAAGGAGTCCGCTGATGCTTTCGCTCAGGCAGGGAAGTGTAGCGAGCTCTGGCGCGTTGGAGTGCGATCTCACTCAAGCAGGCAAGCTCCTGGAATTGCCCTGCTGTGGCGGCACGCAGTAGGTGCGCGGCTGGTTTCGGTGAGCTAAACTGCTGACCGGGAGATCAAATTTATGGCCAAACCTGTCGTCGGGAAGTCCTATCTCTTCGTCGCCTGCAAATCGTGCGGCAAGCATTTCCGCGTGGTTGATGACCCGCTTTTTGAGGGCAAGCCGGTCGAAGTCAAAAGCGCGCCGCAATTGCTGACCTGCCGCGGATGCGGCGCCCAGGCTAACTACGCGCCGACCGAGATGATGATTGCGTCGATCGAGCGCCAGAAGAAACGCAGCTAGTTCTGCGAAATGCCGAACGAGGCCGAGATTGAAAAGCTGATCCGCCGGTTCGGCGAGATGCGCGCCGCCGCGGCGCGAGCGGTGCAAGCGCACCCCAATGACGAGCGGGCCTTGTTTGGCGCCGCGATGGCGTCGCGCATTAGCGGTGATTATGTTTCCGCGCGCGCGCATTTTGAAAGCCTGCGCCGGCTATTTCCGGGCAATACGCACTACTTATTCGAACTCGGGCTCACGCAAGAATATATGGGTCTCTTCGACGACGCGATCGCCAATTATAAGGCTTCGCTGCAAGCGGAGCCATTGAACTACAGGGCGCGTCAGGCGCTGGTGCAGCTGCAAAAGCAAAGTGCTGTTTCCAACCATGTGGCGGAATTGGAGAGGCAAATCGCCTTACCCGACAATGATGGGTGGCGCTGGCTCCACCTCGGGCACGCGCTGTCCAAGACCTATGAGGACTTCGGTGATCTGCATAAGTCTTTCGAATGGCTGACGAGAGCTAAACAAACGCGCCGTGCGAGGTTTCCATACGCGGCCGCGCAGGTGGAGGCGCTGGCCGAGGCAGCGAAGGCGGTGCGCTTTGCGTCTGGCGAGAGTTGCGAGGCTGATGATCCGATCTTCATTACCGGGCTCGCGCGTTCGGGTACGACCCTGGCCGATCGAATTCTCTCAAGTCATCCGGATGTGATGTCGGCCGGGGAGATTGGAAACTTTGCGCAGCTGCTGAAACTGTTTTCGGGATCGGCGACGCCGGCGACGCTCGATGTCGATATGCTGTCTCGTGCGGGCGAAGTTGACTTCAAGCGACTGGGGCGCGCTTACATTGACAGCACGCGCCCGATCACCGGCGCGACGCCACGCTTCATTGATAAGGCGCCGAGCAACTTCTTTTTGGCGCCGCTTATCCTGCGGGCATTGCCCAACGCGCGCATCATTGTCATGCGTCGTCATCCGTTGGACTCCGTGTTGAGCAACTACAAGCAGATCTTTCCGTTCGATGATCGCTATTACGACTACGTCTATGATCTCGAATGGACGGCGCAGAAGTTTGTGGTGTTTGATCGGTTGATCACGCATTGGCGCGAGGTCTTGCCGGCCGACCGCTTCATGGTGCTGCAATACGAGGATCTCGTCGCCAACCAAGAGGCGCGGACGCGGGATTTGCTGGCGTTCTGCGGCTTGGAGTGGGACGCGCGGACGCTCTCCTTCCATAAGAATGCCGCGGGGGTGGCGACGCCGAGCGCGCGGCAAGTGCGTCAGCCGATGAACACCCAAGCCGTGGGGCGCTGGGAGAAGTATGGCGCGGCGCTCGATCCGGCGCGGCGTGTGCTTGAGGCTGCGGGAATTTCGCTGGCATAGCGCGCAAAAAAGAGCCCCGGCCGTAGCCGGGGCTCTTCCTGTTTGCACAGGTGTCGGGCTGCTTAGAGCAGGCCGCCGAAGCGGCCGATGCCGCCGCCACGCGCGAGGCTCGCGCCGTTGCGGTTGCGCTCGAACAGGCTGCCGCCCCAATTGTAGCGGACGCCAACCGACAGCGTGTCGGCTTCGGTGTCGAAGTCGTCGATGTCGAAGTGGTTCCAGCCGCCATAGATGCTGATCGGCATCGAGGCGAATTGGTACTCGGCGCCGAGGCCGTAGTTCAGCGTGTCAGCGTCGAAGCCAGCGACTTCAACATTGCCGAAGCCGAGGCCGCCGCCGAACGAGAAGTTGTCGGTGACGAAGTGCGTCAGGCCGACGTCAGCGCCGGTGAAGGTGGCGTCGAGGTCTTCAGCGTCGGAGTACGCGACCGCCCAATCGAAGGTGGTGCGCGAGGCGTACCATTGGCCTTCGAGACCGAGCGTCCAGGCGTCGTAATCGCCGCCGCCATCCGGCTCAACGTTGCCGTAGTTCACGAAGGCGCCGAACAGGTAGCTGTCGTTGCGCGTGTACAGGTGGCCGCCGATGTTCCAGGTCGAGGTGTCTTCCGCCTCGCCAATCGTGGCGTCGAGTTGCGCGCCGATGCCGTCCGTCGCTTGGAAAGCGGTCGCGCCGCCGAACGTCCAGCCATCGCCCTCAACGTCCAGACCAGCGATGTCGCCGTCGGTCGACGAATAGCCAAGGTCAAGATAGCCGGTCTGGGCCGAGGCAGCGCCCGGCACAGCGATCGCGAGCGCCGCAGCAGCGCCGAGCAAAAACTTCTTCATTGTGTGAATCCCCTTTTAAGGTTCGCCGAACAACGGCTGTTCCCAAAATAAGGGAGCTGTTGCTGCCAACCTATAGCTACCGATCGCACCAACAGCGCAGCTCATCGGGCTGTGTTTTTGCCGCCACAAAAGATGAACGGCGCGTCAACCATTGGAGCGGAATTCGGGCGGAAACAAAGCGTCATTGCGTGAAACAAAACGCCCCAGCCTTTCAGCTGGGGCGTTCGAGTTACTGCGTACGAAGGTTTTGCTTAGAACAGCGAACCAACGCCAGCGACCGAGGCTTGGCTCGCGCCGCTGCGATCGCGGTCGCGGAGCGTGCCGCCCCAGTTGTAACGCAGGCCGATCGTCCAGGTGTCGACGTCGCCGCCATCGAAGTCGATGGTGTTGTAGCCGGCCACGATCGAGATCGGGTACGAGGCGAATTGGTATTCGCCGCCAACGCCATAGATCATGGCGTCGTCATCGCCGCCGCCGGCGTCAACGTTGGCGTAGCCAATGTTGCCGTTCAGGCGGAAGTTGTCGTGCACGAACGCGCGCGCTTCGACGTTGAGGCCGTAGCCGTCGACGTCGGCGTCGTCGTTGTTGCCGTAGAAGACGGCGCCGGCGACGGTCCAGTTCGTGTAGTACTTCGCAGCTTCGAGACCGCCGACCCAGGTCGTGCTGTCGTTCGAGTCTGCGACGCCGATGAAGCCGCCAAAGAGGTGGCTGTCGTTACGGCTGTAGATGTGGCCGGTGAGGCCGTAGCCGGTGTCGGTGTCGTCGCTATCGACGACAGAAGCGTCGACTTCGAACACGATCGAGCCCGAGCCGGCGAAAGCTACGGCGCCTTCGATGCCGTAGAAGTCTTCGTCAGCGCCGCCGCCGGCGTCGACGTTGCCGTAGTTGACGCCGACGTAGCCCGTTTGGGCTGCGGCGACGCTCGGCGCCGCAACGGCCAGGAGGGCCGCGGCGCCGATGATCCAGTTACGCATAGGTTCTAACCCCTTGATGATCACCCGTTCTGGGTGCGGAACACATGCGCCCTGGGTCCGTAACCCGCAATTCCACACTCCTGCGGCGTTAATAATTAACAGGGGCCGATGCACCCGGGTCACAGCTTAGCCCATGATTTTGTGAGGGCTTTCTCCTCTGAGGCGAATTCGGACCGGACCGGCATCTAAACGCATTGCCAGACGCATCTTGGTAGGCAGAGGAATATGGTCCGAGGAGGGCCCGACGACATGCGCCTAGTCGAAACATGCTGCGCCGCCGCGTTCGCCGCGATGATCTTGGCGGCCCCCGCCAGCGCCCAGCCGCAGCCTGCGCCGCGTGTCGCTCCAGAGCCGGCGCCAGCCGCCCCAGCGCCGCGCGCGAGGTCGCTGACGCGCTTCAGCGACGCGACCGAGGTTCAGTTGCGTGACATTGCCGGGTTCGTGCGTGTGATCCCGGAAAATCGAAATGATGTCGCGATTGGCTACGCCAATACGGGCGTGTTGCCGGCGCCGGAATATCGGATGTCACGCCGGCGCTTGATCGTCGATGGCAAGTTACGCCGCCAGATTCGCGGCTGCCGCGTGGTTGGCGGCGACGGATTTGAAGTTCAAACGACGCGGCAAGGACGCCTGAGTGGCGATCAGCTGCCGGTGATCGAAGTGCGCGTGCCGCAGAACGCGATGGTGAGCGTGAGTGGGGCGGCGCGCGTGCATGTGGGGCCGGCGCAAGCTGCGCACATTCGCCTGGATGGATGCGGCGATGCTGACATCGTCCGGGTTGAGGACGAAGTGGAAGTTGCAATCTCGGGATCGCAGGATTTGCGGCTCTATGAGGCGGGGCAAGCGACGGTATCGGTCGCGGGCGCGGGAGATGTCACGCTTGGCGCCGTGCATGACGGACTGACAGTCTCCGTCGCCGGCTCTGGCGATGTCATCGCAACGCGTGTCGATGGGCCGACATCCATAGCTATCCAAGGCTCCGGCGACGTCACCATTCGCGATGGCCGGGCGACGACGCTCAGCGTTGTTATCGCCGGCGGCGGCGACATTTCCCACGGCGGCTCGGCCGAGAGCCTGGATGTGGTAATTCTTGGCGGCGGCGATGTGCGCGTTCGTCATGTTGAAGGCGAAATCAACCGCCGTGTGCTTGGCGGTGGAGAGGTTGTCGTCGGGCGCTGATCCGCCTTGTAACAGCGCGCAAATCGATTCACTTCTGGCCCTCGGAGACGCGTTTCGGCGTCACAATTTTGGAGGGTAGGATGCCTGCAGCGATTTCGTGCGTAACGGTTCCAGTCGAGGATCTGCAGAAGTCGATTGCGTTCTACCGCGATGGCTTGGGCCTTGCCGTCGAAGAGCAAGACGAGGAGCACGCCGCGCTCGATCTCGATGGTGTTTATCTGGTGCTGCTCGAGCGCAGTGAGTTTGGCACTTACGTCGAGCGCGTGGGCCACCGGCCAGCGGCGCGGGGTTCCGCTGAAACCATCATCAGCTATTTCACCGACAGCAAAGCCGAGGTCGATGCCGTGATGGCGCAGGCCCAGCGCGCCGGCGCGCAGATCGTCGCCGCCTCGGACGAAGACGGCGTCTATTCCGGCTATTTCACCGATCCCGACGGGCACACCTGGGAGGTGCTGTTCGACGGCGAATAATCGGTTCGACGGCAACGCAGGAAGGGGCGGTGGTCGCGATGGCCGCCGCCTTTTTCGTTACCGGGGGGCTGTCACATAACGGTTCCTGGGCGCCCAGCTGAGAATTTCGGCGCGACGGCCCATTGCGTCGCGGCAACGCCCGGCTTAGAAAGCCGCATTCCCAAAAACCAAACTCCGCGCGGGCCTCCCCGCAACGAGGGCGGCTAACTGGGAGCTTGGGACTAGGAGTTTAGCTCAGCTGGTAGAGCATCGGTCTCCAAAACCGAGGGTCGTGGGTTCGAGTCCCTCAACTCCTGCCATCCCCGCCATCCGGCGGTGAAGCGTTGGTCCGAAGCAAGCGCATTACGGGAAGATAGAAACAGCACATGGCGACGGACCAAACTGATCAAGAAAGTGAACCGCGGCGCAAAGGCGGCGGTCCGTTCCGGTTCTTTGGCGAGGTGCGCGCTGAGGCGCGCAAAGTGACGTGGGCGACGCGCCAGGAAGTGACTGTGTCGACGATCATGGTTCTCATCTTCGGCATCATCGCTGCGATCTTCTTCTTCCTTGTCGACTCCGTTCTGCGTCTCTTCATGCAGTTTATTTTGAGCTTCAGTCTGGGTGGTTGAGACGATGGTCGAGGATCAAACACAGCCGCAAGAGCCGCAAGCGCAACCGCGCTATTCAGGCAAAGCGCGCTGGTACATCGTGCACGCCTACTCGAACTTCGAGCAGAAGGTTGCTGAAGCCATTCGCGACCAAGCCGGCCGCCAAGGGCTGGAAGAACAGTTCGAAGACATCCAAGTCCCGACCGAGGAAGTCACGGAAGTTGTGCGTGGCTCCAAGAAGGTCCGTCAGCACCGTCACTTCCCGGGCTATGTGCTGGTGAAGATGGAAATGACCGACGAGGCCTATCACCTCGTGAAGAACACGCCGAAGGTGACTGGTTTTCTCGGCACGCAGAACAAGCCGCAGCCGGTGAGCGATCGCGAAGTCGAGCGCATCCTAGGCCGGGTGGCGGAAGTCGGCGCCGCAAAGCCGCGTCAGCTCATCCATTTCGAAGTGGGCGAGAAGGTGAAGGTTTCGGACGGTCCTTTCCAGAGCTTCGAAGGCATGGTCTCGGAAGTCGACGAAGAGCGCGGCCGCCTGAAGGTCGCCGTCATGATCTTCGGCCGCGAAACGCCGGTCGATCTCGAATACGGCCAAGTCGAAAAGCTGCGCTAGGCGTTACTTGCCGAGCAGCATGTCCGGCAGGTCGTCACTGATGTCGGTATCGCTGTCGGTAAAGATGAAGGCCTGCGCCATCAGCGATGCGTAGAACATGTACGCGCGCTTGCGCGACTGCGCCGGCGTGAGGCCCATCTCGCCGAAGAGCCTTGCGTAATAGTTCAGGCGGACACGATCGATGTGGCGGACGGCCTTTGCGGCTTCGGCGTCGCGGCGCGCCCAAAGCCGGATCGCGATCTCGATGGCGGCGGCGCGTTTCGCGCGCGGGGACGAATTGGGCAGCTTCAGCGTGCGTTGCAGCCGCTCCTCCGGGGCCGAAGTCTGGCTCTCAATGCGCGAGCCGACCTGGTAGCTCTGACGCTTGCGCCATTCCTTGAGCATCGCTGTGTGCAGTGCAGCACGATCGGCGAAGTGCCAGTAGAAGCTGCCGCGGGTGACGCCGAGATTCTTGGCCAGCGGATCAACGCGCACGGCGTCGATGCCGCCTTCCGCCAGCGCGTCGAACGCCGCCTCGATCCACGCATTCGCGTCGAGCGTGGTCGTATTTTGCACTGCAGCGCGGCGCGCCATGATGTCCCGTTTCCGCGTCCTGTTGCGTCCGCGCCATGTAGCGCACGTTACGCCGCAAAGTCGCCTTTTTTCTCGACGGTAGCCACGGACAGGCGTATCCATACACATGTGTATGGCGAGGCGAAAGACCTTTGCGACACGCGGGAGGGAATGATGTCGAAGAAACGGGACCTGCTTAGCGCGGGTGCGCGCGCTGCTCTGACTGTGGCGCTTGGTGCGGCGGCTGCAATCACCGCGACGCCAGCGATGGCGCAAGACGAAGATGACACGATCGTCGTGACAGCCACGCGGCGCGATCAAGCGCTGCAGGAAGTGCCTGTCGCGGTGACGCCGGTGACGGCGGAAATGATCGAGAATTCCGGTATTCGCGATGTGCAGGACCTCACCTCGGTGGCGCCATCGCTGCAGTTCAACGTCTCCGAAACCGAAAGTTCGGCCACGGCGCGTCTGCGCGGCGTCGGTACGCAAGGCTCGAACCCCGGCCTCGAATCCGCAGTCGGCATCTTCGTTGATGGCGTTTATCGCGCCCGCAATGGCGTTGCGCTCTCCGATCTCGGCGAAGTTCAGCAGATCGAAGTTCTGCGCGGCCCGCAGGGCACGCTGTTTGGCCGCAATACCTCAGCCGGCCTCATCACGATCACATCGGTTCAGCCTGATCTCAACGATTTCGAGGTCAGCGGCGAAGCCACATATGGGGACTTCGGCGAGTCTCGTGTCGCGGCCACGGTCAACGTGCCGCTCTCGCAGGATACGCTTGGTCTGCGGATATTCGGCGCCATGGCCCAGCGTGACGGGTTCATGGATATGAACACCGCCGGCACGAACCCGCTCTTGGGTGTGAGCGGCAATCTCGGCCAGCATGAGTCGAATACGCGTGACATGTACACGCTGCGTGGCCAGTTGCTGGCGCAGTTCAGCGACAATTTCGAAGGCCGCTTCATCCTCGACTATTCGGAACGCAATGAATTCTGCTGCGCGGCGCAGATCTACAATCCGGTGCTGCTCAACGGCAATCCGGTCACGATTTTGAGCGCTACGGGCGTCGAAGGCGCACCGATCGCCTATGGCACTGGGCGCCAGCAATGGATCGCGAACCTCGGCGGTTACGGTCCGGGCGTTGGCGTTGGAACGCCGCTCGGTGCGCTGGGCGCCGGCAACATCGACGATCGCAATGGCTTCGCCAACCGCACCTATGCGCAAAACCTCGAAGATTACGGCGCGTCGGCGGAGTTCAATTGGGAAACCAGCGCCGGAACGCTGACTTCAATCACGGCATATCGGAACTGGAACCAACAGGGGAACAGCGACTCCGACTATTCGCAGGCTGATCTTCTCTATGTGCCGGGCGGCGGACCGGGCACCGAATTCCAGACGTTCACGCAAGAGCTACGGTTCGCGGGCGAGTGGGGCAACCTCGATTGGCTGGTCGGTGCGTTCTATTCGGATGAGCGCATCAATCGCACGTTCTCCTTCGTGACCGGCTCGCAGTACGCAACATACTTCGCCGGCCTCGATGACATCCTGTCGGGGGGCACCGTTGCGCCTGGGTTAGGCGTGGCGCCGACACCGGGCCTCTCGGGGGTCGTGAACAATCTCTACGACGAGATGCTCGATCCGGTGATCGGCATTCCGGCTGGCGCCGGCACTGCGGGCTATCGCGATGTCTATCGCCAAGACGGCCAGTCGATCGCGTTCTTCACGCACAACATATGGTCGCTCGGCGAGCGCACCGATCTGACCTTCGGCGTGCGATTCACCCACGAACGCAAGAGCCTCGTCGCTGACTTCAACACGTTCTTCGACGGTGAAGCGATGCTTGATGCCGCTCTTGCGGATGCTGGTGTCGATGCGGGTCTGGGCGCCGGCTATGCGGCGGCCGCCTCGAATTGTAACCCAGCTTCACCGGCGCCAGCGGGCTTTGCGACGGTCGTCGCGGTCGCGCGTTCGGGCTATTGTGTGCCCTGGCTGCGCGATGATCTCGATGCGATTGGCTACGATCAAGAGCGCGGCGAGGATGAATGGTCTGGCGTTGTCGCGCTGCGCCACGAGTTCACCGACAACATCTCCGCCTACGCCTCCGTGTCACGCGGCTACAAGGGCGGCGGCTTCAACCTTGACCGCGACTTCTCCACCATCTTCACGGGCGGCGCGCCGGACACGTCGTTCGACGCCGAACTTGTTGATGCTTACGAAGTCGGCATCAAGACAGGCTGGTTCGGCAATGACCTCCTGTTCAACCTCGCCATCTATCATAACGAGTTCGAGAACTTCCAACTCAACACCTTCAACGGCATCCAGTTTGTTGTCACGACGGTGCCGCAAGTCGAAGTCGATGGCGTCGAGATGGACTTCATTTGGCGCACGCCGGTTGAAGGGCTCTCGCTGCAAGGCGGCGCGGCGTACAACGACGCGACCTACGGTCCCGATTGCGCGCCGCTCGCCAGCTGCGGCGGCTGGGTTGGCGACAACCGCAACCCGATCACCGGCGAACTCACGCTGGCGCGGCTGCCGAACTCGCAGCTGACCAACTCGCCGGAGTGGACCGCGACGACCGCGATCACCTACGAGCGGCCGATCTTCGGCAACATGAATGCTCTGTTCTATCTCGACGCACGTTATGTCGATGATCAGAACACCGGCTCGGACTTGCGTCCTTCAAAGCTGCAACCGGCATACACGCTCTTCAACGGCCGCATCGGCATCGGGCCGCAGGACGAGCGCTGGTCGCTTGAACTGTGGGGCCGCAACCTGACTGACGAAGGCTACGGCCAGATCATGTTTGACGTGCCGCTGCAGCTCGGGACTTTGGGCCCGACGCAAGGCGCGTTCCTCGGCGACCCGCGTACCTATGGCATCACGCTACGGGCGCGCTACTGAACGACACTGTGCGGTCGGCTCTGACAAGCCGGCCGCCGCCCCCTCCGAACTGTCTTTGGCCGCGGGACCCCACCCGCGGCCATTTTGTGTCAGGGGCGCGGGCGACTAAGCTCCGCCGATGGGTGATCCGGCGCGAGTCGAAGCAAGCGAACCAATCTGGCGCGCGCGGGTGTTTGAGGCGGCGCCTCACTTGGCTGCGGCTCTGGCGTTCGCCGCCGGCGCCTTCACGCTCATTGCGGTGGCGACGCCCGCGCTGCCGCCGTTGCGCGGGCTG
Organism: uncultured Caulobacteraceae bacterium; assembly: GCA_937967425.1. The sequence continues at coordinate 13,027 of CALBST010000157.1, forward strand.
GATGCGCTTGAGCGGCTGGTTAGCGAACTGCCGGAATTGAGCGCGAGCATAGCGGGGGTGGCGCTGATGGCGCTCGCCACCGGCTTGAGCCGGCGCGTCGATGCGGCGTGGGCGGCGACAACGGCGCTGATGTTTGCGATCGCGCTCTATGCGGGCTTGCGTCACGGCCACGCCGCCGCCGCTTTGATCGCGGCTTCGGTGGCGCTTGCCTTGGTGCTGACGCGGCGCGCGTTCTATCGCCACTCACGCCTGATCGATCTCGCGCCCGATCCGCGCGTTGCCTTGGGCATTGCCGCGGCGTTTGGCATTGCGTTGATGGGCGCGTTGTTGTGGGCAGGGGAAAGGCCGGACTTCGCCGAGGCGCCGTGGTGGAAGTTGCTGACGGGCGATCACCTTGGCCGTCCGGGCCGCGCGCTGGCGGTTGCGGCGGGCGCGGCAGTCCTCGCGGGCGCGCAATGGTATCTGCTGAGCCGGGCGCGCGGCGCGCCGCCGCCGCCGGCGAGCGAAGATTTCGAGCGCGCCGAGGCAATAATCGCCAGCGCCGAAGATGCATTGCCCGATGCGCAACTGGCGTTCACCGGCGACAAGAGTTTTCTCTTTGTCGATGGCGCCATGGTGATGACGGCGCGCGGCGGCGGCAGTCTGATCGCGATGGGGCCGCCCGTGGGCAAGCGCGCCACTTGGCGCGCCGCGCTTGCCGCATTGCGCGCGGACGCTGAGCGCCTTTCGCTCCGGCCGGTCGTGTGCGCGGCGCCGCCGGATTTGCTGCCGGACCTGCTGGAGCTGAACTTCCGGGTCGAGAAGATGGGGGAGAACGCCATCATCGATCTGAAGGACTTCAGTCTCGCGGGTTCAGCGCGCCAAAAGTTGCGCTCGGCGCGGCGGCGGTTCGTGGAGCGTGAAGGCGCAGTGTTCGAGGTGCTCGAGCCGCCGCACGCACCGGCGCTTTGGGACACGTTGCGGCCGGTCTCCGATGCGTGGCTCGCAGCCCATGGCGGGCGAGAGAAGGCGTTCTCGCTCGGCGCTTACGACCCCGCTTATCTCAGCCGTCATGCGATCGCGATCGCACGCTTGCAGGGGCGCATCGTGGCGTTCGCGAATATCTGGCTGACGGGCAATCGCAAACGTGGCGCCGTTGATCTTATGCGTCACGATCCGAACGACACGCCGAACGGGCTGATGGATTTTCTGTTCACTGAGATTCTGCTTTGGGCGCAAGCGCACGGACTGGAGAGCTTCGATCTCGGCATGGCGCCGTTGGCGGGATTGGCCGAGGATAGGAAATACGCATCGCTGTTCGCGCGCGCCGGACGGCTCGTGCATGAGCGCGGTGAGCCATTCTATGGCTTCCGCGGGCTGCGGGCTTTCAAGGACAAGTTCAATCCGCGTTGGGAGCCGCGCTACATCGCGGCGCCTGGCGCCTGGACGCTGCCGATCGTTCTCGCGGAAGTCGCGTTGTTGACCAACGGTCCGCGCGTGGTTGCGCCGCTCAGTGGAGGCGCGGCGTGAAGCAGAGGCGTGGAAGCTTATTCGGCGTCCTCATGGTGGCGGCGGGCGTGCTCGCACTGGCGCTCGTGCTCGTGCCGAGTTTCGCGGCCGTCGTGGGGCGGCTCGTCGGCGGACTTTGGGTCACAGTGATGGGCGCCATTGCTGGATTGCTTGGCGGCATGTTCGGCCGATAACGTGCGTGGTGGAGTTCGTCAATGAAGCGTTTGATCCTGGCGTGCGCGTTGTTATGCGCGACCGTCTCTTCTGCAGTGGCGCAAGGCGCGAACACGGCGGCGCAATGGCGCGAGATCACGCGCGCCGACATCGAGGCCGCCTATCAGCTGCTGATGGAAGATCATCCGGCGCTGTCGCAAACAATCAACGACACGGCGTTTCGCTCGCGCTTGGAAGCAGGGCGGACGCTGGCGTTGCAGCGCGCCGAGCAAGTGCAGACGATCGAGGGCTATTTCGCGACCATGGCGGGTTTCGCCAACGTAGCGGGCGATAAGCACATCTGGTGGCGCAGCCCGTACATGGCGAGCACTGTGCAATGGGCTGGCCTCATCATGACGCGGCGCGGTGATAGCTATGTCGTGTTTTCGCATGAGGGCGTGGACGAGGGCGCATCTCTGGTCGGCGCGCGGCTGCTGTCATGCGATGGTGTGTCCGCGGACGATTTTGCTGCGCAGAAGCTCGGCGGGTTCAGCGCTGTATGGTCAATCGAGGCGCAGCGCATTCAGCGTGCGCCGACGCTTCTGATCGATAGCGGCAATCCATTCGTGCTGCGGCCGAGCCAATGCGAGTTTATGCGCGACCGGCGGCGTATTTCCCACACGCTGCAATGGCGTGAAGCGTCACGCGCTGAGTTGACCCCCCTGGTCGCACCGGCGCTCAATCGCGGCGCGGCGGGGTATGGCGTGCGTTCGTTTAGCGGCGGCATGTGGATCGCGCTGCAGGGTTTGGACGATGGCGCGACGGCTGTGGTCGCCCAAGTGCGCGAACAGCAAGCGCAATTGCGCGCCGCGCCAATCGTGGTGCTCGACATGCGTGGCAATGGCGGCGGCAACAGTAACTTTGGCGAGCAGATCGCGCGCGTACTGTTTGGCGATGCGCGCTTCAACCATCTCTACCGCGGTGGTGGCGAGGATTGCAGCACGACGTGGCGCGTCTCGCCGCGCAATCTGGCGACCATGCGCAGCTATGTGACGCGGTTCGCGGAGAGCAATCCGGACTTCGCCCGAGGCATGCGTGGACTCGTCCAACGCGCCGAACGCGCTGAAGCCGAGGGGCGGGAGTTCACCGGCCCGACAACCTGCGGCAGTGATCGCGCCGCGCCCGGCACGCCGCCAGCGCAGGCGGCCGCGGGCCGGATAGTGCTGGTGACCGATAACGCCTGCTTCAGTTCCTGCTTGATCGTGACCGACATGTTCCGGCGTCTCGGCGCGCTCCATGTCGGGCAGGCGACGGATGCGGCGACCCATTACTTCGAGGTCCGGGAGGAGCGGCTGCCGTCCGGGCTCTCCTATTTCTCAACCCTGCAGGCGTTCTCACCCGCAAGCCCGGCCCAGATGGGGCCCTACGAGCCCGAGCTCCGCTATAACCCGGATATCGCCAATACCGCTGAGCTCGAGGCGTGGGTGACGCGGGCGGTCACCCTACAGCGAGGCCGGTAGGGCCTGTCGACAAGCCGTTCCGCTTCCGCTATACGCCCCGGCTTCCCGCGTGGGAGGGGATTAGCCTCCCAGACCACGCACCCACTCAGGTCGGGCGGTTTAGCGATCGTCCGGCGTTAAGCGAGAGGCCAACATGGCTAAAAAGGTACTGGGGCAGATTAAGCTCCAGGTGCCGGCTGGCGCTGCCAACCCGTCACCTCCAATCGGTCCCGCGCTCGGTCAGCGCGGTCTCAACATCATGGAATTCTGCAAGGGCTTTAACGCCCGTACGCAGGATATGCCCAAAGGCGATCCCTGCCCTGTGGTCATCACCTATTACCAGGACAAGAGCTTCACGTTCGAGATCAAGACGCCGCCGGCGTCGTTCCTGATCAAGAAGGCCGCGAAGATGGCGACGGCGAAGAAGCCGGGCTCTGGCTCGAAGAAGCCGGGCATCGACACCGTGGGCAAGATCACGATGGCCCAGTGCAAGGAAATCGCGAAGGCGAAGCAGAAAGATCTGAACGCCTCTGATCTCGACCAAGCCGCGAAAATGATCGCCGGCACGGCCCGTTCGATGGGCGTGGAAGTGGTGGGCTAATCAGATGGCACAAGCTCCAAAAAAGAAAACGCCGGGTGTCACCAAGCGCATGGCCGTGAGCCACGCCGGCATCGACCCGCGCAAGCTCCACACGCTCGACGAAGCCGTGAAGCTGATCAAAGCCCGCGCCAGCGCGAAGTTCGATGAGACCGTCGAGATCGCGATGAATCTGGGCGTCGATCCGAAATATCCGGACCAGCAAGTCCGTGGCGTTGTCTCGCTGCCGAACGGCACCGGCCGCACCGCGCGCGTCGCTGTGTTCGCCAAGGGCGCGAAGGCCGAAGAAGCGAAAGCGGCCGGCGCCGATATCGTTGGCGCCGACGACCTCTTCGAGGTGGTCAATAGCGGCAAGATCGATTTCGACCGCCTGATCGCGACGCCGGACATGATGGCGCTCGTTGGCCGTCTCGGTAAGGTGCTGGGCCCGCGTGGCCTGATGCCGAACCCGAAGGTCGGCACCGTGACCATGGACGTGAAGAAGGCCGTCGCCGACGCTAAGGGCGGCGCTGTCGAATTCCGCGTCGAGAAGGCCGGCATCATTCACGCCGGCATCGGCAAGGCGAGCTTCTCGGAAGAGCAAATCGTGCAGAACGCCAAGGCGTTCGTGGATGCTGTGGCGAAGGCGAAGCCGTCGGGAGCGAAGGGCACGTTCGTGAAAAAGGTTGCTCTGTCGACGACGATGGGCCCGGGCGTGCGCCTCGA